>CAXSDM010000005.1:0-13280 GCA_964235575.1 uncultured Acidobacteriaceae bacterium | reverse complement strand
CGGCGATCTTCCCGAACCGGAGCAATCCGCCGATACCCAGACTGCCAGCACCAGGAGCATCCCCTGCGCCGCCCTCTTTCCCTCGTCCTTCTCTTTGCCGGCATCGCAGCCCGCTCCCAGACCGCCCCGCCGCCCCAAACTCCACCCCCGATCGCCGATCAGATCACCGTCACCGCCACGCGCTCCTCCTCGCCGCTCGGCGAGACTGCCAAGACCGTCTTCCGCCTCTCGCCCCAGGTCCTGCACGACTTTCCGGCCATCACCCTCGACGAGTCCCTCCGCCAGCACGCCGGCTTCGAGCTCTACCGGCGCGCGCCATCCCGCATCGCCAATCCCACCAGCGAAGGCATCTCCCTGCGCGGCCTCGGCTCCACCGCTGCCAGCCGGACGCTCGTCCTCGAAGACGGCGCTCCGCTCAACGACCCCTTCGGCGGCTACATCCACTGGTCCGAGCAGCCCCAAAGCACCATCGAGGCCGTCACCCTCGTCACCGGCGGCGGCTCCGACCTTTACGGCTCAAGCGCCCTCGGTGGCGTCATCGACGTCATTCCTGTCATGCCCAAAGGCTCCAGCCTCAGTCTCTCCGGCATGGGAGGCTCCCAGGCGACCTCCGATCTCTCCTCGGTCGGCTCCCGCGTCTTTGCCCGCCTCGCCGTTCTTGGCGCCGGCGAATCCATCCACACCGCCGGCTATGTCGTCACCGCTCCCTCGTTCGCCGGTGCGGTCGATGTGCCCGCCAACCTGCGCAGCCAGAGCTACCGCACCGAGCTCGGCCGCCGCATCTTCCCTGACCAGCGCTTCTTCCTCACCGGCAACCTCCTCGACGAAACCCGCAAGAACGGCACGCCCCTCCAAACCAACGCCACCCGCCTCTGGCGCTATCTCGGCGGCTTCGACACCCCCGCGCAGTCACCGGTCACCGCCCGCGGACGCCTCTTCGGTTCGGACGAAGGCTACCGCCAGAGCTTCTCCGCCATCGCCGCCAGCCGCAACAGCGAAACGCTCACCCGACTCCAGCGCGTCCACACCCAGGAGCTCGGCGCAACCGGGGACGCCACGCTGCAACTAGGCCCCTTCGCCCTCGTCTCCGGCGCGGACCTGCGCGACCTCCGGGCTAGCGACAACGAAACCCCCATCGCCAACGGCCTGCCCAACGGACTCCAGGACGTCACCGCCCGCCAGCGCTTCTTCGGCGGCTTCGGCGAGCTGCTCGGCTCGCACGGCGGCTGGTCCGGCGCTGCCTCCCTCCGCGCCGACCGCGCCTCCAACCTCAGCATCGTCCAGACCACCCTCGCCTCCGCGACACTCAGCCGCACCACTCCGCCAGACCGCACCGAGATCGTCCTCAGCCCCCGCCTGGGAATCGTCCGCGCTCTCGGCCCTCACGTCGCCGTCCACGCCAGCGCCTTCCGCGCCTTCCGCACCCCTACCTTCAATGAGCTTTACCGCACCGGCCAGGTCGGCCAGGAGATCACCCTGCCCAACGCGTCCCTCGTCTCCGAGCGCGGCACCGGATGGGAGCTCGGCGCTTCACGCGAACCCACTCCCCGCATCCCCTTCGCCCTGCAGGCCACCTACTTCTGGACCATCGTGAACCGCCCCGTCTCCGCCGTCGAGATTACCCAGACCGCCACCACCCTCACCGAGCAGCGCGAAAACCTCGGCCAGATTCGCAGCCGCGGCGTCGAGCTCGCTCTCGCCTGGCGTCCCGGCAAGGCCCTCTCCGCCAACGTTGGATACCAGTACGCCGACGCCACCGTTACAAAATTCTCCGTCCAGCCCTCTCTCGTCGGTCTTTGGATTCCGCAGGTCCCGCGCCAGTCCTTCACCGCCCAGCTGCGCTCAAACAGCCCCCGCTGGGGTCAGGCGACTTTGGCCGCGCGCGCCAGCGGACGAGCCTTCGATGACACCGCCAACCAATTTCCGCTTGCCTCTTTCTTCCAGCTCGACGCCTCCTACCGCCGCGCCGTCAATCACCGCGTCACCCTGCAGGCGCTCGCGCAGAACCTGACCGACCGTCGCCAGCAGGTCTCCCGCACCCCCATCCTGACCCTCGGCACCCCAATCTTCGCCGAAGCCGGCCTCGAACTCCACTTGGGCAGACAAAACCCCTGACTGCCTTTGCCATAGAAATTCAAGTAGCGAAACGGTTGAGCAGCCAAGAAGATTCGGCAGTCCCCTGGCCAGTTCCATCTATATATAGAGATGTATAGAGAGCTCAGCTTCTTGTCTGCACGATAGGTCCAGGGCATTTTCCCGGTAGGTGTAGCTGCATGGCAAGCATTTCATGCGCTCGCGGGTCAGATGTCCAGAGCCCGGAGTGGCCCTTTGAAGCTCAACACGAATGCGATTGAACTGCTGCTGTTCATAAGGATCGGAGCTTTCGGCCTGGAGGAAGGGCGTGGCTTTCTTCAGCCAATCACGCGCCTCTTCCAGCTTGCCTTCAAGCAGGTCAACGCAGGCCCAGGTCAGATCGAAGGTGCCCGCAAAGTTCTTCAGGCCGGGTGTGAGAGACCTCCTCCGCGTTGACCGCGTCCAGCAGATCCCCTGCGTTGCGAAGATACTCCGTGCGCGCGTGTGTTGTTGCGTGTTCGTCCTGCTCGACGAGACACTGTGCCACAACGTAGCGTCCTAGACCAACAAACTGGGGTTGGCGGACAGCCGGCACAGAGCTCTCCGCGAATACACTTGACGCAGAAGCCCCACTAGGCGACGGATCGGCATCCGTTGCAGATTGAAACATCGAAGCGCGACAGGAGTTACGCGATGCGCTCCGAAGCTGGACGGGTATTTTGCTTTTGGGGGGATACATCTTAAGCTAAGCAATCCCTCGCATTGAGGTTCTCTCCGCCGCTTGAGACTAGATCGACGAGTTACCAGTTTCGCTGCCGTACCAGGAGCATGCGGAACGGAAGCATACAGACAGTTATGCGCCGGGATCGTCTCCGGCGCATAACTGCTTCAGGCAGCTACTTCTTGGGTGGAACGACGGCATCCTTCATGGCCTTCGAGACCCGGAACTTCACGGTCGTCTTGGCTGCGATCTTGATCGACTCGCCCGTGGCCGGGTTGCGGCCGATGCGAGCCGCACGCTGCGCCTTCACCAGCTTGCCAAAGCCGGGAACGGTAAACTCCCCGGTCTTGCGCGTCTGCGTCGTCGCGGTCTCGATCAGCAGATTGAAGAAGGCCGCAATCTGTTTCGGCGCAACTTCCATCTGCTCGGCCATGGACCGGATCACCTGCGTCTTGGTCATCTTGGGAGCGGACACCTTTGCACCGGCTGAGGTCTTAGTGGGTGCGGACTTCGTCGCCACTGTCTTCTTCGCTGCTATCTTCTTCGTTGCCACTCGTTCTCTCCCCAAATCCTGAATTTGTGTTGCGCCTGTTGATCTAACGACTGTCTGCTGACCACTCGATCCATCCGGGTCGTGCTTGCTAAAGTTTAGCGGCTACCCCGGCGAACGGGCCGAATCACCTTGTTTTATTCGCAGAAAACGCGGTGGATAAGATGGTTCGCACTTACTTCTCGCGTCCTCGCGTGAAGAAACTATGCTGGTCGTCCTTCTGATACAGCACATCAGCGAGCATCGGACGCAACGTTCGGGCGCGAGCCGTCGATCAGAATGTCGACAATCCGGCGCGCGCTCGACTCCCAGCCCGGTAGCGAGGTCGTGTGGAAGACACCGATGAGCGCGCGCACCAGGTCGTCCGGATCCGTATCCGCACGAAGCTCGCCGCTCGCCAACGCACGCTCCACCAACCCACGAAAGGTGCTGTGAATCAAGCTCTGCGTGCCTTCCATCATCCGCTTGGACCCTCCGGGCACCGTCTCCATGGCGGGCACGATCAGCAGCTTGTTCGCCACGTAATCGATGAACACCAGCATCCAAGCTCGCAGCGCCTCGACCGGCCGCAAGCTGGCGGCATAACGCTCGCCGGCCGCGGTCAGCTTCTCCACCTCGCTGCGGTACACCGCCTCGATCAGCGATTCGCGCGTGGCAAAGTGGCGGTAGAGCGTTCCCGGGCCAACCTCCGCGCGGCGCGCAATGTCGTTAAGCGTCGCCTCCGGCCCGTGCTGCGTGAACGCCTCGCGTGCCACCTCCAGAAGGCGCTCGCGGTTCCGCTGCGCATCCACGCGCGGTTTCCGCACAGCCGGAACCGAGGCCTGCTTTTTCGGCATACCTGAGTTTCGCAGAAATCGTGCAACCGGAGAGTGTCTCCCTTTATCTTATAAACGGAGATTGTCTCCACTTAGCGAAGAGAAAGATCAACCTGGACGAGGCAGCAACCGGAAGCGGAAGCGGGAGGGAAGCTTTATGCGGATTTTTATCACGGGAGCCACAGGATTCATCGGGACGGAGCTGGTGAAGGAGCTTATCGAGGCAGGGCACCAGGTACGCGGTCTGGCGCGCAGCGAGGCCAGCGCGGAGCAGTTGAAAGCTACCGGGGCCGAGGTGCATCGCGGCACTCTGCAGGATCTCGACAGCCTGCGCAGCGGAGCGACGGGCATGGATGCCGTGGTGAACCTCGCGTTCAACCATGACGACATGTCGAAATTTGCGCAGAACGGCGAGGATGAGCGTAAGGCGATTGAGGCGCTGGGTAGCGTGCTCGCGCCAGGCAGCCTGCTGGTGGTTACCTCCGGCACAGGGCTCGCCAGCAGCGGACCGGGCCACCTGCGCCTCGAGAGCGACGCACCGCTCAGCAACGCGGCAGTCCCACGGCAGCCGGAGCAGACGGCGCGCGCCGCAGCCGAGCGCGGAGTGCGTGTCGGCATTGTGCGCTTGCCGCAGGTACATGACACGCGCAAGCAGGGCCTGGTGCCTTTCCTGACAGAGACGGCTCGCCAGAAGGGCGTCTCTGCCTATGTGGGCGACGGCGCAAACCGCTGGGCGGCGGCCCCGCTGCCCGACGTGGCTCACCTGTATCGGCTGGTCGTGGAACAGACGGGACCCGGCGTTACGGTCTATCACGCCGTGCAGGAGGAAGGCGTAGCACTGCGCGACATTGCGGAGACTATCGGCAATGGGCTGCACATCCCTGTGGTCTCGCTCGACCAGGAGAAGGCCGCCGAACACTTTGGCTGGCTTGCACATTTTGCCGGTCTGGATATGCCAGCCTCAAGCGAGTGGACGCGCAAGACGCTGGACTGGCACCCGTCCGGCCCCGGACTGATTGAGGACCTCACGAATATGAAGTACCAATGATGGAGTTGCTGCTGCAGAACGGAGTGAAGAAATCTAGAGAGGGCCTCTTCGATGAGGTCCTTTTTAGATCACTGAATCCTTACGGTAAATGTCTGTGAGAGAAGACCGGGTAGTTATCGTGCGTTGCCAACGATTGGCGCACAGCCGCAGGATCCGCGAAGGACGAGCGTGGTGGGCAAGACAGTCGTCGTACCCCGGGTCCGTTTCGTTTTCGCGTCTAACGTCTCGAACAAAAGGCGCGCCGCCTGATGACCAAGATCGGCCGCCGGTTGCCGGACCACCGTGACGCCGGGACGAATGAGCGACGCCAATTCAAAGTCATCGAAACCGCCGAGCGCAATGTCTCGCGGTACTACCAGATTGTCTTCGAATAACATCTCGAGGACGCGCATCGTGGTCACGTTGTTGGTACTGAAAATCGCCTGCGGAGGATGCGCAGAGTGGAGCGTGGCGCGCACCTGCGACTTAAACTCGGCCTTATCTCTAGGCGATGAGATCACCACGATCTTTCTTCGATGTCTCCGCATGACATCTTCATATCCGGCGATGCGTTCCCCTATCGTGTAAATCGAAGGCGGATCGACACTCACACATAGGATCCGTTTGTAACCGTGCCAGACAAGGTGCTCGACCAGCCTGGCTGCGCCGCCCCGGTTGTCGACAAGCACTGCATCGCACTTGCCTTGAGAAGGACGATCCAGACTAACCATCGGCACACCCTCCATGTGTCGCGGCTGGAGGCTACTGCCGCACGAAACCAGCAGGATTCCATCGACATGATGCTGCTTCATCTGGGTAAGGACCGACGCCTCGATGTCCGGGTCCGAGTCGGAGGAAGCGACCCACACCAGCTTGCCCTGCTCGCGCGCAGTGACCTGAACACTGTGAGCAACTTCGCTGAAGAACGTGTCCGCGAGATTTGGCACAATCAAGCCGATAGTATTGGACGGCTGGCCCATGAGCATGCGTGCCGCAACATTCGGCGTATACCCGAGCCGCTTGATCACCCCGGCTATGTTACGTGCCGTGTTCTCCGACACATTCGGATGCTGGTTCAAATAGCGGGAGACCGTCATGGGAGCCACTCCGGCAGCGGCAGCTACGTCGGCCAAGGTAACACTCTCTCGAGGCCTTCGTTCCGGCACCTCCATCACCTCGCTTCGTACCCACTTCCGGCTGATTTCCCGGGTAGCAACTTGCTCAATGAAGGTGCCCGCTAATAAGAATAGCGTACTAAGAGCAAGAGCATTGCGAGGTTTACTGTCTATGTTTAGGCCAGCTGCCCCTTCCAGCAAAGTGCCGGCACACGTTTTAGTTGACAGTTGTTACCGGTATCATGCAGACTTCTTCGCGTATTGAAGGTGATCCAATAGCGCACGCTCAAGCAAGGAAGAAGCTCTCTATCTAGGTCAGCCGCAGACTTGCAGGGGGCGCTATCCACGCTAGGAGCCGAATGATAGCGCTATACAAATCGCAAAGATTGTCCTAGGAGACTACCGTGAAACAGACCCTTAGCTCAAATACGGAGGAACTGCGTTTGACTTCCCAAATGCACACAAAAGTGGGTCACTTTATGTCCCCATGGCGCTCGAGAGTTGCCGCGGTGTTTATGCCAGTCTGCGCCGCCATTCTGCTGCCCGCAGTGCTCCTGGCACAGAACACATCCTCGCGCTTGTCGGGCACGGTGACCGACTCCACTGGTGCAGCCATCCCCAATGGAACCGTAGTCATCACTAACGTCCTCACTAAGGCAAACGTGTTTACCGGACAGACGGATGCGTCCGGCAACTTTACCGCGCTTGAACTGCAGGCGGGAAAGTATAATGTCACGATCGCGGCTGCCGGATTCAAGCGGACGGTCCTCTCCGGAATTACTCTCGATCTGGCCCAAGCCCAGGAACTCCCGATTACCTTGGAAATAGGTGCTTCGGATGTCACCGTCAGCGTCAACTCGGCGGAAGAACCGCAATTGGAAAATGGAACAACAGCGGTAAGTACGGTTATCGACTCACAGCAGGTGGCTACCTTGCCTCTTCCCAACCGAGACATCACTCAACTGATCGCCTTGGCACCAGGAGTCGTTCAAGGGGGCGATCCCACAGCTTTCTCCACGTCCCAGCTTTCAATCAACGGCTCCCGGACACTGAATACGGAGTTCTTGTTAGATGGAACCTCCGTCATTAACGGAGCTACGGGCAATGTAAATCGTCTTCCTTCGCCGGACTTTATTTCGGAGTTCCGCATTATTGCGTCCACGGCGCCAGCCGAATATGGCAGAACCTCAGGGGCCGTCATTACGGCGGTTACACGCTCAGGAACCAGCGATCTCCATGGCACTGTTTACGAGCTTCTTCAAAATAACGATCTCAACGCCAACTCTTATTTCAACAAGCTTCCAACGATACCGTTACCACGGGCCAAAGACGATTACAACCAGTTTGGCTTTGCCCTGGGTGGACCTGTCTACATTCCCCGCATTTACACGAGGCGCAATAAAACATTTTTCTTCCTCAACTACGACCAGACTATTAATCGCACTGCTGCCACGGCCACTCTGACAATTCCTGCGGGACCGACGGCAGCCGGAAACTTCTTGGGAACCAACGCTGTTATCTACGATCCGCTTACCGGTCAGCCATTCCTCAACAACACAATTCCCACAAATAGGATCGATCCTGCAGCGGCACGGGTCATTGCGGCGCTTCCCGCGGAAGGCACGACGGCGAACAACTATTTTACCCAGCAATCGCTCGTGAACATCCAGCCGATCTATTCAGCGCGTCTGGACCATTCGTTCAATGACAAAAGACGTCTTTTTGGCACCGTAACTCGTCAGATCTTCCCGGCTCCGGCTGTGATCTCCATTAGCAACGCCCTGAACGGAAGCTACGCCGAAGACGCGGACCAAGGATGGGAGAGTGCCTTTGGGTACACGCAGGAGATTTCGCCTTCCTTGGTGTTGAACTTAGGCTTTGGCACATCGCGAGACGTGGATGTCCGTATTCCTTCGAGCTTCGGTCTTAATCCTACGACTACCTTCGGAATTGGAACGGCACCTGCCAACTTTATTCCCCAACTCAGTATAACCGGGTATTCCAGCCTTGGAACTGGAGGAGGCTCCTACTCACGTACTTACAGCAATGAATTTACTTACTTTGGGTCGATTACGAAGATCGCGGGACCGCATACTCTGAAGTTTGGAGGTCTACTCAGAAAGAATCAGCTGAATATTTTCAACCCCGGCGTGCAAATCGCAGGAAGCTATCAGTTTACTGGTGACGTGACGTCGAAGGGTCAGGCTACCAACAATCCGTATAACGCCTTGGCCGACTTCTTGCTTGGCGCAGTCAAGACCTCGTCCTACGGACTGGCGCAGCCCGAGACCGGAAGACGCAACTACAACGTTGGAGCATACGGCCAGGATGACTACCGTGTCACGCCAAAGCTTTTACTCAATGCTGGGGTGCGATGGGAGTATGAAGCTCCCTTGACAATAGCAAATAATGTCTATAGCCGCATCGACCCAGGTTCCGGACTTCTCCTGATCGCAGGAAAGAATGCCACGAACTCGCTCAACATCGTCACGCCTAAGCTGGATTTCGCCCCCCGCGTAGGTCTTGTTTTTACTCCAGACCCAAAGACCGTGGTTAGAGCCGCGTACGGAAGTTTCTATGGTCTTGTCTTCCAAAATCTTGGTGGTCAGGTTGGCTATCCGGGTTATGAAAACAACCAGACTTTTAACAATCGTGGAACGGGCATCGCGCAGCCATTTACGTTATCGCAAGGTCAACCACTGATTGGCATCCCAGGGAGCAACAATCCTAACGCGGCAATCCAAGCCGCAACCGTTGCCAATCCTTACAGCGTATCCTCCGCTTCCTTCGGGAACGTTAACCCACTTAGCCTTACAGAACAATGGAATGCGGGCGTGCAGCAAGAATTCGTGGGAAATACAGTCCTCGAAGTGGGTTATGTTGGCTCTCACGCTGTGCACAATCCACTTTTGCTTGCCGTCAATCTTCCCAATCCCGCACTCGTAACATCGATCGCCCAGGCAAACACTACCGTTGCTCTCCAGCAAGCACGCCCGTTTCCAACTCTCGGCCAGTTCAATGCCTATTTTAACGTCGGAAGTTCGACCTACCATTCCCTTCAGGTGTCAGCGCGACGCCAGTTCACGTCTGGGATCGCTTTCTCCGGTTCGTATACATGGTCCCATTCGATTGATGATGGTTCCGGTGTGTACAACTACTCGCAACCGACTGGCCTGAACAGCGGAGAATATCCGTCGGATCCGGTCTTCCGGAGAACACGGGATCGTGCAGACTCCAGCTTCGACTTACGCAACAGCTTCACGCAGAATGCAAACTACACGACCAAGGGACCGTGGTACACACGAGGTTTTCTGATCAGCGAAGCCGTGACTGGTCATACAGGCTTCCCGTTTACCATCACACAGACCACCGAGTTTTACGGCGCAGCAAGCCAACGGCCGAATGGCACAAGCCTTGGATTGAAAGCTGGCCTCCAAAAAGTTGGAGCTGCTTTGCAGTATCTCCAACCTCCGCCGGGTGCCACTGCTCCTCAAGCAAGCTACCCTTTATCTCCAAGTGGGCCAGTTTTCTTCGGAACTGGAGCAGCCCGGACCCAGGTAGTTGCAACGTCTCTCGGAACGTTGGGCCGAAACTCAATTGACGGTCCAGGAGAAATTAACGTCAATGCTTCGGTTGCGCGCACAATCAAGCTTTACGAGCGATTCAATTTGCAGCTAAGAGTAGATGCCTTTAATCTGCTCAATCATACAAACTTCGGGAATCCGAGTTCGGCGCTGGCGGTCACAACAAACACTGCGGGAACTGCTTACTTCAATTCCCCTACGTTCGGTCAAATTACAACTGCGGACCGTGCACGCTTTCTCCAGATTGTGACACGACTTAATTTCTAACAAGTGCAAAGGAAATGGATGTACAAGTCAGCTGAATTATTTATTGTCCTTATTGTGGCGATCGGTTTGAGCGGTGCCGCCCTATCGCAACAGCGGGTTCCCGCAACTCCGCTGATCACGCATGATCCATATTTCAGCGTCTGGTCGACGACGGACCTTCTAACCGATTCCGAGACGACGCATTGGACCGGCACCGTGCAGTCGCTGACAGGAGTTGCAACTATAGATGGTAAGCCGTATCGCTTTATGGGCAGGTATCCCGAGCAGGTTCCCGCGATGAAGCAGACCAGTTCCTCCATCACGCCCGCGCATACTTACTACGAATTTATCCAAGCGGGCGTGGTTCTGGACTTATCTTTCTTTACTCCGGCTATGATGAACGACCTTGATCTTCTCTCGAGACCGGTCACGTACCTGACATGGTCTGCTAAGAGCAACGATGGAGCAGCCCACCAGGTCTCGGTCTTCATGGATGTTGATCCGCAGATTGCAGTGAACGATCTAAGTGAGTATGTCACTGTGTCACGCAGCCAAACGGTCATGCTCAACGTGCTCTCGGTGGGCTCTCGGGACCAGAAACTTTTGAATCGCTCTGGCGATAACATCCGCATTGATTGGGGTTACTTTCATCTGGCTGTCCCGAAGAGTGAGGCGGCGCAGAGTGTGATGGCTCTGCGCAATGTGGAGACGTTTGTTAACACCGGGAAGCTTGCTGCGAGCGATACCATACCGATGCCGCGCCCAGTGGATCGCAGTGCGTCTCATCTCGCGGTCGTCATGGATTTTGGCTCAGTCAGCAATCAGCCCGTGAGTCGTCATCTTCTGATGTCCTATACCGACGACTACGGAATCCAATACCTGCAACGCAATCTTCGCCCTTACTGGCAGCGAAACAACATGCCGGTGGAGGAGATGCTGGATGCAGCCGAACGACAGTATGCGCAGCTAGACGCACGCGGTAAAGCTTTCGATGCGGACCTTACGGCGGACCTGGTCAAGGTTGGCGGGCAGCATTATGCAGCCCTTTCCGTGCTTGCTTATCGACAGGCGATTGCGGCGCACAAGCTGGTTGCCGACGTCGATGGCAATCCTATGTTTTTTGCTAAGGAAAACTTTTCGAACGGCTGTATCGCAACAGTGGATGTGCTCTATCCCTCCGCACCGTTGTTCCTGCTGATGCAGCCAAAGCTGCTCGAAGCGGAGCTGCTCCCTGTACTGGAATACGCTTCCCTGGCGCGGTGGCGCTTTCCATTTTCGCCCCACGATCTGGGCCAATATCCCTTGGCCAATGGGCAGGTGTATGGCGGCGGCGAGACGTCGGAAGAGAATCAGATGCCGGTGGAAGAGAGTGGCAACATGCTCATTCTTGTCGATGCCGTTAGCCGGGCAGAAGGTGACACCAAGCTGGCCGCGCGCTTCTGGCCTAAGTTGACGCAGTGGGCTGAGTATCTGAAGGTGAATGGACTCGATCCTGAGAATCAGCTCACGACCGACGATTTTGCCGGACATATGGCACATAATGCGAACCTGTCGATCAAGGCGATCGATGCGCTGGCGGCGTACGCCGATCTTGCTCGCTTGTTGAAGAAGGATGACGTGGCAAAAAATTACAGTACGACTGCGAAGACCATGGCGGTGGAATGGATGGAGATGGCGCGCGAGGGCGACCACTACAAGCTGGCATTCAATAGCCCGGATACCTGGAGCCAAAAGTACAACCTGATTTGGGACAAGATTCTTGCTTATGATTTATTCCCCGCAAGCGTGCGCGACGCGGAGGTTGCGTTCTACATGAAGAAGCTGAATCTATACGGCCTTCCTTTGGATAGCCGCGCGGATTACACCAAGCTTGATTGGTCGATCTGGACTGCGACTCTGGCTTCTAGTCCGGAGGAGTTTAAGGCGATCATGGATCCTATCGCCAAGTGGATCCATGAGACACCAACGCGGGTTCCGCTGACGGACTGGTACGACACCAAAGACGGAGAACAGGTGGGCTGGACAAACTCAAGGCATGAAAGACGTCCAGGTTTTCAGGCTCGCAGTGTGGTGGGCGGAGTTTTTATTAAGGCGCTTGCGGACAAAAAGATGGCCGCGAAATGGCAAGCCAAATCACTGCTCACTACCGGGTACTAGGGCAAGGTAGCGGACGCAGTAGAAGAAGAGTGACGGCTACTGAGAGGCCGCGGAGCTATGTCTCATTTGATCTCAGCTTACGCGGCGACTCCGTGGCAGTTTTTGAATTTCTTTCCCGACCCGCACGGGCATTTGTCGTTGCGGCCGACCTTCTGGCCGTGGACGCGAGGGCCAGTGCCGTTGTCGGCGGAGGCGACTCCCGCCTGACGGCTTTGTTCGAGTTCACTTTCTTTTCTCTTCTGGAACTCGCGCTCGAGGGCATCGATGGTGGTGGCGGGAGCGCGGGTGGGAATGATTGGTGGCGCGGGTTGCGCGGGCGCCTGAAGGGTGCGCGGTTCGGGTGCGGGAGGCTGGGCGGCGGCCAGCTGAGCCTGTTCAAGCTGCTGGGCGGTCTCGATGGGCTGGCCGTCGGGGCCGATGATCTGCATGCGGAAGAGGTGCCGCGCGGTGTCCTCCTGGAAGCGCAGCATCATGGCTTCAAACATGTCGAAGGATTCTTTTTTGTAGGCGACGAGCGGGTCCTGCTGCGCGTAGCCGCGCAGGCCGATGCCCTCTTTTAAGTGGTCCATGGCGAGCAGGTGATCCTTCCATAGACCGTCGAGGACCGAGAGCATGACGATGCGCTCGTGATAGCGCATCTGCGTGGGCGAGAGGATCTGCTCCTTAATGTCGTAGCGGGCGCGGAGCTTGGCAAAGATGGCTTCGCCGAGGTCGTGGCGGGAGAGGGAAGCGTAGTCGATCGAATCCGGACCCTCGGACAACTTGGCACCGAAGATGTCGTGCAGCGACTCCCAAAGCTTGTCCATCTTCCACTCGTCGGGCGTGCCTTTTTCGGGGGCGTTTTCGTCGAGGACGTTTGAGAGGATGGTGGAGGTGTAGTCCTCGGTGATGAGCTGCTTCTGGTCGACGCCCTCCATGAGCTGGCGGCGCAAGCCGTAGACGGCTTCGCGCTGCTTGTTCATGACGTCGTCGTACTCGAGGACGTGCTTGCG
>CAXSDM010000004.1:51273-53134 GCA_964235575.1 uncultured Acidobacteriaceae bacterium | reverse complement strand
TCGTCCGGGTTGTAGGCGTTGTCGAGCGAGAGCATGGGGCGGGAGTGCGGGACCTTGAGGAAGCCGTTGGCGGGCTTGCCGCCGACGCGCTGGGTGGGGGAGTCGGGGGTGAGCAGGTCGGGGTGCTCGGCTTCGAAGGCCTTGAGGCGGTTCATGCGCTCGTCGTACTGGGCGTCGGTGAGGACGGGCGCGTCGAGGACGTAGTAGAGGTGCTCGTGGTGGCGAAGCTCGTCGCGGAGGGCGGCGATCTGGTCCTGGATTGGTTGGGCGGGGGTGGAGCGGGGCATGGGTGTTCAGTATAGGAGGTCCGGGCAGGTATGCTCAGGGAGATGGACCCTGTAACGCATATGCTGACGGGCGCGGTGCTGGCGCGGGCCGGGCTAAATCGCAAGGCGGCATACGCGACGGCGGCGATGGTGATCGCGGCGGAGTTCCCGGATGTGGATACGGCGTGGTCGGTGCTCGGGCCGGTGACGGGATTCCAGCACCATCGCGGGATTACGCATACGTTCGTTGGCCTGCCGGTAGAGGCGGCGCTGATCGTAGGGGGCTTTTGGCTGCTGCATCGTTGGTGGCAACGGCCGCAGTGGGAGGCCCCGGTCCGCTGGAGCTGGCTGTATGCCGGTTGCCTGCTGGCGTTGCTGAGCCATCTGCTGCTGGACTGGACCAACAATTACGGGATCCGGCCGTTCTTTCCGTTCAACCCGCGCTGGTATGCGGGCTCGTTCGTCTTCATCGTTGAGCCGGTGCTGTTCGTGCTGCTGGCGGGGGCGCTGGCGCTGCCTTGGTTGTTTGGTTTGGTCAACGCCGAGGTGGGCGCGCGCAAGCCTAAGTTTGCCGGGCGAGGCTGGGCGATCGCCGGTCTGGTGGGCGTAGCGGCGTTGTACGCGCTTCGTTCTACGGAGCGCGGTAAAGCCATGCAGATCGCGGCGCAGAATGAGCCACCGGACACGGAGCGGATCTTTGCCAGTCCGGAGCCGACGAATCCATTCGTCTGGCACGTGGTTCTGGAGACGCCGAGGCTCTACCAGCGGATGGTGATCGACACGCATCGGGAACTCGTTCAGCCGACCAGCCCGGCGGATACGTTCTATAAGCCGCAGACTACGCTGGCCTTGCTGGCGGCGAAACGGACGTACCTGGGCGAGGTGTACCTGAACTGGTCGATGTTCCCGGTGATATCCGAGGGCGAGATGAATGATGATCCGCGGCATCCGCTGACGGCGGTAACATTTACGGATATGCGGTTTTTATATGACACGGCTCTACTGAGGACGAGCGGGAGGACGCCTCCGCTGGGTGCGACGGTGATCCTGGACATGGCGGCTCCGGAAGGGCAGCGGGTGGTGGAGATGACGATGGGTGGGCGGGTACAGAAATGAAGCGGGAACGCGGATAAGACAGATAAGAGAAGGTATGAACGACCTCTCAGCAACCTACATTCATTGCTCCATAGGGGACTGGATTCGATGTCGGCTGAGGTGTAGGTCAACCCGTGCAGGTCAAGCATCTCCTCTCATCCGTTTTTATCCGTCTGATCCGCGTCTGATTTGTTCGTCAAGTCAGCGTACTGCCTTCAAAGCGCATCGTCACGCGTAACCTCAAGCTGCGCCTCCTCGACCGGCAGGACGATGCCGCGGCGGCGGTCGAAGATCTTGCGCAGGATGTAGACGGCTATTACGAAGATCACCGCTATCACCAAACCGAGCACCAGGTTCATGTGCTGGCGCATGACGTGCAAGGCCGTATTCAGGATAGCGGGGCCGTAGACGATAACCAGCAGTGACTCGATGAGGAAGCGCAAAAACTTCCCCGAACAAATGGCCAGGAAGTACGACAGCGGACGCATCTCGAAGACGCC
>CAXSDM010000004.1:29403-51173 GCA_964235575.1 uncultured Acidobacteriaceae bacterium | reverse complement strand
TGGCAGGGTTTTGCACGCCGTAGCTGACGATCAGTGGATCGAGAAACGGCAGCGGGAAGATCGCCGAATCGAGCATGGAGAGCGCGAGCAGACCCCAAACGCCAAACGGCTTAAGAACCGCGACCAGCCACAGCTTGGCCTTAAGGAGCCAGGCGCCGATCTTCGCCCACGGCACCTTGAGCAGGAAAGCGGCGACGCTCATGGCTGCTCTCGGTGCGGCGGGGTGTGCTGGGTGGCGCGGCCGCGGAGCAGGTCAAGCGCGTGGGGCAGCAGGTCGAGGATTGCGGTGAGCGAGGTTTCGGCTCCGGCGGGGCTTCCGGGAAGGTTGATGACGAGTGTCTCGCCGATGCAACCGCAAACGCCGCGGCTGAGTGCGGCGAGCGGAGTTTGTCGAATGCCTTCGGCGCGCATGCGCTCGCTCAGGCCCTCGACGAAGCGGTCGCAGACCAGCCGGGTCGCCTCAGGAGTGACGTCGCGGATGGTCAGGCCCGTGCCTCCGGTGGTGACGATGAGGTCGGCCTGGGCGGCGTGATGGCGCAGCGCGTGGGCGATTTCGCCAAGCTCGTCCGGCAGCGTGGCCGTTTGCGGTTTGGGCATGCCGGCGCCTTGCAGCAGCCGCGTGACAGCCGGCCCGGAACGGTCTTCCTGGGTACCGGCGGTGCAGCGATCGCTGATGGTGAGCACGACGGCTTTGCAGTCGCTATAAAATCCAGAGGTCACTGACCCAGTCTAATTGCGGCCGGGCAGCGCGTCTTTTCGCGGGCGACGCGGCCGCGTCCACTACACTGGAAAGGTGAGTCCCGTGGCAGCGGCGGGCCATGGACAGGGAACGCGCGCCTGTGGGTGAACTTATCCTCCGTTCCGAACGTCTGACGTAAGAAGCCCCGATGCCCTTAACTGAAACGCCTGACAATCCGTCGCAGACACCCCCTCGTGAGCCGGCTCAGGTCGCTCCGCTGAAGGTGCGTGCCGGGCGGTATGGCGAGCTGGAGCAGCATGAGCTGCTGCAGATGCTTGATGCGATCGACGACGAGCGTGCACGCGGGCGTTTTCGCGAAGCCATCTATATCTCGATCTTCGTCTACCTGGCGCTGACCTGGTTCCTGTTCTACGGGCCGAGGGTATTGTTTCACCAAGGCAAGATCGTGATGCCGGCGGACGCGATCCGTCAGCACGAAAAGGAGCTGACGTACTTAGACCTGCCGAAAGATTTGTCGAAGCTGGCTACACCTAAATCGGCTAAACCGGCGCCGCCGAAGGCCGCTCCGCGACAGCTCGACCGCAAGATGCTGGAGCAGCTGCAGGCGATGCGCCGCGCGGCCGAGGCTCCGAAACCTCCGCCTCCGCGCAGCTTGCCGGAGGCACCGAAGCCGCAGCCGATGACGCCTCCGCAGCAGGCGCGCGTGGAGCAGCCGCCGCTTCCCATGCCGAAACCCGTTCCGGTACGTCCGAGCCCGTCCCCGTCGTCGGCAATTCCTGATGCGCCGCGGCCGAATTTTGGGGCCACTCCTTCGGCTTCGCAGAGCATGCGCGACTTGGCTCGCGGTGGCGGGAGCAGTCATGGAGCGAGCAGCGCGGGCGGCTTCAGCACCTCTGTGGGACATACCGGCGGCAGCGGCCAGGCGGAGATCCTCTCCGACACCATGGGTGTCGACTTCGGTCCATACATCAATCGCCTGCTGATGCGTATTCGCGCGGCCTGGATTCCGCTGCTGCCGGAGGAGACGGAACCGCCTCTAAATAAAGAAGGCAGCACGTTGATCCGGTTTCGGATCGAACCCGACGGACGCCTGAGCTACATGCATCTGGATGACAGCACGCGCGATCCGGCGATCGACAGAGCGGCCTGGAGCAGCATTACCAGCCAGGGACAGTTTCCTCCGCTGCCGGCGGAGTTCAAGGGGCCGAATTTAGACTTGCGTATCCAGTTCGTCATCTCGCACAAATATGCCCAGGAGCGCTGAGCCTGCATGCGGTTGGCCTGCCCGAAGCAAGAAAATGTCGGACAATAGAAGTTGAGGTTGCAGCCTGTGCCGAAGAACGTCGTCGCTTTCACTCTGACCGCCACTGTACTGGCATTTGCAGGCTGTCATCCGACCCACTCGGCAGATGTTGTCGCGACGGTGAACGGACACCCGATTTTGCGCACGGAGCTGGATCGGGCCTATGAGGCTCAACTCAGCGACTCCGAGGAGGCGGCCAAACCCTCCGAGGAGCAGGCGGATGCGCAGAAGCTTGGCTTGCTGGACAACCAGCTCGTGCCTGGTGAGATCATTGCGCAACGTGCGGCAAAGATGAATCTGACGGCGACTCCGGAAGAGGTTGATGCGAAATTCGCCGAGATGAAGGCGCCATACAGCGAGGAGCAGTTCAACCAGCTCGTGGCGCAGCGCCACACTTCAAGCGACGAGATCAAGCGAGACATTCGGCGCACACTGACGATCAACAAGCTGCTGAATAAAGAGATCAACTCGAAAATCACGATTTCGGATTCTGACATCACCAGCTACTATGCGCTGCACAAGAGCGAGTTCAATAACGCTTTTCCCATGTATCACCTGGCGCAAATCCTGGTGACCACTACCCCATCAGCGCAGCCTGGAAATCTGCAGGGCAGTAAGGCGACCTCGGATGAGGAAGCACGGAAGAAGATTCTGGCCTTGCGCAATCGGGTTGAATCGGGCGAAGATTTTGGGTCGCTGGCGATGAACTTCTCCGAGGACCCCAGAAACTCGGCCTCCGGGGGCGACATGGGGACGATGGCGGAGCCGGATCTGATGAAAACTCCTCCGGTCTACAACGCCGTCGCGAAGCTCAAGCCGGGGCAGGTAACCGATATCATTCCCTTTCCGGATGCGCAGGACCCGAAGAAGCCCGGCGGGTATGTGATTTTTCAGCTGCTCTCGAAAGATCCGGCCGGGCAGCACGACGTGTCTGAGCCGCAGATTCAGCAACGGATTCGGCAGGGACTACACGACAATCGCTCACAGTTGCTGAAAGGCGCGTACTTCGAGATGCTTCGGGATCAGGCGAAGGTGGAGAACTTCTTTGCAGAGCGGATTTTCAAGGCGGACGCCCAGTAGCTCGGTTGAGAGCGCGGTGCGTATCTGGACATTCGGGGTTATGGTGGCTGATGCCGTTTAGAGCAAACTGCTTAACTGGTTACCGGCATACGCATCTTCAGGGTGGCGCGTCGCATAATTTCGACCTCGGCCGGGGCGAACATGTCAGGGGTGAAGTCTCCTACGACGACGTACCCGGGATCGTCGCCGAGCGCGGCTGAGATCTGATTCCAGCGCAGGAAGGGCGAGGTGGTCGGAAGCACGATCATGCGACGCTTGGGTTCGGGGATGGCGAAGTAGCCGATCCAGATGGACAGGGAAAGCAGGATGGCCAAGCCGTTGAAGATGGCGTAAATCGAGTAGACCGACTTTAGATGGGAGAGCCAAGCAGAGCTGATCAAATCTGCGGCAGCCGTGACTCCCAGACCGAGGCAGACTCCAAAAATTTTGCTGCGATGCGACAGACCCATGGGACGGATGGCAAGACAGACAAAGAGAAGCATGCAGAGCGTGAGGATGCTTTGCGTTTGCTGGAGTTCGGTTACAGCACGGGTTATATAGATGGTGGCGTTGATGTGGGGACCGAAGGCAGTCCCGAGAGCTAGAGTGATGGCAATCCCACCCGCCCAGTGGAACATGAGTCTGCCGAGACGCTCCAGCCCCTTCAAAGGGGCCATGGCTAAGCTATAGACCCTGAAGATAACGAAGAAGCCCAGACTTGCTTCGATAGCATAGAACGCCCAGTAAACGTAGAAGTAGACGTAATAGATGAAGTTTGCATAGACGGGATAGTGCTGGCACAGGGAGATCAACGAAGCTTCGACGCTGAACGCGGCAAGACGCACGACCATCAACGAAGCCAACGGCAAATATTGCGACCAAAGTCGCCGCAATTGGATCATCGCCAACCCCGCAAGACATGCGATGGGTTCGAGATACATTAAACAATGGACGAATGTTGAATGAGTCATGCGCGATGCCCTTCCACGCACCAAGATAGCGCATTAGAAGGGCTCACGAGTTTATTTTTTCAGAAATCCGATTACCTAAGTTTAGTTTCTGCTTAGTCGCCCAAGTGGCAGCTGGTGCCGCCCGGAGGGCAGACTGCCGGCGGGCACAGACCCATCTTGGCACCGACCATGACATCGCTGGTCGAGTTGCGAATCTGGGTAGAGGCGACGGCACCGGTGACGACGAGTGAAAGAGCGAAGAGGCGGGCGATGAGCTTCATGGGGAACCTTTCTTGATACGTCTTTTGGGTTAGTTTCTAAGTCGCTCTGGCTGAACCAGATGTTGTAACCTTAAGGTTGGGCCAAGACTAAGTCCAGCCTTATCAATAATCTAAGAACGTAATAAACAACTATAGTTACCGAAGTAACAAATTGTGTTGACGCATCAGTAAATAGCACTTACGTGCAATGCCCATTGCTTTTCGGAGGGTCGAGGGGTGACGCGAGAGGACCCAAGCTCACGATAAGCCGGGGCGCGAAAAGGCTTCTTCCGCAGGCAAATCAGAAGATTCCAGACGCATCGTAACAGCGACCTGACAGGACGCGTACGAGTTCGTCGTCCGGCAGGAATCTTGACGAGGGGTGCACCGCATGTCGCGGGTGGTAATGATTGTCCTGGCGCTGTGGGGTCCGATGAGCGGGCTCGCTCACGCTTCGCTTACCGTTCTGGTCGGGGAACCGTTCGGAACTTGGGGAACGATCATGCCGGTGGGCCATGTTTCGCTCTATCTGGACAGAGTGTGCGCGGATGGGCCGGTGAAGCTCCGGATGTGCGTTCCGGGGGAGCCGCAAGGCGCCGTAGTTGCGCGCCTGGACAAGATTGGGCAGTTGGACTGGATCGCTTCCCCGGTGATGGATTTTCTGTATGGAACCGATCAGTTGGACCAGATTCTTCCCTACACGACTGCCGCAACTGTCGATGCGCTGCGTCAGAAGTATCGCCGGGAGCATCTGGCCGCGTACTTTCCGGATGGGACGGAAAAGATCAAGCAGGACCGTGAGTGGTGGGAGACAGTAGGGGTGCTGTACTCGCGCAAAGTGTACGCATATCAGCTGGATACGACCCGGGCGCAGGATGAGCGCTTTGTTGCGTCGATGAACGCCGCCCAGAACCGCCATGCGTACCGGCTGCACAAGATGAATTGCGCGGACTTCGTGGCGGAGGCCGTGAATTTCTTTTATCCGGGGATCGTCCGGAGCAACCATGCGGCGGATTTTGCGCTGATGACGCCCAAGCAGGTGGCTCGCCGCGTCTGGAGTTACGGCGAGCAGCATCCGGAGGCTCACCTGCAGATGTACGAGATGCCTCAGGTGCCGGGAACGCTGCGGCGCAGTCGTCCGGTGCGCGGAAGCGCCGAGATGGTTCTTAAAACGAAGCGGTATCTGGCGACTCTGTTGGTAATCCAGCCGGAGCTCGCCGTGACCTGCTGGATTCTGTACCTGCACCGCGGTCGCTGGTCGATGGATCAGGGAGGCCCGGAAGAAGGTCCGCTGGCGTTTCTGCAAAAGGCGGAGCCGGCGACGCTTGCCTCGCGCTAGAGCATTTTCCTGTAGGCGTTTTCTCGTAAGGAAACGCCACCCACACCTCACTCGGGAACCCCATTACAGGGAAGATGCTCTAAGTGCTAGGTTTTAGAGATGAAGGTTCTGGTAGTAGGTGGGGGTGGGCGCGAGCATGCGCTGGTCTGGGCTTTGCGGCGCAGTTCACGCGTGACGGAGATCGTGTGTGCGCCGGGAAATGGTGGGATTGCGGATCTCTCTCGGTGTGTCCCGCTTGAAGTGGCGGATGTGCGTGCGCTCGAACAGCTTGTAGCGCAGGAACAGCCGGGGCTGGTGGTGATTGGACCGGAGGTGCCCCTGGCTGCGGGAGCGGTAGACGCGCTGCAGCGGTCGGGCGTACGGGTGTTCGGGCCGACGCAGGTTGCGGCGCAGTTGGAGACGAGCAAGGCGTTCGCGAAAGATTTCCTCAAGCGCTGGGCGATTCCGACCGCGGCGTATGCGGTGTGCCGTTCCATGGCTGAAATGGAAGCGGCGCTGGCTCGGTTTCCGGAGGGAGTTGTGGTGAAGGCGGACGGCCTGGCGGCAGGAAAAGGGGTTGTGCTTTGCGCAACGAAGGAGGAGGCGCTGCATGCGGCGGAGCAGCTTTTCTCCGGAGATCTGCTCGGGACGGCGGTGGCCAGCGTGGTGCTCGAAGAGATGCTTGCTGGGCCGGAGGTTTCTTTCTTTGCGGTGTGCGATGGAACAAGTGCGGTGACGCTGGGGGTTGCGCAGGATCATAAGCGGATTGGCGAGGGTGATACAGGTCCGAACACCGGTGGCATGGGCGCTTACTCGACCGACGATCTGGTCTCTCCGGAGATGAGTGAGTGGCTGCGGGAGCATGTGGCGCAGCGTGTGGTGGACGGCATGCGCGCCGAGGGAGTGCCATTTGCGGGCATGCTCTTCGTAGGGCTGATGATGACTGCCGATGGGCCGAAGGTGCTGGAATTCAATACGCGATTTGGCGATCCGGAGACCGAGGCGCTCGTGCTGCGGCTGGAGACGGATCTGCTCGATATGTTAGAGGCGGCGGTCGAAGGTCGCGCCGGCTCAGTGGCGATCCGGTTGAGGCCTGGGGCGAGTGCCTGCGTCGTTGCCGCAAGCGCCGGTTATCCAGGCAGGTATGAGATGGACAAGCCCATCGAGGGCGCGCAAAATGTGCCTGCGGACGTAGTTGTCTTCCATGCTGGGACGAAACGTCTCAGCGATGGTCAACTCGTCACGTCCGGTGGGCGGGTGCTGGCAGTCTCCGCGGCGGGCGCCGACTTGAATGAGGCACTCAGCAAAATTTATGCAGCGATGAAGAAGGTCGAGTTTTCGGGCATGCACTATCGTGGAGATATCGGCTGGCGCGCCTTGCGGAACTTGTCTTAGCAGTCCGCGTGAGAGATGCCGGCTCTGCGCAGAACATTGGCCACGTTTATAGCGTGCGGGAAAGATCTGTTTCTAGAGTGCAGCCCCGCTCAGCGGCAGTTTCCTTTTTCGGGGAGAAGGCTTAGGATTTCGCTACCGCCTATCGATTGGAGAACCTGATGCCCATGCTGTTGCGCCGCGGACAGACGATTCGCTTTGGCCTGGCGCTTTGTGTTGCTTTGCTGGTGGCCTTCTGCTTCAAGCTGTACGCCGATACGCCGATGACGCAGGCGGAGTACGAGCGCAATCCGGCGCTGATGCTTGAGGCGTACCGTCATGTTGAGGCAGCGTCTGTCTCTGATGCCGAGGAGCAGATGCTGCATGAGAAGCACTACATGGCGCATACGATGCAGTCGATTTTTCCCACTAAATTTGCGGGAACCGCGCTCACGGTGCTGTTGAAGAAAGAGGAGAACACAGATCCCAACGCGCTCTCAGGCATGCTTGCTGCGATCGATAGCGGCGGACCGGGATCGGTGTATGTAATGAAGGTGGAAGACGGCCAGGATATCGCCGGCATGGGCGGGCTGATGGGGACGGCGATGTTTGCACGCGGCTTTGCGGGCGCGGTGGTGGATGGCGGCGTGCGCGACCTGCCGCAGTTGAAGCGGATCGGCTTTCCTGTGTATGCGACCGGGCCGGTGCCTTCCACGTCGGTCTCGCACTATCGCTTCGGTGGAATGAACTTGCCTGTTGAGGTAGGCGGTACACGCGTGGCGGCGAACGACATCATCGTAGCGGACCAGGATGGCGTGGTGGTGGTGCCGCGGGCGCGGGCTGCGGAAGTGCTGATCCTGGCGCAGAAGCTGGACTATAGCGAGCACAGCATGCTGCCGTACATCGAGAAGTTTCACTCGATTGTGGAAGCGGTGAAGCAGTTCGGACGGATCTAGGTATGACATTTGCCCGATGACAGTTTGGCCGCGCTTCGGTGCAATCAATTGATCCAGTTCATCTCGCAGGAGATTCCCAGGTGGGAGCATCGACTCAGCTTCACGCAAGCCTGTTTTCGCGGCGCCGTTTCGTTGGGCTGGCTAGTGCGCTGGCTTCGGCACTGGGTGGCTCGCGTGCGTTCGGTTCGGTGGAAAATCTGGGGCCAACGGCGACGGGCGAGGATTACTACGACAAGCTTGGCGTGGCGAAGATCATAAACGCCGCCGGCACCTACACGAATTTGACCGCGGCGTGCATGCCGCCGGTGGTACTGGCCGCAGTGCAGAAGGCGGCGCTCCATCCGGTGCGGCTCCGCGACCTGCAGACCAAGGCGGGCGAGTACGTCGCTGGACGCCTGCGCTGCGAAGGGGCGGTGATTACGTCCGGTGCTTCCGGTGCAATCAGCCTGGCCACGGCGGCGTGCATGCAAGCGGCGAACAAGATCAGTCCGCTCGACATGCCGCAGGGGATCGACCCTTCGCAGGATGCGATGATCAAGAACCAGGTGATCGTGCAACGGGCGCATCGCTATGGGTACGATCACGCGATGTTTCTTTCAGGCGCGCGCGTGACCGAAGTGGTGACGATCGACGACTACAAACGCGCATGTGAGGCGGGTCATGCGGTGATGACGAACTTCTTCAACGCCGCCGAGGATGAAGTGGGCATCGCGGGCTCGGCGCAGATCGGGCGCGAGGAGTGGCTGCAGGTCGCGCATGATCATGGCATCCCGTGTCATCTCGATGCGGCCGCGGACATGCCTCCGATCTCGAACCTCTGGAAGTACACCGGCATGGGCTTCGACCTTGTCTCGTTCTCGGGCGGCAAGGGAATGCGCGGACCGCAGAACGCGGGGCTGCTGCTCGGACGCAAGCACCTGACCGATCTCGCAGCGCAGAACAACAATCCGGGCGATGGCGTGGGCCGCGGGATGAAGGTGGCAAAGGAGCAGATCGTCGGCATGGTGGCGGCGGTGGACTGGGTGTTATCGCACACGGAAGAGTCGATGCAGGGCGACTATCAGCGGCGCGCGGACCTGATCGCCGAAAGGCTAAAGGATATTCCTTCCGTGCGGATCGAGACTGTGACGCCGAAGATTGCGAACCATGTGCCGCACCTGCTGGTCCACTTCGACCCCGCTGTGACCGGAGTCACAACGCAAGAGATTGTTGCGGCGCTGCGCAATGGCCAGCCATCCATCGAGTTGAACCCCAATACCGGGAACCCACCGAACCAAGGCATTCCGTCGGACGCGAACACGCTGGTGGTTGGCGTGTGGATGCTGCAGCCGGGCGAAGACGTGATCGTAGGGCGGCGCATTCATGCGGCGCTTACGAAGAAGGCTTAGAACTTTCAAGCAAGAGAAAGGGAGAAGATGATGAAGAATCAGACGCGCAGAGGGCTCTTGAAGAATGCCGCAGCAGCGGCCGTTGCCGCGACCGGAGGCGCTGCGCTCGCACCCACAGCGGAGGCACAGCAGAGTGTCGTTTGGGAGAAGAAGGCAATTCATCCGCCACCCGCGCCACCCGCCGCAACGACTTCGAGCACGCCTACGCCTACTGCGCCCACCGCGCCCAAAGGTCCGCTGTTCAACAGCATCGTCACCTTCGGCAATCTAGTCTTTATCGCTGGCGTGGGCGCGCATTTCAAAGGAACCATTGAAGAGCACACCAAGCATGTACTCGATGAGATTGAACGGAACCTGATCGCCGCCGGGTCCTCGATGGACAAGGTCCTCAAGGTAAACGTCTACCTGAGCGATCTCGCCAACTACGCGCGCATGAACTCCGCCTACGCTGGCCGCTTTGGCGCTGTGCCTCCGGTGCGCACCACGATCGCCGCTGCGGGAGGCGTTCCGGGCGACTCGCTAGTGGAGATCGACTGCATCGCTTCGCTGTAGGCTGTGCACTTACGCTTCCTTTACTGCAACCACACACACCGCAGATGGAGATACGATGGCCCTGTTCTCAATGTCACGCTGGTCTGGACGCTTCTCCCGGCGAGAGGTTCTCAAGCAGTCCGGCCTTCTCTCCGCCGCAGCAGCGCTTGGTCCATTCTCGGGCATGACCGATGCTGAGGCTAAGACACCGAAGTCCGCCGCATCGTTGGTAAACACTGGCACGCCCGCAGATAATCTGTTCACGCGCATCGGCGTTCGGCCCATCGTGAACGCGCGTGGAACGTACACCATCATCTCCGGCTCGCAGTCGCTGTTGGAGGTGAAGCAGGCGATGTTCGAAGCCTCGACCTACTACGTGCAGATGGACGAGATGATGGCCGCGGTCGGTGCCGAGATCGCGAAGCACATGGGTGCGCCCAGCGCCATCGTCACCTGCGGCTGCGAGGCCGCCATCGCATTGGCGACGGTCGCCTGCATCTGCGGCATGGACCCGGAGCTATCGCAGGCGATGCCGTACAAGAAGGTGCGCGATCAGGTCATTCTCCCCAAGTACTCACGCAACCCGTACGACTTCGGCGTACGGATGTCAGGCCCCGAGATCGTCGAGGTAGAAACCGCAGACGAACTGCGCGGCAAGATTAGCGAGCGCACGGCGATGATCTACATTATCTCCGGGCCACGCGCGTTTCAGGACCCGCTTTCGATCAAGTCTGTCTGCGCGATCGCGAAGGAGAAGAACATCCCGGTGTTCGTCGATGCGGCGGCGGAAGAGCCGCTCGTTCCGAATATCCATCTCGCCGCGGGTGCGACGTTCGTGGGCTATTCCGGCGGCAAGTGCATGCGCGGACCGCAGACCGCGGGCGTGCTGCTGGGACCGAAGGATCTGTGCGAAGCCGCGTTCTGGAACGCCGCACCGCACCACAACTGGGGGCGCGCGCTCAAGGTCGGCAAGGAAGAGGCCATGGGCATGTTAGCCGCCGTGCGCATGTGGTACAAGCGCGATCATGATGCGGAACAGAGGCAGTGGCTGACGTGGGTTCAGTACATCGGCAACGCGGTGAAGGACGTACCGTCGATGACCACGCACATAGACATGCCAGGCGACGATCTCTCGAATCGCGCGGCCACGATCACGCTTCGCTGGGATGGCGCAAAGGCCGGGATTACGGGAAGTGAGCTGGTGGCGAAACTGGATGCTGGAACGCCGCGGATCTTGGTCATGGGCGGCTCGGGCAAACGTCCGAATGAGATGAGTTCATCGATCGGGATCATGCCATACATGATGCAGCCGGGTGACTACAAGCTGGTCGCCGATGCGCTCGCGCAAACGTTTCGCAACCCCGGCCACTTTGAGGATCCTCCCGTGCCTACAGGGCCATTGGCCCAGTTGGCGGGCACATGGAACGTGACGATTCACTATGATCGAGGCGTCGGGCACCAGCAATTTGTACTGCAACAAAGTGGAACGACCTTATCAGGAGATCAGAAGGGCGAAATCTTCAACGCCGCTCTGCACGGCACGGTTCAGGCGGATCATATAACGCTGAGCAGCCAGATGCAGCAGAACGGGAGTCAGGTTTCGTTCAACTTCACCGGCGTCGCCATGGGAAGCACGCTCTCGGGCGCGGTGAAGATGGGCGAGTATGGTGCGGCGACTTTCACAGCAACGAAGGTATAGTGCGCACATAAACGAGATTTCTGAAGGGGTGTTTTCATGATGGTTCGGCATCTTGCTTCGCTGTGTTTGGGCTGCAGCCTTTTCTGTTGCACACTGGTTTCCGCGCAGGAAGGCGGGCGGGGACCAGCCATGCCGCCGAATCTACTGGCTTATGATCTGCTGCTCATCAACGGCCACGTGCTCGACGACCGCAACAAGATTGACGGCATGCGCGATGTAGGGATCAAGGATGGCAAGATCGTCGCGGTCGCCGATCACCTGAGTCCCAAGGATGCGCTCAAAACCATCGACGTTAAATCCATGTATGTCATGCCGGGGCTGATCGATCTGCATACCCATGTCTATGCGGGAACGGGCGAAAAGGGCTCCTATGCCGGCGACTTTTCGGTCTATCCGGATGGCTTCACATTTCGCGCCGGGGTGACTACGATCGTCGACGCGGGTAGCTCCGGCTGGCGCAACTTCGACGACTTCAAGGATCGAGTGATCGACCGTAGCAAGACGCGCGTGCTCGCCGAGTTGAACATCGTCGGCGCTGGCATGCGCGGAGAGAAGTATGAGGACAACCTCGACGACATGGATGGCAAGCTCACGGGCGAGAAGGCAAAGCAGTTCCCGGGCGTGATTGTCGGCGTCAAAAGCGCGCACTTCACCGGGCCGGAGTGGAAGCCCTACGACCAGGCAGTAATCGCCGGAAACATTGCCGATGTTCCAGTGATGATTGACTACGGCGCGCGACGCATTGAGCGTACGCTGCTCGAACTGGTCTCAACGCACCTGCGTCCCGGCGACATCTACACGCACTGCTTCTCCGGGCTGCGCGGCGAGCAGAACCCGCAGACGGGACTGGCGTCCGAAGCGCTGCTCGTCATGCGCAAGCGCGGCATCTATTGCGATGTCGGGTTTGGTGGCGGAAGCTTTTCATGGACGGTAGCTGCGCCGATTGTACGAAGCGGCTATCTGCCGGATTCGATCTCCACCGACCTACATGTAGGCTCGATGAACAATGCAATGAAGGACATCCTCAGCGTGGCCGATCACCTGATGGCATTGGGCGAGACCATTCCGCAGGTGGTCGCGGAGATGACCTCGCATCCCGCGCATGAGATCAAGCAGGAACAGCTTGGCAATCTGTCGGTCGGAGCCATCGCCGATGTGGCGGTGCTTTCGGTCGAGACAGGCAACTTCGGCCTTATGGATATGTACAACACCAAGATGATGGGAACGCGCAGGCTGACGTGCGAGTTGACGCTTAAGGACGGCAAGGTGGTGTACGACCTGAACGGCCTTTCGGCAGATGCGTGGGATGCGACCGAGCACTCCGCGGATCAGAAGCAGTCGCGCCGGTGGACGACCTTCAACGAGCGGCCGTTTGGCGCTTCGCATGGCCAGCAGTTTCCGCTCTCAACGCCGGCCGGGCAGGCGCCGCCAGCCCCGCATCCGTAACGTAGTTTGTCTCCGGAGCATCCGATAGGATGACAAATGATGAAGCCCTCAGCAATCGCGCTCGCCCTCGGTCTCTCGTGCGGATTGCTGCTGGCTGCGCCCGTCGCACCGGTCACGGTCGGCTGGTCGACGCTGAAGACGCTTACTTCGGTCACCGCGCCCTCCCCAGCGCGCGACCTGAATAACAAGATCATCTCCGTGCCCGGCTTCATGGTTCCGCTTGAAGACGATGCGGATGAGGTGACGGAGTTTCTGCTGGTACCCTATGCCGGCGCGTGTATTCATGTGCCGCCGCCGCCGCCGAACCAGATGATCTACGTCAAACTCAGGGGCAAGCAGAAGGCGAAGATGACATTTACCGAACCGATCGTGGTGGTCGGTCAGCTGCACGTCGCAACCATTCAGAGTCCGTACGGCGATGTCTCCTTCAACATGGACGGCGACTCCGTCAAACCTTACGCCCAGTAATCATCCCTTATGACAACTCCCGGCGGCTCCGTCGAAGGTGCGATCGATCAGGACGCGGTCGCTCTGCGGAATGTCGTCTTCAGCTTCACGGGGACCCGGCCCATCCTGGACATCGGCGAGCTGCGCATTCCTCGCGGCCAAAGCGTCTTCCTGCACGGCCCGTCCGGTAGCGGCAAGACGACTTTGCTCTCGGTCATTTCGGGTGTTCTTGTTCCGCAGCAAGGCTCCGTCCGCGTGCTCGATCAGGAGCTGACACAACTCCCCGCTTCGGCGCGCGATACGCTTCGTGGATCGCGCATCGGGTACATCTTTCAGGGCTTCAACCTGGTCCCCTATCTTTCCGTAGCCGAGAACATCGCGCTGCCATGCCAGCTGCATGCGGCGCGGCGCGCTCGGATGGTAGCCGCAAACCTTCCCGCTGAAGTAAAGCGGCTCGCGCATCGGCTCGACCTCACCGCGCAGCTGAATGCCCCGGTGACGAAGCTCTCCGTCGGTCAGCGGCAGCGGGTCGCGATTGCACGGGCGATCATCGGCTCCCCAGCTCTGATCGTCGCCGATGAGCCCACGTCGTCACTCGACACCGACCGTCGCGATGCCTTTCTGGCGTTGCTTACGGAGTTGACCAGCGAAGCGAAAGAGCGTGGCTCCGACACGACGCTGCTCTTCGTTTCCCATGATCGTTCCCTGGCCACGCGCTTCGATCAGACGCTCTCCATCGAGACACTCAACCGCCAAGCGCGCGCGGCCGAGCTGGCCACCCAATGACCTTGCTCTGGCTTGCCTTCAAGTCCCTGCGCGCGCGCGCCGTAACGACGGGCCTGACGGTCTTTTCGATTGCGCTTTCGATCATGCTTCTGGTCGGCGTCGATGCCCTGCGCAACGGGGCGAGGGCGGGCTTTGCGGGCACCGTCTCGCACACCGATCTCATCGTAGGCGCACGCGGCGGCGATCTTCCACTGCTCCTCTCGACTGTCTTTCACATCGGCAATGCTTCGAACAATATCTCGTGGGAGACCTACCAGCACTTCGCGCATCATCCAGCAGTCGCGTGGAC
This sequence comes from uncultured Acidobacteriaceae bacterium, assembly GCA_964235575.1. Taxonomy (GTDB): domain Bacteria; phylum Acidobacteriota; class Terriglobia; order Terriglobales; family Acidobacteriaceae; genus Edaphobacter. Next base: position 36,670 of record CAXSDM010000004.1, on the reverse strand, counting down.
AATCCCGATCTCCATGGGCGACTCCTTTCACGGCTACCGCGTGGTCGCAACCGACGACAACCTGTATGCACACTATCAATATCGCGGCGGCCAGTCGCTCCGTTTCGGGGAGGGTCACGCACCCGGCGCATTGCTCGATGTCGTACTCGGTGCCGAGGTCGCGAAGCATCTCAATCGACACATAGGCGACAAACTTGTACTCGCGCACGGGATCGAGCAGCATTCGATCCTGAACCACGACAGCACACCGTTCACCGTGGTCGGGATCCTCGCGCGCACCTCGACGCCGATCGACGATGCACTTTACATCACGCTGCTCGGCGACGAAGCGATGCACTTCGGCTACTCTGACGGAACACCGCCGGCCATCGGCGAGGCTGCCCCGGCGCTCGACCCGTCGAAGCTCAAAGTCGACGAGGTCACGGCTTTCCTGCTAGGGACGAAATCGCGCATCAGCACGCTCTATCTGGAGCGCGAGATCAATATGTACAAGCCTGAGCCGCTCACGGCCATCATCCCGGCCTACACGCTTCAGGAGCTGTGGACGCTGCTCGACTACGCGGATGTAGCGCTTTCGCTGGTGTCGGCCGCGGTGCTTGTAGTCGGGCTGCTCGCCATGGTTGCGGCACTCTACACGGCGCTGAATGAGCGCCGGCGCGAGATCGCCATCCTCCGTGCCATCGGCCTGCACGCCTCGCAGATCTTCACGCTGTTCATCTTTGAAGCGGTCCTGATCGCGCTCGCAGGAACCCTGCTGGGCATCGCCGCCATCTACACGCTAGTGTTTGCGTTGCGCACGACCATCGAGAGCCGCTTCGGGCTGCCTGTAGTCCTGAGCGGCGTGTCATTGCGGGTCGAACTATACGTGGTCGCGACCGTGGTGTGCGCGGGAGTGCTGGGCATCATCCCGGCCTGGCGCGCCTATCGCAACTCCCTTGCGGATGGATTGAACGTATAGCTCAGGGCTTGGTGGGGGGCTGAACGTTGCCCTGGTGGATGTCGATATCGAGATGGCTGGTGCGCACCGTGACCCTGGCGCCACCTCCCCGGACGGTCCCCTGTAGGGTTTGACTGCCATTCTGCGAGGTGGAGTCGAGGCCCAGGTCGGTGTCGATACGGCCTCCGTGGGTGGCGGCGTCCAGGGTAAGGCCGGCGTGCTCGGGAAGCGTCAGGGTGACGGCGCCGTCGCGATCCTGAATGTCGATGTTGCCGAGCGGGGCGGAGCTTGTGACGTTGACACTGCCTCGGCTGTTGGTGATCGAGACGTCGCCGGCGACGCGGTCGAAGGAGACATTGCGGCTGGAAGTATGAATCGAAAGAGGCCCGACGATCTGACTTCCGGTCAGCTCGGACTCGGGGCTGATGTCCACCTGACCGGGTAGCTGGCCGAGCGTGAGCTGGGTGCGATGGGTGCGGAAGGCCACAGGACCGTGCAGGCGCTCCAGATGGGTGTTGCCGAAGAACTCGCCTTCAAGGCTGACCTGGCCTTGGACGCCGGTGAGGTTGAGGTCCTGGGCGTGGCCGCGGACGGTGACGTCTCCGGTGATGTCCGACGCGGTGACGGAGGACTCGTTGTGGCTGATCTGAACATTGATGGCGCCGGTGATGTCCTTGCAGGTGATATCGCCATGATCGGCGATGATGGTGACGGGAGCGTGCAGGGCGGAGACGTCGACCGAGCCGTGCTGGGCGTTGAGAGAGGCGGCTGCGGAGGTAGGGAGAGTGATGGTAAGGTCGGCTGTAGCCCCGACGAGTCTGGGCACGGTGACCTGCAGGATGCCGCCCGAGAGCGAGACCTGCGGATCAAGCTGCTGCTCCTCCTGGCTCGCGTCGGCGTCGGAGTCGGTGTAGATCTGCTTGTTGACCACGACGTGGATTTGGCCGTCGTCGGAAGCGCCGATCAGGGTGATGTTCCCGTGGGGATTGTCGACGCTCAGGCGGGTTCCGGTGGGGAAGGCGGTGTCTATGGTTTTAGCGGACTCATGCTTCTCCGCCAGGAGCTGCTCGAAGTCGCCTAAGCCGAGGTGGATGTCGTTGCCGAAGAGATCGCGCGTCTGGCGAACACTGTGGGTTCCCGCGCCGAAGAGAGCGAACGCGATCAGCAGCAGCGTGGCTCCGGCGCCGATGCGGCGGGGCACGGCCGGCGTGCTCCCGGTGTGAAGAAAGAAGTCGCAGGCCCACTCGAGGAGCAGGAACAGGCCGGCAGAAAGAAACAGCAGCGGCCACCAGCGGCTATACCAGGAGAGGAAGTGAGCGAGCGGAGGATGACCGGCGCGGATGAGCAAAGTGGTCAGGCCTAGGGCCAGGAGAAGCAGCGGGGCGAGAAGGGAGGTGCGGCGTAGATTGCGTCGTTGCTGAATGTGCAAGAAGCGGGCCTGTTTGTGGGCGGATCGTTCCTGCTTCCATTGAGCACGCGCTTGTTTCCTTTCAAAGTGCGCCTGCCGACTCTGAGTGCGTGCCTGCTCGCGTGCGTTGCCGGCGCCCGGCGCCCCGAAAGGTGGTCCTGGCGGTGAAGCCGGAGGCGGAAAACCGGCCATCAGCGCCCCTCCCGAAAGCCGGTGCCGGGCTGCTGGGTAAAGTCGGTGGCCAGCGGAGGCACGGGCGGTGTGGGAGGAACGTAGGCCGAGGCCGGAACCATACGTTTGAGCAGGAGCAGAAAGCCGGCGAAGATGATGATCCAGGGCCAGCTATACGACCAGCGCAACAGACGGAGCGCATCGAGCAGGACCAGGGCGCCGATGAGTATGAGCCAGGCCGAAGGGGTCAAGGCCCGAAGCGCGCGGAGGCGGTAGTTCGAGGCGTCGGCGAGGTTTTGAAAAGCTTGTGGGCTGGTGAAGCGTCGGGTAAAAACCCACGCTCCGAGACCGATAAGACCGAATCCGACCAGGACGTGTCCGGAGACGTTGTGGAAAACGCCGGTCGTTCCCAGCAGAAAGATGGTTCCGAGGACCATGAGCCCAATAGCGCCCGTAGGGAAGCGGCTGGCGGGCGCAGGGGGGAGAGGGGGGGCGTCGATGTGTGGGCCGTAGGGCGGCGCGGCGGCGGGATAGCCGGACGGGGCAGGCGGCTGGGGGGGCCAGGGCTGGGCGTGGGGCGCGTAGCCGGCCGAGGCAGAGTCCGGCACGAAGCCTGGGTTGGCGGCGTATGGCACAGTGTCGACAGGCGCGCCCCAGGTGGCCATCGGCTCCGGAGCGCGATAGCCAGGCTCCTCGGCGGCAGGTACGGGCGGGACGTACGGGGGAGTGTAGGGCGGAGCTTGGGCGGCACCGGGTGCGCGTGGCGTGCCCTCTGGCGTGCGCCGAAGATTGGCGTCGAAGCCGAGGCGTTCACCAATGTCGTTCAACCCAAACGGGTTGGGCAGGGGCGTGCCGTCGCGGCGGGCTTTAGCGGTGTGGTGAGCTTCGACGGCCATGTAGCATATCCAGCCGGAGAGAAGAAGACCGAAGACTTCGCTGACATGCGAGAGGCTCACGAGCACGGCAAAGATGAACAGGTGGGCAATGCCCTTGGCGTACTGCTCGTTGTACATGGCGCCCACGCCGGGAATCAGGCCAAGAAGCGCGGCCAGGTTTGGATTCGGACGGCCGGACGGAGACGTCCAGGCGAAGGATGGGTTGCCAGGGTTGACCGGTTGATAGGCGGGACCGGCAGACCGTCCGTTTAGACGGGCGGCAAGGCAAGGCTCGCAGTAGACAGCGGGTCCCACGACGCGGACTGTTTCCCTGCTGAGTGGACGGCCGCACTGCTGGCAGAAGGCAACCGGTTTCGTGTCTTCCGGGGAGGGCACCTGGGGATTGTGCGTGGTCGGGTTCATACCAGACCTCCGGCATCCAGGGAACGAGCCTGGGCATAGAGTGTCGTGGAGCGGTCGGACGGATTCATGTGTGAGGGCTCACGCCGGCTCACTCCCTTCCCTGGCAGGGGACCTTTTGGCTCAGGCGCGGACTGGGGGCGGGCGGGAACTGGGGCCGGGGCTGGAGAGGGCTGGCTCTCGGAGCTGGAGTCGGAGTTTTCTTCGCGGAGATCGTCGACGCGGGACTCAAGCACCCGGACCACGCGCAGGTTGTCATAGTAGCGGGCGACTCCGGCGGCGGACTGATAGTAGGTCCGGCGCAGGCTGGTAGGGCGAAGCTGGCCAAGCTGAATACCGGTGAGATTCATCGTGAGGGCGAGCGAGAATAGCGCCATGGCGGCGGTCATGGCCAGCCGCGGCTCAAAGAGGGCAGCCGGGAGATGTGCCCAGCGGGCAGGCTGGGGCCGGGAGGGCAGCACGGTTGCCGGGACCAAGCCGGCAAGCGCAGGAGCCGGCTGAATCGTTGGCGCGAGACTGGTCTGCGCCAGGATCCGCTCCATCAGGTCCGCCGGAGGCTCGGGCGGCGCAGAGCTTTTGAGCAGGTCGAGCCACGCGGCCCCGCGCTGCGCCTCGGCAAACAAATCGCCGCATGCGGCGCAGGTGCGGACATGCCGGTCGAACCACGCCTGGTCGATCTCGCCGAGATTTCCGTCGAGGGCGTCAGTCAAAAGGGCCTGGCACGCGATGCAGTGCGGATCGCGGCTTTCGGGAATTTCGGGAGCGTCGGGATCAAAGAAATGAGAGTTTGCCACGTTACATCACCTGTCCTTCTCTACGTTGCAATAACCTTGCCAGTTCTCCACGGCCGCGGCTGATCCGGCTTTTGACGGTTCCCTCCGGGATTTTGAGGACGAGCGCAATCTCCTTGTAGTCCATGTCTTCAAGATCGCGGAGAATCACGGCCTCGCGAAGGTCGGGCGAGAGCTTGGCGAGCGCGGCCTGGATGGTCGCTTTGAGCTCCAGTCCGGCGAAGCGCTGCTCCTGGGAAGGACGCGTATCGGCGAGGCGCTCGGAAAGGGTGGGGCCATCGTCCTCGGGCGACTGGCTGACGTCGATCGACTCGGTCAGGCGGTCCTGGCGGGCGCGGCGGTAGTGGTCGACCAGCAGATTGCGGGTGAGGGTCGTAATCCAGGTTGAGAAAGCGCCTTTGCCTGGATCAAAAGTGGCCAGATTGCGGTAAACCTTGAGGAAGACTTCCTGCGTGACGTCTTCAGCGGCGACGCGGTCTCCGGTGAAGCGGAAACAGAGGGTGTAAACGCGTTTGTGCTGACAGGTGACAAGCTCACGCCACGCGGCCTGGTCGCCGCCCCGGCAGCGCGCGGCGAGCCCGGCAAGGGCGGCCTGCTCGGCCTGCTGTTCTGGCGTTCTTTGCACACGCGCCTCGGCGGATCTCTGCGGTGCAGGCAGTGTATCGCTCACAGGGGCGGGCAGCGGGGGAACGCGGGGTACTCGGTCCGGCTCTCGTTCCAGGGGAAGGCGCCGTGCTGTGGCGCCGGGGAAGGGAATCGTGATGTGGCAAACGCCCATGCTTGAGGAGTACGCATGGGCGTTTCAGTTTGTTCCGGAGTGTTTGCGCCGTGAGTCAGGGGGTGCCGGGGATCACACCGCAGGCAATGCGATTGCCGGCGTTTCCGGTGGGGTCGGACTTCATGTCGTCGGCCTTCTCGTGCAACATGATGGACGTACCGCCGTTGGCCAGGATGTCGTTGGGCTGGCCGGTGCCCATGGAGAGGAAATCGATCTTGATGGTGGCTTTTCCTGTGCCGTCGGCCTGGACCGTCACGTTATTGTGTTGGTGGGACACAGGGTCGAAGTGGGGTCCGGCGGACTTGAAATCGGGAGCTTCGCACAGCGGCTTCTGATGGATGTGGAAGCCGTGCTCTCCGGGCGGAAGACCGCTGACGGCGAGCTTGATCTCCAGTTTACCCTTGACCTCCTTGAAGGTGGCGGTTCCGGCGTCCTGGCCGGTGCTGGTCTTCAGTGGAACGACGAGACCTTTGTTTTTCGCTGCGAGCGCGGGCATGCTGATGATGAGCACTGCCAAGCCGACAAACCTGAACCGCATAGTGCCTCCCATATTTCCGTGTGCCTCTACTATAGCGTCCCTGGCAGAGGGTGCCTTCAATTTTGCGGCGGGGGAGCAGCGGCAGCCGGAGCAGGTTGTGCCGCCGGTGGTGTGCTCAGGTTCGTGGGCGTGTTCTTGCCGTGCTCCGGATCGTAGTCGTGCTTGGTCATCCAGGCCTTAAACTCGGCGACGGGCTCGGACCGCATATTCCCGTTATGGGACATGTAGGCGAAATCTTTTACGTCTGTTTTCAGATCGCAGGTAAAGAAAGAACCGGTTTTGCCGAAAACAGGAAGTAGGACAACGAGCGTCTGACGCGGCTTCTTCCATTTTGCCGCGTACGTTTCGTAGCCGAACGAGCTCTTCAGTTTTTCTGAGCATTCAAAGGAGAAGTCGACGCCGTGGGGTTCGCCGTTTTCAAACAGATTGGCGCGGCCTTCGCCCTTCGCCTCTTCTTCTTGCCGCTGGTGATAGAAGGTGGTCTCACTGCGATTGAAGATGTGAATGCGCAATGGGTAGTCGGCGGGATTCTTGCTCTCTCCGGCCAAAGCCGAAGGGACAAGCAGGAAACAGAGTGCGGCAGTTGGAAGCATGCGCATGAGGTTCACTCCTGTGGGTGGGGCAATTTTATGACACCGCCGGCAGGTGGACAAGACACTTTGCGTTCTCTCGCGCTCTGGCCTGGAGGTCCGCCCAATGTATGCTGACTTCATGAATTTTGCTCGCACCGTAATTACGCTTGCCTTGATTGCGACGCCTGTGGTGCACGCCCAGGGCCGTCCCGACCGTACCTCTGCTGCCTCACCGGATTCTGCGGCAGATGCGACGATCGCTAAGCCGATGGCTCCGAGTCTCCCGCCCGACGCGCATGTGGCGCAGGAGATTCAGTTCGAGGGCAAAGCGCTCAAGTACACAGCCACCGTGGGCACGCTGCCGGTGAAAAATACGGAAGGCAAGCCGGTCGGCGAGGTGGTATTTACGTCGTACATCATGGACGGGCCGAGCGTTCCCGGAGGCAGGCCGGTGACGTTTGCCTTCAACGGCGGTCCGGGTGCGGCGTCGGTGTATTTGAATCTGGGCGCGATCGGACCGAAGCGGGTCGACTTCGGGGCGGAGGGGCAGAGCCCGTCCGATCCGGCGACCCTGAAGGACAATCCCGGAACGTGGCTGGACTTCACCGACCTGGTGTTTATCGATCCGATCGGGACGGGCTTTTCTAAGTCGCTGGTGAATGACGCGGACTCGAAGAAGCTGTTCTACGGCCCGGACCAGGATATCGCGTACCTGTCGAAGATCGTCTACGACTGGCTGGTGAAGAACGGCCGGCTCGAATCGCGCAAGTACCTGGT
>CAXSDM010000004.1:0-29303 GCA_964235575.1 uncultured Acidobacteriaceae bacterium | reverse complement strand
GAGGAGTTCCGCGAAACCGGCAAGCTGGGCAGCCGGTACGACCCGAATGTGACGGCGTACGATCCGTTCCCGTATAACCCGACGCAGGAGACCAACGACCCAATCCTGTTGAGTATTATTGCCCCGACCACGACGGCAATAGTGGATTGGGTGACGCGGGTGGTGGGCTGGAAGACGGATGAACGGTATAACGCGTTGTCCAATCAGGTGGCTCGTGCGTGGGATCGCGAGAGCCGGAGCGGTGCCTTTGCGGGTTCGGCATCGGCCACCGATCTGCGGATCGCGGTGACCACGGACCCAAAGCTGCGAGTAGTCATCGCGCATGGCTGGGCAGACCTCTCGTGCCCGTTCATGGGATCGGTGCTGACGGTCAGCCAGATGCCGACGATGGGCGATCCGTCGCGCGTGACGGTTCATGAGTATCCGGGCGGACATATGTACTACGCGCGTGTGGCGAGTTCGCTGGCGCTGCGGAAAGATGTGCTCGAGATGGTAAGTAAGCACTGACGGCAGCGCTTCGTCAGTGCGCGAGGGGCTGCCAGAGTTCGAGGCGGTTTCCTTCGGGATCGTCGATCCAGGCGAAGTGGCCGTAGGGGTACGATCCGCGTTCCGGGCCGACATGCACACCCGCGGCTTCAAGCTGCGTAATCAGAGCATCAAGATCGTCGACGCGGTAGTTGACCATCGCGGTCTGCGGCCCGGAGCCGAAGTGATCGGTGGTCGAGGGGAAGAGCATCCAGGTGGTCTGGCCGGTGCCTTTGGGAACCTCGTCCGACCACTGCAGGACGGCGCCGCCATAGCTCTCGAGCTTGATGCCGAGATGGGTGGCATACCACGCGCGCAGAGCCTTGGGGTCTTTTGCTTTCAGAAAGATTCCGCCGATACCGGTGACGCGAGCCATGTGGAAGTCCTTTCGCCGCCAGCGTAGTTGATCGCCGTCCAGAAATCAATCATCTTAGAGATCGTCGCGGCGGCGCAGACGGCGGGAGTGGTAGTTGCCGGAGCCTCCCCAAACCGAAATTGCGACCAGCAGGTGGATGAGGAACCATAAGCTGAAGCCCTGGTCCAGATAAATGAGATAGAGTACGAGCGCACGCGGCAGAAACAGCCAGACAAGCAGCGGAACGATCCCGATAACAATCTCAAAGTGACCGAGCGAGTGCTGGAAATACATGAAAAACAGCGACAGGCGGGGCAGGAAGAGAGCAAAGATCAGGAACCAGATAGGCAGCCAGTGCACAACGGACAAAGCGTGGATCGTCATGGGGCCTCGGGTAAGGAGTCGGCTGCGAGTGCGGCGACAAGCCGTGTAACGCTTCCGGACTCGATGGTAGCCTCGGCAAGCCGGGCGGCGGAAGAGAAATCTTCGGCGAGGCCGGCGGTAACGAGGACAGCGGCGCTGTTCATGACAACGACATCGCGGGCTGCGCCAGGGACGCCGGTGAACACGCCACGCAGGATTGCGGCATTGGCTCGGGCTTCGCCGCCGGCGAGGGCCGACATCGGTGCGGGGGAAAGGCCGAAGTCAGCGGGGTGGAGAGTGCGGAGGGTAACTTCGCCGTCGAGGACTTGGGCAGTGTAGGTCGGACCAGCAAGGCTAATCTCGTCGATGCCGCCTGGGCTGCTCGCATCGGTGCCGTGGACGACGAGCGAGTGGCGGGTGCCAAGAAGCGCCAGAGCTTCGGCGAGGACGGGGACAAGGTGGGCGCTGTAGACGCCGATGACCTGCGCGGGCGCTCCCGCCGGGTTGGCGAGGGGGCCAAGAAGATTGAAAACGGTGCGAACACCGATCGCGCGGCGGACCGGCATCGCCGCGCGCATCAGCGGGTGGTGCGAGGGGGCGTGAAGAAACGCGAAGCGAAAGCGGCGAAGAGCGTCGGCGGCCTGGCCGGGGGTGAGGTCGACCGGAACGCCGAGCGCTTCGAGGACATCGGCGGAACCCGATTGCGAGGTGACGGCGCGGTTGCCATGTTTGGCGACGGTGGCTCCGGCGGCGGCGGCGACAAGGGCGGCGGCCGTAGAAATATTGAACGTGCCGGAGTGATCGCCGCCGGTGCCGCAGGTGTCGACGAGCGAGGCGCGTTCGGCGTCGGTGAGGGGAAGCGGGGTGGCGTGCGCGCGCAGTACGTCGACGAAGCCGGCGATTTCCGCCGGAGTTTCGCCGCGGCCTGCGAGTGCGCCAAGGAGGGCGGCAACCTGCAGTTCCGCCGGCTGCTCGGTGAGGATGGAGTGGAAGAGTGCCGAGGCTTCGCCGCGGGTCAGCGTTTCCTTGCCCTCGACGATGCGCTTCAAGGCGTGCTGGACAGGGCTGGAAGTGGGGCTGGACATACGCGCTTGAGGGTAGCATGTGGCCTGGTCCGGTACTTTTATCGGACGACTGTGCGATTACAGGACGCTACGATTGCGAACGCTTAAGACGCTTCGGTAGGATGGGCGGGCGCCGCACTTGGCCAGGAGAGCTTCCTCTTATGAAGATTCACGAGTACCAGGCGAAAGAAATCCTTCGCAAGTACAACGTTTCGGTGCCGAACGGTGAAATGGCGACGACGCTCGAAGAGGCGGATACGGCGGCCAAGTCGCTCTTTGCGGCGGGCAATAAGGTCGTGGTGGTGAAGGCCCAGATCCACGCGGGCGGCCGCGGCAAAGGCGGAGGCGTGAAGCTGGCGCGGACGCTCGAGGAGGCGGATGCGGCGTCGAAGGCGATTCTTGGTATGCAGCTTGTTACGCATCAGACCGGCGCAGCGGGGCAAAAGGTGCAGCGACTGCTGGTCGAAGAAGGCTCGGCCATCGAGCGCGAACTATACCTGGGCCTGGTGCTGGACCGGGCCTCGGCCAAGATTGTCTTCATGGCTTCGCAGTCCGGCGGCATGGAGATCGAAGAGGTGGCGCACGCCACGCCGGAGCTCATCTATAAGGAGTACATCGATCCCGCGGTGGGATTCCAGCCATACCAGGCGCGGGCGCTGGCGTTCAAGCTGGGGCTGAAGCCCACGCAGATCAACCCGGCGGTCGGGTTTATGACGGGGCTGTACAAGGCGTTTGTGGATACAGACTCGACGCTGATGGAGATCAACCCCTTCATCACGACCAAGGATGACAAGCTGGTCGCGCTCGATTGCAAGATCAACTTCGACGACAACGCCATGTTCCGGCACAAGGACCTGAAGGAGCTGCGCGATCTCGCCGAGGAAGATCCGCTGGAGGTGGAAGCGAGTAAGTTTGCGCTCAACTACATTAAGCTGGACGGCAACATCGCGTGCATGGTCAACGGCGCGGGGCTGGCGATGGCGACGATGGACATCATTGAGTACGCCGGGGGCAAGGCCGCGAACTTCCTCGATGTGGGCGGTGGCGCGAACCAGGAGCAGATTGAGAACGCCTTTGGCATCCTGCTGAGCGACCCAAACGTGAAGGCGATCTTCATCAACATCTTCGGCGGAATCCTGCGCGTGGACGTGCTGGCGACGGCGGTGGTTGCGGCGGCGAAGAAGCTGGGTGTAACGCTGCCGATCATCCTGCGGCTCGAAGGCACGAACGTCGAAGAGGGGCGGAAGATTCTTGCGGAGTCGGGACTAAAGTTTTCCGTAGGATCGACGATGAAGGAAGCAGCGGATCTCGCAGTTGCCGCGGCGAAAGGGTAAGCCGTGTTGTTTTTTCGCAAAAAGAAGCCGGCAGCCTCAACCACGAAGGTACAGGCGTTGCTGTTCGACACGTTTGGGACGACGGTGGACTGGCGCGGAAGCATGACGGATCATGCGCGCCGGCTGGGAGCGGAGCGGGGCATCAATGCGGATTGGGCCGGCCTTGTGCTCGAGTGGCGCGCGCACTACAAACCGGCGATCAAGCCGGTGCGCGAGGGAAAGCGCAAATGGGCGGGATTTGACGAACTGCATCGCGAAGAGTTGGACAAGATCGTACGGAAGTTTGGGGCGGCGAAGCTGACCGGCGCAGATCGAGATCGGTTGACGCACGGCTGGCACCACCTGGCGGCGTGGCCGGATGTGGTCCCCGCACTGCATCGGCTCAAGAAGCATTTCATGATCGGGCCGCTTTCGAACGGCACGACGCGGCAGATGGTGGATTTGGCAAAGGGTTCGGGGCTGCCGTGGGACGTGGTGTTCGGCGCGGACCTGTTTCAGACGTACAAGCCAGCGAAGCAGATGTATCTTGGGGCGGCGGCGTGGCTTGGATTGAAGCCTGCCGAAGTGCTGATGGTCGCGGCACACAACGAGGATCTCGAGCATGCGCAGAAGAACGGGCTGAAGACCTGCTTTGTCAAACGCGTGACCGAAGACGCGGAAGCTACGGCGAAGTACGACTTCATCGTGGAAGATTTCGAGCATCTGGCGCGGTCGTTGGGCGCAGTTTAGAACACAAGCTAAGGACAGGGAGAGCGCTGATGGCAGTTCTGGTCGATAAGAATACAAGGTTGATCGTACAAGGCATCACGGGCCGCGAGGGCCTGTTCCACGCGCAGGGCTGCCGCGACTACGGCACCAACGTGGTCGGCGGTGTCACGCCGGGTAAAGGTGGCACGACGGTAGACGGCTTTCCGGTCTTCAACACGGTTGAAGACGCGATCAAGGAGACCGGCGCGAACGTTTCGGTCATCTTCGTTCCTCCGCCGTTTGCGGCGGATGGCATCCTTGAGGCGACCGCGGCCGGCATGCCGCTGGTCATCTGCATCACGGAAGGCATCCCCACGCTCGACATGGTCAAGGTCTGGGATGTCGTGAAGACAAGCAAGACGCGGCTGATCGGGCCGAACTGCCCGGGGGTGATCTCGCCCGGAAAGGCGAAGGTCGGGATCATGCCGGGGCGCATTCACAAAGAGGGTTCGGTGGGGATTGTGTCGAAGTCAGGCACGCTGACGTATGAGGCTGTCTACCAGCTGACGCAGCGCGGCATCGGGCAGTCGACGGCGATCGGGATTGGCGGCGATCCGATCATCGGGACCACGCACATTGACGCGCTGCGCCTGTTGAACGACGATCCGGAAACCGAGGCGATCATCATGATCGGGGAGATTGGCGGCTCGGCGGAAGAGGCCGCGGCGAAGTTCATCCAGGAAAACGTCAAGAAGCCGGTGGTGGGGTTCATCGCCGGGCAGACGGCTCCTCCGGGGCGGCGCATGGGGCATGCGGGCGCCATCATCTCGGGCGGCGAGGGTACGGCGGCCAGCAAGATGCAGGCGATGACCGATGCGGGCATCCACGTGGTGAAGTCGCCGGCGGAGATTGGCGAGACGATGGCGCAGTTACTAGGTCGGGCTTAGCGCGGCTGCGAACGATAGAAGAGCCACGCGATCAGGAAGAGCAGCGCCATCATTAGGGCCAACTCGGCGTGCTGCGGCGAGTGGACGCGAATGCTGACAAGGCAGTCGGCTGTCCAGGCGATGCAACCCGCGAGCCAGATCCAGGCAGTTCGGCGCATGCCGGTAAGACGCGGAAGAACTCGGTTTGGTCCGCTCGCCGGCGCTGGAGCATCGCGAAAGACGTCGCTCCGGTACACTGGAACAAACGATCCAAGGAGAAAACACGTTGGTACAGCGCACATTCAGCATTGTGAAGCCGGACGCGGTTCGCAAGGGATATACGGCGGCGATCCTTGCCGAAATAGAGAAAGCCGGCTTCAAGATTGTTTCCATCAAGCGGATGAGTTTGTCGAAGGCGCAGGCCGAAGGCTTCTACTATGTTCATGCAGAGCGTGGGTTCTTCGATGAGTTAACGACGTTTATGAGCTCGGGGCCGATCTTTCCGATGGTGCTTGAGAAAGAAAACGCTATCGCCGATCTGCGTACGTTGATGGGCGCCACCGATCCTTCGAAGGCGAACGACGGAACCCTGCGGAAGATGTTTGCGTCGAGCATCGGTGAGAATGCCGTGCATGGCTCGGATGCGGAAGACACGGCTGCTTTCGAGGTTGGCTATTTCTTTGCGGGCATCGAGTTGAAGTAAGAGATGGTCGTTTCTGGCCTTGTGCAGGTGACGACGAAATCGTGTATTCATCTAGGCGAAGCGCGCGGGTGTCTGTGAGAAGTCTCCGTAGGCTCCCGCAAGCGCGTCCTTTTCTAGGATTATTGAAACTGCATGAGCAGATAGGGCTGTTGAAGTTTTTACCGCGTGCACAGCTAACTTTGCTCAGAGTTCTGCAAAGCTAGGCCTAACAGTAAAGGCTGCACTGTGAAAAAGCTGCATGTAAATTGATTGTCTGGCAGCGTCTTCTCGCTTTACTTCCTGTCTTTTTTCGGAATATGGTTTCTCAGCGGAATCGTGATCATGTACGCACGGATGCCAGAGTACGACCTGTGTATCGCATTCCGCCCAAGTTCTGGATGGAGAACCGTCTACGCAGACGATGGAGCGGAGGTCGGGACGCTCGATGCGCCAAGAACATTACAGGTAAGCGAGTTTTAGCAGCGATTCCACTCCGCCTTCTTTCCTTCGCGAAGAGATCGACAATGTTGACCAGTGGACCGTCTACCCAGCTTCTCGTGTTTCTCTAACAAACGCCGTCCGGCTTTGAGAATCTAGTTGATTGAGCTAGTCGAGTCGTAGAGAGTGCCGCCATTGGAACCGATTGTCTGTGACGGGAAATCTTGTTAGTTGAACGCTGTCCGCGGACGTCGGGCGTCCTCCCACACAACATCTTTAGTCCGATTGAACTGAACCCACACCCAACCGGCGCCTACCTTGCAATCAGTAAGCGGTGTAAAAAGTTTACGATTTCTAGAATTTGGCATCGTAGAGCAGCCTCTCGGGTTACGATGAAAGCCAACCCTTGACAAAGTACCTCAACGTAATGAGGGAAAACCGTTTCAACTCCAGAGCAGAATCCCCGAGGAGCCGTCGGAAAAGCGCACGACTGTACCCCTGATCGCTTTACTGTCGATAGCAATTCAACAGCTTTGAACGACGATGCAAGTGGAGGCAACATCATGGCGTCTCGCCGCAGGCAATCCTCCGTACTCCCTCATTGTGTGGGTATGCTGCTCTTGACCTTCGGCGTGACCAGCGGTTACGCGCAAAATGCGGTGTCAACCGGATCGATTACGGGTACGGTCCACGATCCGTCCGGCCAGGTGGTTGCGAATGCAAATGTCGTCGCGGTGAATGAGGCGACCGGCGAACGCGTGACGTCGGCTTCAAACACATCAGGCTCATTCAGCTTTCCGGCGCTCAAAATTGGCCTGTACGATGTTACGTTTTCCTCTACGGGCTTCAAAAGTTCCGTGCTTCGCGCGCTGGACGTAGGCGTGGGGCGCACTGCTGAAGCCGACGCCACCCTGGTGCTGGGCGAGGTCAGCGATACCGTTGTCGTCACGAGCGACGCAGGCTCAGCCCTAAACCCGACCGACACGACCGTGGGCACGCTGGTCGAGAAGAGTACGATCGACGGACTACCGTTGAGCGGACGGCGCTACACCGATCTCGTGCTGCTTACGCCGAACGTCACGGCCGATGGACAGTTCGGACACATCAGCTTTGCAGGGCAGTCGGGCGGCGACCTCTCCGGGTACAACAACACCGCAGGAGGCGCCTCGAACGCCAACGGCTCGAGCTCGTTTACGGTTGATGGGTCGGATTCGACGAGCTACTACTACGGCGATAATCGGGGATTTACGCGCATCCCATATGTGTTCGGCCTGCAGTCGATTCAGGAGTTCCAGGTGCAGGCGAACGTCTATAACGCGGCCTACGGCGGCGCGGGTGCGGGCTTCATCAACACGGTGACCAAGTCTGGCGCGAACGCCTTCCACGGCGACGCGTTTTACTACAACCGCAACTCCGGTACAGGCGCGAATGATGCGGTAGACAAGGGCGCCGGCAATCCCAAGCCTCTCAACGTTCTTCAGCAGTTTGGCGCCGACATTGGAGGTCCGATCAAGAAGGACAAAATGTTCTTCTATTTCGACTACGAGCAGCAGCGGCATAAGGATCCGCTGTATGCGGTGAACTCCGCGCAAAGCGCGACCACGGAGGTGAGTTTCGGCGTGCCTGCGGGAACGGTACTGCCGCAGCCGAATGGCCACTATCCCGCGCCGGCCACGATCTCGACCGCGCAGGCGACCGCGAACCCGACCAATCCTGTGTATCTCCAGGGCGTAGCCAATGCGCTGAATGTCATTCACTCCAATCTCGGCCCACGGGCTCGGCGCCGAGATGATTATGAGTTCTTCCCTAAGTACGACTGGCAGGTCAGCGACAAGACCCACTTGACGCTGCTGTATAACTACAACCACTTCCAGTCGCCTGGCGGCATTATCACGTTCAGTCCGGAGGGTTTCGGCGGCGATGAACTGCTGGGCAACAATGGCGTACGCGATCACGTCGGCACGCTTCATCTGACGCACACGTTTACGCCCTCCATCGTGAACGATACTTACGTGAGTTATGCGCGGGATGAGCAACTCTATACTCCGTCGGGTCTAACACCTTCGCCGACGACGCCCGAGATGATCGTCTTGGCGCCTTCCACGCTGCTGCTTGGCAATGCCACGTTTTCCTACAATAACCTGCGTGAGTACCAGTGGCAGTTCGCCGATCACGTGACGTACCTGCATGGCAAGAACCAGCTGGATACGGGTTACAACCTGAACTACGACTCGATCTCGAATAACAACCCCGGCACCTTTTATGGCCAGTACGTTTTCTTCAGCCTGCAGGCGTTTGCGCTTGGGAAGTGGAACGTTTACCAGCAGACGGCCGGCAATCCAAAGTACAACTTTTCCGATCCGTTCATGGGATTCTTCGTCAACGATACGTACAAATTTGCGTCGAACCTAACCGTTACAGGCGGAATTCGCGAGGACTGGCAAACATATCCAAACCCCGCCGGCAACCCACTCGTCCCGGGCTCCCAGGTGTTCCATAACCAGTATGAGCGCGTCTCTCCTCGGCTCGGCTTCTCCTACGCGCCGCTTGCCAAAACGGTTGTGCGTGGAGGCATCGGGTTGTACTACGAGATCTTCGTCGGCGGAAACTACCAGAACTCAACCCAGCAGAACGGTATCTCGCAGACACAGTTACAACTCGTGGATGTCAACCCCGCCACGGTAGCTGCGACTCAAAGTCCGACCTACCCGAATGCGCTTCCCGCATCCAACGCAAATTTCACCACGGGCGGCAACATCGTCACCATTGCCAGCAATTACAAGACACCGTCTGTGATCAACTCGAGCTTGCAGATCGACCAGGAGATCGCGAAGGGTACGATCCTTACCGTTGGAAGCCTGTGGTCGCATGGCATGCATCTCACCTCCTCCACGGCCTATGACGAGAACCTGAAGCCGCCCACCGGCACGACAACTTACCTCTTGCCAGGCGGAGGCTCTGTGACTGGACCTAACCTCGACAGCAACTTACTCAAGGAAGGCCTGCTTACGCCGAGTCTGGGGCAAATCAATGCACTTATTAGCCCGGGAATCAACAACTACAACTCGGCCTTTGTGCAGTTGAATCGGCAGGTGGCCACAGGAGCGAACGTGATCGTCTCCTACACCTATGCCAAGAGCACGCAGAACGGGGTGGACTTTTACAACCAGTTCACGCTGAACCAAACGCATAGTCTTTCGCTGCTCGATCAGCGCCAGCGGCTCTCGATTGCGATTGTTTACTCGCCTAATGTGGCGTTCGGCTCCGAGATGACGAAGCGGGTTCTGAACGGATGGCGTGTCAGCACGATCAATCAGCTCAACTCCGGCCGTCCCTACACGGGCGTGATCGGGGTATCACCAAATGGGGCATCGCTGAATGACTCAGCCGCTCTGCAGTCGACGGCGAACACCGCCGCGGGACTTGTGGGCGGCAATGCGCCCGGCTTCGGGCTCGCTCCCGGAGACGGTCTGAACTCCTTCACGGGCCCGCCGATTACCGAGAGCGACCTTGGGCTGGAGCGTGCCTTCGGCCTTGGCGAAGGGCGGACCATCACCTTCAAGGCCCAGGTCTTCAACGTCCTCAACTCGGCGAACTACTACGTCTACGCCGGCAGCGGCATCAACCAGGTGCAGTACCTCGCCAGCGGTGCTACCTGCGGGGATGGCGTCACGGTAAACCAAACGTGCACGCTGTCCCCTAATAATGGCAAGGGCGGTTTTCAGACGCTTAACTCGGTCAACCAGTTGAATCCGCCGCGGGTGGCGCAGTTCTCCTTTGCCTATCGCTTCTAAATTAGAGGGCGACCGGACGAGAAACTGGCGGTGTGCATTTTTGCATGAAGGTAAGGCTCAGGAGACGCGGCCGGTGGCGATGACGTTTTTGTAAAAGGCGGAGCTAAGTTTAGGGGTCCTCTTCTGCGTGGCGAAGTCGACGTAGGTAATGCCGAAGCGCTTTTCGTAGCCGTCGGCCCACTCGAAGTTGTCGAGCAGACTCCAGAGAAAGTATCCCTTCACGGGGACGCCCTCGGCGACGGCGCGCTGTAGCTGGGTGAGATAGTTGCGCAGGAACATCACGCGGTCGGTGTCGTAGATGTGGCCGTCGGGGGCGAGGGTGTCGGTCGAGGAGGAGCCGTTTTCGGTGATGTACATCTCGTTGACGTTCCAGACCTCGTGGATGAGGCGGGGTGCCCAGTAGAGGGCTTCGGGGCCAATCTTTAGCCAGTCACTGAACATGTGCGGGTAGGAGGCGGGCGGAGAAACGACGGTGTAGCCGGCCTCGGAGCTGTCGGCGCGGACGTAGGTGGGCTGGTAGACGTTGACGCCGACGAAGTCCATGGGACTGGAGATGATCTTCATCTCTTCGGGCGTAAAACGGGGCGCGGCGGCACCGAGGCGCTTGAGGTAGAGATCGGTGTAACGGCCTTCCTCGAGCACCGTGAGGAACATAGCGTTCTCTTCGCGGATGGCCTTGTGGGCGGCGGCAATGTGCTCCGGCGTTTCGACCACAGGAACGGTGGGCGTGGTGTTGTCCGCGATGCCGACGCGGGTGCCGGGCCGGGCGTGGGCGCGGATGGACTGCACGCCAAGGCCGTGGCCGAGGACGACGTAGTGGTTGAGCTGCGCGAGGCGCTTGGGGTCGAGCTTGAGTCCGGGTGCGTGATCGCCGGAGCGGTTGCCGTTCTCGACGAAGGTGCGCATCTCGTTCATGGTCATGAAGTGCTGGATGCGGTCGGAGAGCTGGCCGGCGGTGTAGCCGGCGTAGTCGGCGAAGGCTTTTGCGGTGTCGCGGTTTTCCCAGCCGCCACGGTCCTGGAGCGGTTGGGGCAGGTCCCAGTGGTAGAGCGTGCAGTAGGGCTGGACGCCGGCTGCGAGCAGCGCGTCGACCATGCGGCGGTAAAAGTCGAGGCCCTGCTGGTTGGGCTGGCCGGTACCGGTGGGGAAGATGCGTGACCAGGCGATCGAAAAGCGGCAGGTCTTGAGGCCGAGATCCTTCATCAGGGCGATGTCTTCGGGGTAGCGGTGGTAGTAGTCGTCGGCGACGTCCCCCGTGTCGCCGTTGTGGGTCTTGCCGGGGGTGTGCGAGAAGGTGTCCCAGATGGTGGGTCCGCGGCCGCCTTCGTGGATGGCGCCTTCGACCTGGTAGGAGGCGGTGGCGGAGCCCCAGAGGAAGTCCGCGGGGAAGGCGCGCGAGGCGGACGCTCCGGATGTCTGGGCGGCGGATGGGGCAGCAGAGGCCGAGGCAGGCAGCGAGAGGGCAGCGGAAGCGCCGCCGAGCATGCGGGCCAGGGCGCGTCTTGAGAAGGAGGCGGTCATAGGCTCTTTCTGGTCCGTGAAGGTCAAGAGTAGGCAGTAGCCCAACAATGTGAGCTTGCGGAAAAGGTAGCAGTGTAAGGATGCCGCTGGTCCGTGCCAGATGAGTGGACCAGCGGCGCTGGAAGTGCGGGGTTAGAACTGCGCCTTGAGTGCGAATTGGTACTGCCTCGGAGTGTAATTAGGGTCGGTTGCCGAGACAGTTCCGAAAGACGCATTGCCAAAGGACTGATTGGCGCTGTTGTTATTGGCGATATAGAAGTTCGGAGTGTTGGAGATGTTGAATGCCTCGATGCGGAACTGCAGGTTCGCGTGTTCCATGATGGCGAAGTTCTTGAAGAGGGATAGATCAACGTGGCGGAACTGGGGTCCGAAGAGCGAGTTGCGTTCGGTGTTCCCGATGGTTCCAAGGGGTTGTGGGGCGAAAGCCGCGGTGTTGAAGAACTCGCTGAGGGTTTTGTGCGCAAGGCGAGGATTGCCAATCGTGTTGGGACGATCGTTGCCGCCGCTGTTTTGCGGAACTGCGCGATTGCCGTACCCGTGCAAGTTGCCGTCCGCCTCAACCGCTTGATCCGCGCCGGAGCCGCTGTTGATGATCGAGAAAGGTTTTCCACTTTGCCATACGGCGATCATGTTGGTCTGCCATCCGGAGAGGGCGGCCTTTTTGATGCCAGTGAACTCCTTGCCATACTGCAGCTGATAGTTCACCGAAAGCGCGAAGCGGTTCTGGATCTCATCTTCCGAGTTGCCATATTCGGTTTTCGGAATGTTCGTGGGAAGAGCATGGCTCCAACCCTGGTCTCCCTGCTCGGAGAATCCAGTGATATCGCTCAACGCTCGGGCATAGGTATAGTTTGCGTCGATCGCCAGACCCTTGGTGAAGCGACGTTGGAAGGAGGTCTGCAGGGAGTTGTAATTTGAGATGCCCTCGCTGGCAAGGTAGCTGACGCCGCCCAGATTGGGAAGTAGCGCGCCTAATGGACGAGTTGCACCAGCCGGATTGGTGACTACATTGAATGGCAGGGGCTGATTGATGTTGTCGATGGATTCCGGCAGATGCTGGCCGATGTTGCCGACATACCCGATGGTGAAGACATTGGCGCCGAGTTGTTTCTCGACCTGGAGGTTGAACTGCTGGATGAGCGACGAGCGGAAGTTTGTTGCCTCGGCGACAAACCCAAGACCTGGGATGGTGGACAGGTTAGCAAGTTGAGCGGCTGTCGGCGGTGCGGGAACAGGGATTCCCTGGTTGATGAGTCCGGGCTGGCCCTGGGTCGCGCAGTCGGGGTTTTGCCCTGCGCTCGCTCCCGGGACCGAGGCTTCGAGCTGCACCGCTATGGTTGACTGGCAGGAAGGCGCATACACCGAGGTGAACGGAGCATTTTTGAGGTCTCCGTTGGAGGTGTAGTTGTCGGGGAAGAAGCTCAGCCCATAGCCGCCGCGAATGACGATGGTGGGCGTTGCCGAATAAGCGAAACCGACGCGGGGAGAGACATTGCGGTAGTCGGTGGGAATGCCGGCTGTTGCGCTGACGCCGTTTACGCCTGCGATCTGCAACGCGCTCGAAACCGTGGCCGGCGTTGAAGAGAGCGCCTGCAGGTAGTTGAAGTTGGAGATATGGTTATGGGCTTCGGTGAAGGGCGTGTACAGGTCATAGCGAAGGCCGAGGAGCAGCGTCAGCTTTGAGGTTGCCTTCCAGCTATCCTGCACGAAACCGCTTGGCTCCCAGCTGCGATAGTCGGGCGGGAAGAGGTTGAAGTTGCGGCTCTGGCTGGTGAAGGCGCCGACCAGCGCCGAGGCAAGCTGATTGTTCTGCTGGGTGAGCTGATTGGGATTGTTGTCGCTTGAAGGATTGAAGCTATAAGCTCCGACCGCGGAGGCGCTTTGCACGTTCCGAGCCTGCCTGCGAATGAGGCTGGCTCCGAACTTGATGTTGTGATTGCCTTTCGTCCAGCTGACCGTGCCGTTGTACTGGAAGGTGTTGTCGATGTCCTGCAGCGGTACGTACGCGCCGTCGCCAATGTCCCCGAAGGGCCCGACGGAGATGGGCGTCAGGGAGTTGGCAAACGGGCTGAACGAGGTCATGCTGGCGGGAAAGCCGATGGTCTGATCGATGTTGGTGCCGTAGTTCAACGGAAGCGACAGGTTGTTGATCCGTGTGAACGCCGCCCGGAGATCGACCAGCAGCGAGGGGGAGAAGATATGCGTATACCCGAGAGCGTACTGCTGGGCCACGTTGGTGGCGGGACCATCGAAGTTGTACCGGCCGCCGCTGACCCCGACTCCGCCTACGGTTCCAAACGCAGCCGGCGTAAAGGTGTCGACCGTGTTGTAGGAGAAGCGCCCAAACAGCTGGTTGTGGTCGTTCAGCTTGTGGTCGACCCTGGCATCGTAGGTGTTGTAGTTTTGGGTCTTGTTCGGGCTGATGGTGTAGTTGCTGACGAGAGGGTTGCCGCCGGGGCAAGCGGGTAGCGGCGCAGTTCCGCACGTTGGGGCAGGGAAGAGTTTCAGATAATTCAGCATCAGCGGGTTGATGCCGTTGACGAGATTCGGACCGACCAGGGGTGTTCCCGCGGCGGTCAGCGTGCCGTTCGCCTTCGAGAGCAGCATCTGCGGCGTACCGCCGTTCAGGCTGTTGATGTCGTCGTACTCCGCAAGCGTTGGCACGGTGCCCGTGTCCGTGGTGCCTGTCACCTGGCGGAATCCTTCATAGTCGAAGAAGAAGAAGGTCCGATCGCGAAAGATGGGGCCGCCGATGCTGCCGCCATACTGGTTTTGGCGAAGTTCGGGTTTTCTTCCGGTGGTCTGAAAGAAGTTGCGTGCATCCAGGGCATCGTTGCGGAGGTATTCATACACCGATCCATGGAACTGATTGGTGCCGGAGCGGGTAACGATGTTGATGACGCCACCCGCGGTGCGTCCGGCCTCCGCGGCGTAGCTGTTGGTCTCGACCGTGATCTCCTGAATCCCTTCAACGTTGGGCTTGACGCCGATCGTGCCGATGATGCGTTCGTTGTCGTCGACACCATCGACCACCCAGTTATTAAGGCTTGAGTCCTGTCCATTGACCGAGAGGCCGGCGGCGTTGGTGCGACGATCGTCCGGGCGGCCCCCGCTGCTAAGCCCGTTACCCTGACCCTCGTTGGCTCCCGGAACCAGGGCCACCAGCTGCACGAAGTTGCGTCCGTTCAGGGGAAGATCCTGCACGGCGACGGCGGTGATGGTAGAACTCACGGTGGCGTTGTCGGCCTGCAGGAGCGGAGTCTGCGCCTCGACGTTGACAACTTCGGTCTCGCCGCCGGTTTCGAGATGGGCGTCGGCGCGCGCGCGGTCGCCGGCCTCTACCGCCAGGTTCGTGATATCGGCCGTCTTGAAACCGGGTGCCTTGACGGTAATGGAATAGTGACCGACGGGAAGCAGGGTGACCTGGAACTCGCCGCTTGCGCTCGAGGTGGCGGTGCGCTGCTCGTGGGTTTCGAGGCTAAGAATGGTGATGCTGGCGTTGGGAACGACCGCGCCGGTGGCATCGGTGACCGTTCCCAGGATATCGGCGGTGGTCAACTGCGCAGCGAGGAACGGCGTAGCGAAGCAGACGGCTAAGGAAAGACCGGTGAGGCGCAGGTGCTGCTTCCACTTGGGTTTGCACTGGCCAGTGCTTGAAGTCAAAGAGTTTTTGTTTCGATTCTTCATGTTTTCTTACATCCTTTTACGGCTGAGATTCTGGAATAAGCAGGCAGGTTCCATTGTGGAAGGTGCCCGGACGCTCATGGTTTAGCTTCAGGCTGGATGCTAGGCGTGCGTAATGAGAGCCGTATAGGGTTGTTCTGGTATGGAGCGGAAGGTAAAGAGGCATCTTGGGGCAAAACTGCAACTTTGGAGGAGGTAAAAGTAGGTAAAAAGCCGGGTTGCCAATGTTTGGTCGCTGCGACTATGCTTCGGTGAGCCTGGAAGGTAGCGATATGTACACAGTGCAGGAAGGCAGTCCGACACCTCTCCCCATCAGTGACGAGGACCGCCGACAGATTCGTGAGCAACTCCATCGTCTGCTCGAGAGCCATCATTTTAAGAACAGCCGCCGCTACCCGCCTCTGCTTCGTTTTATCGTGGAAGAAACGTTGGCTGGGCGTGGGGAGTTTCTCAAGGAGCGCTTGCTCGGGGTTCGTGTCTTTGATCGTCCAGCGGACTACGACACGGCGGTCGACCCTATCGTGCGGGTCACGATCGCGGAGATTCGGAAGCGCATCGCGCAGTACTATCATGATGAAGAACACGATGCGGAGATCCGCATTGAGCTGCTTCCTGGCCGGTATGCTCCGGAGTTTCGGGCCAGAGCACTGCCCAGGATAGCGGTCCCGATTCCGCCTTCGGCTGCCGAGGTAGAAGAACTGCGTGCGATGGGAGTCCCTCCTACCTCTGTGCGCGTCGAGGAGTCCATCCGTCCGGGGAACCGGCGTTTCGCTGAGCGCTTTCAGAGGCGGTGGAGTCTTTCTATCGCTGGCATCGTGTTTGCCGCCTTGGTCGCGGGATACACGATTAGCTGGCTGCGTCCCAACAGCATGGACGAGCTTTGGGCTCCGATGCTGGCCTCCCAACGTTCTATTCTCTTTTGTGTTCCTACGGATGTGGGACAAAAGCGCGGTCCGTTGGGCGAACCTCAAGCTCCGAACTCGGGCTCTGTGTCTTCATCCGGGCTAAGCACTAACGCAAACGGTCCGACCTTCCTCGATTACGAGGCTCTTGGTCAGAACGTCGTCTACTCCGACATGCAGGCGACCCTGCATATTGCGAATGTGCTGACAAACCATCAACGGGATTACCGGACGAAGCCAAATGTGTCCACTACGCTTGAGGACCTTCGCCAGGGTCCGGCGATCTTGATCGGCGGACTGGACAACCAGTGGACCATGCGCTCTCTGGATTCGCTGCGCTTCCACTTCGCGGGGAGCGATGAGGACCGTTATTGGATTGCGGATACAAAGAATCCCGGGTTCAAGGACTGGTCGCTCGACCTGAAACGGCAGTATCGCGCGGTGACCCGCGACTATGCGATCGTGGCAAGGCTGCACAACGAGCAGACCGGCCAGCCGGAGATGATTATCGCGGGGATCGGCATGAGCGGGACCGCGGCAGCGGGCGAGTTTGTGAGCAATCCCGAGGGCGTGCAGCAGCTGCGGCGGCGGGTCGGCAGAGGGTTCAAGGATCATGACTTTGAGGCGGTTCTGAGCACGGATGTGGTCAACGGGATCGCGGGAGCTCCGCGGATTGTGGCTGTTTCGGTGTGGTAGGGCCGCCGTTAGATCTAACAGCTCAAGGCCGGTGGCGGATGCCCGCTGGAGAAACATTTCCGCAATCTCTAGGCCGTAACGGCAGGTTGTCAAGCACCCTCTTCTTCCTTGCACAGGGTACGTCCGCTTCTTCAGACTCGGAAGAGATACCATCTGACGAAGAGGACCCTGCCTGCTATGGACCGCCGTACCTTTCTGCAATCCTCGATCGCTGCAACCGCGAGTGGCTTCCTTCCGTACAACGGCGCGGCACAAGCCCGGCTTGCACCTGGCCTCCCCACCGATGTGTTTCCACCCGATTTTCTATGGGGTATGGCCACGGCTGCCTTCCAGGTTGAGGGTGCCTGGAAGGAGGACGGCAAGGGCGAGTCCATCTGGGATCGGTTCTCTCATACGCCGGGCAAGATTAAAGGTTCTGCCACGGCGGACGTCGCTTGCGACCACTATCACCGCTACCCTGAAGACATTGCCCTTCTGAAACAACTCAACCAGAAGAGCTATCGCTTCTCGATCTCGTGGCCACGCATTCAGCCAAGTGGGACCGGTGCTCCAAACCCAAAAGGACTCGACCACTATAGCCGTGTTGTCGATGCGGCACTTGAGGCGGGCATACGGCCTTTTTGTACTCTGTATCACTGGGATCTCCCCCAGGCACTGGAAGACCGGGGCGGGTGGCCAAATCGGGATCTGGCCGGATACTTTGCCGATTACGCCGGCATTTTGGCCAAACATCTGGGCGATCGCATTACCGTTTGGGCGCCTTTCAATATGCCGTGGACCGTTGCTTACCTTGGCTACGGGGTCGGCGCCTTTCCTCCTGGCCGCTCCGTCTATACGGACTTTCTGAAGGCGGCGCACACCATCAATCTTGCGCAGGGTCTGGCATTTCGCTCGATCAAGGCAGCCTCGGCAAAGGCCACAGTGGGCAGCGCTTACGGTATGTCCCCGGCCTATCCAAAGACGGACAGTTCTGAGGACCGGGCCGCGGCCGAGCGCTACCACGCCTTCAACAATCTCTACTTTCTTGAGACGGCCATCCATGGGCGGTATCCCGAGGCGTTTGTCGTGCCGACTCCGTACGAGCAGATGGGTTTTCGAAGCGGTGACGACGCGATCATGAAGGTGCCGCTGGACTGGATTGGTTTTCATTACTACACGCGCCGTATCGTTTCGGACTCGCGTGCGTCCCAGCGCGGCACGAGTGGTACGATCGCCACGGAAACGCAAGACACTGCCCATGGCGGTGACCCGTGGACCCAGCTTGATGCGGTTATGCCCACGGAAGGCGAACTGACGGATGGCGGGCTTGAGGTGTGGCCCCGAGGCATGTATGACCTGGTCAGCCGAATCAGCCGCGACTACAACCACCCCATCATCGAAATCACGGAGAGCGGCTGCAGCTACCTCGACACTCCCTATGCCAGGCAGAACGGCCGCGTACCCGATGCGCGCCGCATCGCTTTCTTCAGGGATGAGTTACGGGAGCTATCCCGGGCCATTGCGGATGGCGCTCGCGTGCGCGCCTTTCACGCCTGGAGCCTTTTGGATAATTTCGAATGGGTGGACGGATACGCGGAACGCTATGGTTTGACGTACGTCGACTTTCGAGACCAGACGCGAACCGTGAAGGATTCCGGCCTGTGGTACGGGCGTGTTGCAGCTGCAAACAAGGTAGAAAAATAGATGATGCATTCGTCTGGTTCACGTTCCTCGTTTGCTTGTGACCCTTACCGGAAAGTTCCTCCAACGAAAGACGTATAACGCAAACGGTCCAGGTGTCGATATGGATTAACAGTGAACATTATCCGGAACGCGTTCTTCGTAGCACTGCTTGCACTCGCTTGCGGAGTTCTGCGCGCTCAGGAATACAGCTTTCACTACTTCGGAGCCAGCGAAGGGCTTACCAACCTGACGATCCGGGAGATTCATCAGGATCACAGTGGCTTCCTGTGGGTCAGTACAGAAAACGGAATATTCCGTTACGACGGCGAGCGTTTTGAAGAATTCGGGCCGGATAAGGGCATCCCGTCCACCTCAGCCATCGGCTTGGGCGATGCTCCCGACGGCTCTTTGCTTGCAGGCGGCAACTTTGGACTCTATCACTTGCGTGGAAACCGCTTTGAAAAGCTGAAAGTCGCTTTCAAAACCGTCAGCTGGGCGCAGGGTATCCAGTCGGATGGCAAAGGTCACACCTATATTGGTACGGATACTGGCTTGGTGATGCTTTCGGCCGTCCCGAACAGCGACGGATTTCAGGTCCAAACAATTCCTCAGCCGTCGGGCGTTACGGGAACCGGCGCTTTCGGTGTGCTTGTGGACGGAGATACCGTCTGGTACGGGTGCGGGCTGCAGCTCTGTCGCATGAACCCTCGTGGGACGGCGGTCTTCGGAAGAGAGGCTGGACTGCCGGAACGCGCGTGCATCACGATTCGAAAGGATCACGATGGAAACCTCTGGGTGCGCGAGGGAAAACTGGGTGCGTTTGAGTTGCCGGCAGGCCAAACCAAATTTCGTAGACCGGATTCTCCGGTGCCTGTCGAAGCCCTCGGGGGCATAGCCGCCACCGACACCGAGGGACGCATCCTGCTTCCTTCCGCGGAGGGACTTCTGATCGGGGACAAGAACGGCTGGCAGAAGATCGATCGCTCCGTCGGTCTTCGCGGAGCCGTTTACTCCGTCCTGGAGGACCGCCAGCACTCTCTCTGGATCGGCTTAGCCGGTCGCGGGCTTGCCCAGTGGCGCGGCTACCGGCAGTGGGTAAGCTTTTCCACCGCTACGGGATTGGGCAGCGATCTAGTGTACGAAGTGCTGCCGCGCCCTGACGGGTCCTTGTTGGTGGGTACGGAAGGCGGAATGTTTCGTGGCCAGCCGCAAGGTTTCGCTTTGGCCTGGACAAAGGTCGCAAGTCTCGGGAGTTCTCCTGTCCACAGCATCCAGATCGCGCCCGGCGGCGACCTCTGGGTGGGGACAGAGGCCCATGGCGCGGCGCGCATTCATTCCGCTGACAACAGCGTGACATGGTTCGGCGAAAAGCAGGGACTTACCAGCAAAGACGCGTACATCTTGCGCTTCGATCGTCTGCATAGGCTCTGGGCCGCTACGGAAGCCGGGCTGTTCGTGTCTCTGCCTCCCTACCAGCGGTTTACGCGCGTTGCGGAACTGCCCGCAAATCGTTTTTGGGCCATTGCCGAGGCAAGCGACGGCACCCTCTGGGCCGGCGGCGCTGGAGGACTTTTCTTGTACGCGGGAAGCGTCTGGAAGAACGCAATCCCCCCCGATAACTCGACTGAGAGAGAGGTGACTTCGCTGGGAGCTGGCGCAGACGGCGTCATGTGGGTTGGGTATCGCCCCGGTGGCGGCATCGACCGTGTGCATCTTTCTCCCGGCGGCATCCAGATCGAGAAGGGGGTACAAAGACGTGGGACGAACGGCATTGTCTATTTCCTGAACTTTGATAGGCAGGGCCGCCTGTGGGCCGGCACAGAGCGTGGCGTGGACGTCTGGGACGGAAGTCGCTGGAGTCACTATGACATGCGCGACGGGCTTGCCTGGGATGACTGCGACCTGAACGGATTTGCCGCTCAGGCCGGCGGCACTGTGTGGATCGGGACCTCTGGAGGGCTTTCCCGCTTTCAGCCAAACCTGCACAAGGAACTCGACAGCCCGCCTGAGGTCGTGTTCACCCGTCTTACCATGGGAAACACGGATGTGTCCGGTCTGAGTCAACCATCGTTTGCCGCTCCGTCCAACTCTCTCATTGCCCAATTTGCAGCACCAGGCGCTCGCAATCAGAACGCGGTTCTTTTTCGCTACCGGCTAAAGGGCGCTCTTGCGGCGTGGACGGAGACCTCCGAACGAAAGCTGCAGTTCGCCCAGTTGGCCACAGGAGCGTACCGGCTGGAGGTGGAAGCGAAAGACGCTGACGGCGAATGGAGTGAACGCCGGGCCGAGTTTCCCTTTGTCATTCTCCCGCCGTGGTACTTGTCATGGTGGTTCATCGGCTCGTGCGCTCTGATACCCGCCTCGGTCGTCATGGCTGTGGTTCGCTGGCGCATGTTGAGGGCGAACAAGCGAGAGCGTGAACTGGTGCGGATGGTCGACGAAAAAACGCACGATTTACGCAGGGCAAATGAAGAATTGCAGCGGCTTTCCTTCACCGATCCACTGACTGGACTCGCTAACCGGCGTGTGTTCAACCAGACGCTGGAGCGGGAATGCACGCGGATCAGACGAACTGGCTCCACTGTTTCTCTCCTGATGTTGGACCTGGATCGCTTCAAAGCACTCAACGATTCCCAGGGACACCAGAAAGGCGACGAATACCTGGTGAGTGTGGCTGCTGAATTGGCGCGGATCGCCAGGCGGCAGCCGGACCTAGCCGCGCGGTGCGGTGGCGAGGAGTTCGCCGTCATTCTCACTGGAACCTCTGGCACTGATGCCAAGCAGCTTGGCGAGGAGGCACGGCAAGCCATCGAAGCCCTCAAACTGCCCCACTGGGCCTCGTCTGTAGCCCCTGTTCTGACCGTCAGCATCGGTATCGCAACGGGACTAACAGGAGGCTGGACGACTCCCGATTCACTCATTGCCGCGGCGGACCAGGCTTTGTATGCGGCGAAACGAAGCGGAGGGAATCGCACGATTGTAGCGAGGGACGAAGCGGTTCAAGATAACTCGACACCTGTTGCGAACGGCATTCTTTCTGAAGGCTGACCTGGGTTGCGGATTGCACGAAGCGAGCGCAGTCGGCCAGGTCAATTAGCCCTCGGCCTTGATGGTCAGCCGCAGTCAGCTGTAAAGGAGAGCTGAATGAGAGCAGATGCGGGTCAGCGAAACATATGATCGAGGGATCCAGGAGCCAGGAGAACTTGCCAAACAGCTGTACCTCGGATAGAACGGAGGGTGACCACGATCTCACGGCCTCACAGGGCATCTCCGATTGAGTTGTGTTGTTGTCCGACGTACTGCCTTCCCGAGGCTTGCCGCCGGCACCACTGTGCATCTCGCCCCTCTCCTGTGCATCTGACCAAAAGGCGCCTCTGCGCCGTAAGGAATGATTGTGCTCAAGTCCACGCGATTCTTCTTTCCCCTCGTTTTTGCTGCAGCCACTTCGGTTGCCATCGCTCAGCAGACCACCACGACCACCCAGCAGACGACTGTTCCCGGAACCACCACCCAGACGACCACGACTACGCCGCTAACCAAGAGGCAGATGAAGCAACAGCGTAAGCAGGAGAAAGATGCGGAAAAGGCTGCAAACGAGAACGCCAAGGCGCAGAAGGATCAGGCGAACGCGTTGAAGCATCAGGATCAGGCGACGCAGGCGCAGGAGAAGCAGCAAGCCACGCCGCCGCTCCAGTAGTCGTGTTGTGAGAGCGGCAGCGGAGATTTACTGTTCCGCAGTTTTTTTGGAATGCCGGCGTTCCAGCACGAACTCCCGGAACAGGTGGGAGCCAACCCGCGTCGCGAAAGCTAAACGCGCACTGACAGCTCCTGCCCCGGGGTTTGCCCCGCCCGGGTACCAAAGTGTGTGCGCGAAGATCGGACCAGAGAAGTCGGCGATGGTTGGGGTAAGCGTAAAGAAGCGGTGGCCGTCGCTGTCGTGGCGCGCGGTCACCTCAGCCAGTAGCGCGTTCTCTATCTTTCCCTTAACACTGCATCTGTGGCAGGCGATGTAGCGGAGGTCCTCATGGAACGTGAGCTCCATGGCATAGCGGACGTTGCCGGAGATGATGGTCTGACCGGCGTTGGATCCGAAGCGCTGCATAAACCCCGGGAAGTCGGTCCCCCAACCCGTGGGAGCGTCTCTGGCCTCTGAGTAAAGGGCGCGCACCGTGGTACGGAGCACAGCCGGCAGACCGTAGCTGTCACTCACGTAGTCGTCGAAGATGATCTTCTTGGTGGGTTGTTCATAGGGCCGACCATTGACGATGGCCAGCTTGCCGTTCCGCAACGCTTCCTGCTGCTGGGGAGTGAGCTGCGTATTGGGGTCGAGCGTCGAGCGAGTTCTGAGCGGCTTCGGCCCACTCTGCTGGGGGTTGGCCTGCTGCGCCTGGGGGCCTTGCGGGAGTGGGGTGGCGGGCGTTGGGCTTTGTGCCGGCGCGGAGGCGCGCACGGCCAAGAACATGACGGCTGAGAGCAGAGGCAGTATCCGCACGGAACCCATCAAGCAAAACCTCGGAAAAGGTCAGGACTCTGACGTCTTTCAAACGCGCGCGTCAGTTTTCTTTTAAGTAGATTGACACATAATCCAGATAATTCTCTGCATATTTAAGAATCAGCGCACGATCCGCTGCATCGAGCGACCGCCGTATCTTTCCGGGAACTCCGGCGAACAGGCTCCGCGGTGGAATGACGGTGTGCTCCGGGATGACCGCGCCTGCGGCGACGATCGAACCTGCCCCAATCCTCGCGTCATTGAGAATGACCGCTCCGATGCCGACCAGAACTTCGTCTTCAAGAATGCAGCCGTGCACCGTCGCATTGTGGCCGATCGTGACCATCTCCCCTATGTGAACGGGATACAGGTCGCGCATCCCGTGCAGGACGGCACAGTCCTGCACGTTCGATCGTGCGCCGATGCGAATGGCGTTTACATCCCCGCGCACGACGGCGTTCATCCATATACTGGCCTGCTCGCCCAGCACAACGTCTCCGATGACCTGCGCGCTGGGGTCGACGTAACAGTTGGCCGGCACGGTTGGGCGCACACCTTTGTAGCTGCGTATCATAATTTTTGTTCGTCTTTCACTATGAGCGGAATTCAGCCGCGGTCTCGTAAAATTTCTGTGTAAGTTTCGATCGTATAGCGTATTCTTGTTGAAGCCTGTTGGCGCGATGGTGAGGTGTATTTCTTTGGCAGAGATTCGAGTTCAGGAGGGCGAGCCCCTTGAGAACGCGCTGCGACGTTTCAAACGCAAGGTTCAGACGGAAGACATCATTAAAGAAGTAAAACGTCATTCGTTTTACCTAAAGCCAGGCGAAAAGAAGCGCGTGAAAGAGGCGCTGGCCCGAAAACGTAACCGTAAGAAGATTCGTAAAGAGCAGGATTAGGCGCAGGATTAACCGTAGCAAGAGCAGGATCGGCCGCAGTAGACGGCTTCCGCTCGTAGCGAGAAAGAAGAGCCGGTCCGTTTGGGCCGGCTCTCGCTGTCCCCGATGTGCGCGCCCTCTCCAATCGATTGCGGTGCGACGCATCTCTCAGGTAGACAGCAAGAACACATCCAACCGGGCTCCCACCGTTGACCTGCACAAGAGAAGGCGATCGCCGCGCATCTCCGCGAGCGATTTCGAGCGTTCTCTGCACGCATGGGGAAGCCTTATGGATGCGCACTTTGTTGACCGACTACTCATCTGTTCCGATTGCCAGGGCGAATTTATCTTCACCGCCGGGGAACAGCTGTTCTTCCATGACAAGCAGTTCAAAAACGATCCGAAGCGCTGCAAGCCATGCAAAGCGCGGCGCTCCGGTCTGGCAGGAGCGGCGAGTGGCGTCGGAGTTCCGGCCGCAGGATTCGCGCGCACCGAGACCCGCACCCAGTGTTCGGAGTGCGGGGTCGACACCACGGTTCCGTTCAAGCCGACGCAGGGCCGGCCTGTCTTGTGCCGGCAGTGCTTCCAGACCAAAAGCCGGGTCGCGGCAGCCTTCTCGAGCGTACAGAATTCCGATTCAAAGGGTTACTCTCCGGCTCAGACCGCAACGGCCCTGACGGAGGCCTCGACCAACAGCGGAGGACAGACTCTCTCGCCTGCGGCCGCGCTGCTGGCGGCCATTTCGATGGCATCCGCGTCAGCGTCCTCCTCGATCTCGACTGCTACCGACCTGGCCTCGATCACCGCCCCGGCTGTGCAATGCAATTCCCCCGCGGCGCCGGCTCCGGCCTACGCAGAGCCTTCCTTGATCGAAGTGGCGGACACACGGTCGACCGTGCTGCTCGGCAAGTAGCCGCTGGCTGCCAACGCGCATCACCTGGCTGACATCCGACTGGACATGCACCCGGCCGCGCGCACGTCCGCCCCCGATCTTGTTCGCGGCCGCCTCGCTCTGGGCTACTTCGAGCTGACGCTGTGCAGCGACGGCACGTACCTGCTGGACGGCGGCGCAATGTTCGGCGTCGTGCCGAAGACGCTGTGGTCCAAGCGTACAGTGCCGGATGAAGAGAATCGCATCCTGCTTGGGCTAAATACAACGGTGGTGCGTACCGGTACCGCGACGGTGCTGATTGAGACCGGTATCGGCAACAAGCAATCGGAGAAGATGGTCCAGATTCACCAGAACCAGGCACAGCTGCCTGCGTCGCTTGCCGCGGCCGGCATCCGCCCGGAAGAGGTGACGCATGTGATCAACACGCATCTGCACTTCGATCACTGCGGCTGGAATACGACGCTGCAGCCTGACGGCTCGATCACGCCTACGTTTCCGAACGCGCGTTACTTCGCTCATCGGGGCGAGGTGGAGCATGGCCATTTGCAACTCGATCGCGACCGCGTCAGTTATCTCTCGTCGAACTACGACCCGCTCATCGCCTCCGGCCAGATGACGCTGTTCGATCGACTGTCCCTTCAGCGCGATCCGGCCATCGTTCCCGGCATCTGGCTGGAGGAGTTCCCGGGGCACACTGCGCATATGTTAGGCGTCCACATCGCGTCCGGCGATCGCCATGCCTGCTACATCGGCGATCTTTACCCCACAACGCATCATCTGGATCCAACCTGGGTCATGGGCTACGATCTCGACCCGCTCACCTGCATTGCCGAGCGCAAACGCTTCCTTGCCAAAGCCATTCCCGAGCAGTGGCTGGTGCTGTTTACGCACGATCATCAGGTTCCGGCGGCCACCATCGCACTAAACGACAAAGGCAAGCCCGTAGCGATGCCGGTGGAGTCCAACCTGTAGCTCATGGCTTCTTCGCGGCGAACGTACCTGTATAAGCTCACCTCTGATCGAGGCGGTGCGCCGTGCGCGATCGAGCCTCTGCCCGGCGAACGTCCTCTGCTCACCCTGGCCATCTGCAAGCCGGCTATCCGCCGAACCGCCCAGCCCGGAGACCGCATCCTCGGCATCACCAGCCATGCGCTCGCGCAGACGGACGGGTACCCGCTGGGTGCTGTGATTTACGCCGCGATCGTTGCCGAAGGGATTGAAGCGCGGGATTACTTTGCGCCGGAGAGCCTGTTTACCGCGCGCCCGGACTGCATCTACGAGTTTCATCAGCAGCTGGGACGGGCGGCTCATCGTGGACTCTCCGCGCTGCATCAGGATGAGCGGCATCAACTGCGCGATCTCGGCCGCTATCCCTTCTACAAGAACGGCCGTGTGCTGGTGTGCGAAGAGTTTCGCTACTTTGGCGCTGCCGCGGCGCTCATTCCGGCGAGGCTGGCTTTGTTGACGGCTGCCGCGCAGACGCTTGGGCAAGGGCATCGCGTTTTCCTCGAGAGGGATCCAGAATCGCAGGAGGCCGATGCCCTGTTCCGATTGTTGTGGAAGCGAACCAGCCACTTCACTTCGCGCGAGGTAGACGGAGATACCTACGATCATCGGCCAGGTAAGCGCACGGTATGAGTGTATTTTCACGCACGAAAAACCCGCCTGGAAGGTCAGGCGGGCGGCAGCGTTTGAGGTTCAATCGACAACTCTACTGCATTGACTTTTTGCCAACCGGAGACTCCGGAAGCGAACCCAGCATGCCATTGATCAAGCTGTTGGTCCGCGCGCGTACTGCGGGTAGAACGCTTCCACGTGTGTGGACCTGCGGAGCAACCGGCTGCTGCAGCGTCACGATTAACGCGGTTGCAGGGGCGTCGCCGCTGCAGGCGTAACTGTGGATGGTATTGGCGTCGAAGTAGGCGGAGTCGCCAGCCTCAATGTGGTGCGTGACTTCGCCGTGTTGGACGTCCAGTTGACCGGTAAGCAGATACAGGAACTCCGCGCCGACGTGCTGGTGCGAGCGGGGCTGCTGATCGCGCTTGTTGGGCAGGAACTCGGCAAGGTATGGATCGAGTTGCCGATCCGGAACGAGATAGCCGAGGCTCTCGAAGAAGTAAGTAGGGTCGGCTACGCCGGACTGCGGCAACCGCACCCGATTCTTGCTGCGGTGCACGCGAAAGAGCGTCTGCGGCTCCGGATCGAAGAAGTAGCTAAGGTCTTTCGAGAAGACCATGGCGATGCGGGCCAGATTGCGCAGCGTGGGCACCACGCGCCCGGTTTCAAGCTGCGAAAGGAAGCTGGCCGAGAGGCCGGTGTGGCGGCCCAACTCAACCAGACCCATCGATTTCTTCAGTCGCAGGAACTTGATGCGTTCGCCGATTCGCTTTTCGGCGATGAACGATTCAGCGGCCTCCCCGTCAATGGCGAGATTGGAGAGTTCCTGCGGAACTTCCGGAAGCGGATGGGCAGGCATCGGGGCGTCCGGGATGGAAAACGGTGCTCGACTCGTAGGACTTTTCATACCATAAACAGATGTGTTGGCCGCACGGAACGTTGCAGTGCTTTGTGGGATTTCTTCTTGTCCCTGGATTTCGCTTCGCACCGCTTCTCACACGCGGTAATCCTGTGTGAAAGGTTACGAATGCTAGCCTGATCTGGATGCTCCGCTTATCGCCTCTGCGCCCGATGCTGCCGCTGCTCTGCCTGCTTGGCTGCGCCAGCCCGGGACCGCCGCATCCTCCGTCGCTGCACTTGCCGGAGCTGGCAGGTGGACTCGCCGCGGCGCGTGTCGGGAACGGGGTGCGGGTCTCCTGGACCAGCCCGCTCAATACCACCGATGGAGACCGCATCAAAGGGCAGACGACCGCGGTGCTTTGCCGGGAGCTGCCGCCCAAAGGCGGATGTGTGCCCGTTCAGAGAGTTGCCGTGGTTCCCGGCCCGTCCTCGGTCACCGACCAAATGCCTGCCGATCTCTCCTCCGGCCCTCCGCGGCTGCTGCTGTACCGGGTGGAGCTGCAGAATGCGAAGGGCCGCTCCGCCGGGGAGTCGGACCCCGTGTTTGCGCCGGCCGGCGAGGCCCCCCCACCGGTAGGGCTCCTGACGCTCTCTGCCCGGAGAAACGCCGTTTTGGTCCGCTGGCCGGCAGTGGCTGCCCCGGCTGCCGCGTTGATGGAGCTGAGGCGTAACCTGCTCTCGCCCGCGGACGGATCTGCCAAACCCTCTGCACCGAAGCCGGCCGGTACGTCCTTTCGCGCTGCGAAGCCGGCCTCCGGCGAGGTGATTCTCCGCAGTACCCCGCGGGCTGGCTCGGTCGCGGCCGATGGCCTCCTCGATCCGACCGTCGTCCACGCGGATACCTACACCTATGTCGCCCAGTGGGTGATGGACGTAACGGTCTCCGGACATGCGCTCGAGCTGCGCGGACTGCCGTCAGCCCCGTCCACGTTCACCTTCCGCGATGTCTTTCCGCCGCAGGCGCCCGCTGGCCTGGTCGCCGTTCCCGGCGAGGGCTTCGGCGCGCCGCTGGCCATCGATCTCTCCTGGGAGCCGAACGCCGAGCCTGACTTACTCGGCTACAATCTGTATCGCCGCACCGGGCAAGGGGAGTTCCGCCGCATCAACGCCGACCCGGTGTCCGCATCCGCCTTCCGGGACCTGAAGATTGAGGCCGGGCAAACCTACACGTATCGCGTCACCGCGGTCGATCAACGCGGCAACGAGAGTGGCCCAAGCGTTGATGTTCACGAAACACCGCGGCCGTAATCCAGAGAGGACAGCAGCTATGCGTTATGCGAAGATCGCACTTCCGGGAGGTCCGGTGTATGTCTCGGTCGAGGACCGCGAAGGGGAGCTCTGGGCCGTGGAATCGAAGCCCGCGCCGGAAGAGGACCTGCCGGCCTTGACCCAGGCTGGGGCTGACTTCCACCCTGCGCCGCTGGACCGCTTCACGCTTTTGCCGCCCGTGTGTCCGTCAAAAATTATCTGCGTTGGCCGCAACTATCGCGATCACGCCGCAGAACTCGGCAACGAAGTTCCGAAGGAGCCGCTGATTTTTCTCAAGCCGCCGTCATCGCTGCTCGGCCCGCAAGGTACGGTGCGGATGCCTGCGAACTCCAGGCGTGTCGATTTTGAAGGCGAGCTGGCCATCGTGATGGGCCGCCGCTGCCGCAATCTGGGTGCGGAAGAAGATGTTAAGCCATACATTCGCGGCTATACGCTGGTGAACGATGTCACGGCCCGCGATCTGCAGAAATCCGACGGGCAGTGGACCCGCGGCAAGGGGTTCGATACTTTTTGCCCGACCGGTCCGATCGTCTCGGACGAGATCGATCCGGCGTACGGCGCGGCGGTTATGGTGACGACCCGGTTAAATGGCGAGCTGAAGCAGACTGGCTCGACCGCGGACTTT
>CAXSDM010000003.1:51552-57008 GCA_964235575.1 uncultured Acidobacteriaceae bacterium | reverse complement strand
TCAGCATGATGGCTCCTAGTTTTTCGTACCAAGTTTTCGTACAACGGATGTGCGTGTCTTACAACTTAAGACGTACTCTAGCCGGTATGGATGGGCGCCGCAAGTAAAAATTTCACGCTTCTCATCCGAGTTACGTAAGACTTACTTAGTAACAGACATGAGCGTAGGTTGATATCGCTGCCGGAGTTACTTTTCGTATCGTCCGAAATGGGTGCGTGGACCCGGCAGGCGATCGCTGGCGCACCCATCCGGGCCGGAGTATCATCAAAAGAACAGTTCAGGAGATCTCCCATGGCATACAGCGACAAGGTCGTCGATCATTACAGCAATCCCCGCAACGTTGGTCAGCTGGACAAGTCTTCCGATGAGGTTGGGACGGGGCTGGTGGGTGCGCCCGAGTGCGGCGACGTGATGCGTCTGCAGATCCGGGTCAATCCGGAGACGCAGGTGATTGAGGATGCGAAGTTCAAGACGTTTGGGTGCGGTTCGGCGATTGCTTCGAGTTCGCTGGCGACCGAGTGGGTGAAGGGCAAGACGGTGTCGGAGGCGCTGACGATCTCGAATACCGATATTGTGAAGGAGCTTGCGCTTCCACCGGTGAAGATTCACTGCTCGGTGCTGGCCGAGGATGCGATTCGTGCGGCGATCGGGGACTGGAAGAAGAAGAATCAGGTTGCTGAGACGGAATCCGCCGGGCTTGCGGTCGCGGCTCACTAAGGTCCTGTGGCTGTTGGCTGTCCGTCCGTTTTCGCTAGGCGGGACGGGCGGCTTGGGGTTGAGAAAGTCTTGATGAGTATGGTTACGCTACAAACCGCGGCTGAGCGGGATGCGCCAAGGCCGGATGCCGGCAAGAATCCCCGGGAGGGAATGACGCTGGTGACCGCGGAGGGGCAGGCGCCGCGGGCGAAGCAGGCGGTCGAAATTACGAAGAGCGCGTTGAAGCGAATTCGGATCGCGATGGCTAAGGAAGGCGTGTCCCCGGAGGATGGCGGACTGCGCGTGGGGATTACCGGGGGGGGATGTTCGGGGCTCTCTTATAGCATTCGTTTCGATACGAAGCCGCGGGAGCGGGACCGGACATTTGTGTTTGGCGCGGGATTAGAGACGGCGAACGATCCGTCGGGCGGGAAGCCGGTGCGTTTGTTTGTGGATCCGAAATCGTTCCTGTACCTGGCGGGAATGGTGCTGGATTTCGAAGAGACGCTGATGCGGCAGGGGTTCAACTTTATTAATCCGAACTCGACCAAAAGCTGCGGGTGTGGATCTAGCTTCTCAGCTTAATTCGACATCCGTTTGCAGGTAGGTAGGTACAACAGCCGTCAATCTAACTTGGCCAGAATGACGGCTATATAAGGACGAACGGCTGACTGAACTTCACGGCGTGGATCGATCTTTTAGAAAGATTCAGGCAAGCGTCTTGAGGACGTTTATGCGAAGGTCCCCCCGCAAGAGAGCCTTTACTTTGTTGAGGCCTTCTTTGTTGATGCGAAGATGCTCTTCGAGAAAGTCTTCCGATTTCCACTCTTCATAGGTGAAGAAGCTTCCGGGGTAGTGCTTGTCCTCGAGTACGTGGTAGGTCAGGCAACCGGCTTCCTTCTGCGAGGGCTGGACGAGCTTTTCGAGCAGGCTGCGTACTTCGTCTTCATGCCCGCTTTTGGCGCGTACCTGGGCGATAACGCTGATGCGGTCGCTTGCGCTGGGTTCACTGTTGCCGAAGATGCTCATGAATGCTCTCTTTCCCAGTACGCGAGATGAGATGCGCTCAACGGCTTCCGTGCTTGAGTGAAAATCCTGCTTTGCACAGCGGCAAAATTTGCTCTGTTTTCATGATGGATAATGGTTGCGGTTAATGTATTTCCTAATGACTGTTGCCTTCTGGGTGCCTTTCAACGCGAGTGGCGCTGCAGGATGTTCGTTCATCAAGAGAACCGGATCGGATGCCCCTGTGAAGCTTTGGAACGACTACGAAGGACAAGTAATTGCGGAGGCGTATCCGCTGAAGAAGCTGCTTCGGCCGGAGGGGCGAAGTGCTTTTTTCCAGACGTCCGCGGAGGACGGAGCGGCGGATGTGATTCGGATAACCGAGTCGCTGAACGATGAACACGAGATGCTAGAGCGATGGCGGCAGGTGTCGGAGGTGCAGCAGCCGAACCTGGTAGAGATCAAGACGTTTGGCGCGACGACGTTTGATGGAGTTCCACTGACGTATGCGCTGATGGAGGCAACCGATGGCAGCCTGGCGGAGATTTTGGAGGAGCGTCCGCTGACGGCGGCGGAGACGATGCAGGTGGCGACCAGCGTGATGGCGGCGCTGGGGGCGCTGCATGCGATTGGGCTGGTCCATGAGCATATCGAGCCGGCCAGCGTTGTGGCCCGGGGCGAGGTGGTGAAGCTGCGCAGCGACTGCGTGCGCGCTTGCGTGGTGGACGCGGAGTTCAATCCGCAGACGTTGTGCGACGAGGTTCGGCGGAGGGATGTGCAGGACCTGGCAGTGCTGCTGATGCAGTGTCTGACGCTCGAGCGGGAGTGGACGTCGGCGCTTCGTATGCCTGCGCCGTTCGACCAAGCGATCCGGCATGGGGTGGATGGAACGTGGGGTTTGGCGGAGATGGAGCGTGCGCTGCATGCGCCGGCGGAGAAGCCAGTGGTGCCAGCCGAGAAGCCTCTCGTGCCGGCAGAGGTGCTGGGGAAGATCGTGCCGGAGCGGCTGGCGGCGATGAACCTGCCTGCGGCGGCGGCGAGAGTGGAGGCTCGCATTCCTGAGATCGGGGCTAGGGTGCGGGTTGAGCCGGAGGTCCGCGCGACGACGCGGCGGCTGCATCTGCGCCGGCTGGTGACGACTACGGTATCGCGGGATGGAGTTCCGGGGAGCTTGTTCCTGGTGGGCGCGGTGGCGGTGATGGCGGTGCTGCTGATGTGGTTTTTTGCGAGACGCGCTCCGGTGGTGGAGCCGCCAGGGATGGCCGCGGTGCCTGCGCCGACGCAGCCGTTTGCGGCGGAGCCAGCGGAGGCCGGCAAGGCGGGCGCGGTGGGGAGTAAAGCTCGTCCGGTGCCAACGGCTGCGGGGAGGATGCAGCCGGGCTGGCATGTGATTGCGTACACGTATCTGCACGAAGGGCAGGCGGCGGCGAAGGCGGCCACGATCGCGCGGCTGCATCCGGGCCTGGCGCCGAAGGTGTTTGCGCCGGCGGGTCGCTCCCCGTACTTTGTGGCGCTGGGGGACGGGATGAGCGAGAGTGAGGCGGCGGCGGTGCTGCGGACGGCGCGGCGGGATGGCTTGCCGCGGGATACATTTATCCGGCTGTATCGCTCGCGCTGACCGGACCGTTTGCCGGGTGGTTCAGGCATGCGCTTGCGAAGGATAAGCTTAGGCCATGGCAGATTACTTCGAGGTGTTTTCGCTTCCACGTCACTTGCAGATTGATACGGCGGCGCTGGAGAAGGCGTTCTATGCGCAGTCGCGGAGGCTGCATCCGGATCGGTTTGCGTCGCGGCCGGCGGCGGAACAGGAGGCGGCGCTGGCGCAGGCTTCGGATCTGAATGACGCGTATCGGACGCTGAAGGATCCGATTGCGCGGACGCAATATCTGCTGGGGCTCGAAGGGGTGGAGCTCGAGGAGCAATCGAAGGCGGCGACCGAGGCGGCGCGGGCAAGTGGCACGGAGAAGAAACAGCTGATTCCTCCGGAGCTGCTCGAAGAGGTGTTTGAGCTGAACATGCAGCTGATGGAGATGAAGGCGGCGAAGGAGTTTGGGGATGAGGCGGACCCGGCGCTGCGGAGGGACCTGGAGTCGGCCGCGGCGAACTTTCAGGGGATGATGGCAGAGACGCAGGTGCAGCTGGAGGCTTTCTGGGGGCAGTGGGATAGGGCTTTGGATGCAGGGGATGCGGCGGGCCAGGCTGCGGCGCGGGATGGGATGGTGACGCTCTTGAATAAGCGGAGTTACCTGCGCAATTTAGTGCGGGATGTGACGGCGACGCTGGAGTAGAGGTGCAGGTTTCAGCCGGCGGTGTTGCTGGGTTAAGCCGGTGTGACTTGTCCTTCCAGGCGGCATACTTATCCGGGTGCCCCATCTCAGACGGTCTTATCGTCTGAGGTGGGGAAGTGAGTTTAGCCGGGGGTGATTTGCTGGAGTTGGGCGAAATGGTTCAGATCGTGGCCGGCCATGGTTTCTAGGAGGACCTCAAGAGTCATGGTGCCGCGCTCGGGATGGGTCAGCTCGCGAAGGAAGTCGGCCCGGCTGCAGCTGCCGATGAGCTTCAAGTTCCAGTCGCGTGCGGCGCGGAAGAGCTCGAGCGCGGCGGGCAGGGTGTAGGCGGCGTAGCGCATGGCCCAGAGGTCCTGGTCGAAGGGCTGGACGACGGGGTTAACCTCGGCGAGGGTCTGGCGGAGGCGGAAGCTGTGGACGAGCTCGCAGTCGGCGAGGTGCGCGACGATTTGGCAGGGGCTCCACTTTCCGAGGGCGATGGGGGCGGCGATCTGCTCCGGGGTGAGCCGGCAGCAGGCCTGGTGGACGAGACCGGGCGAGGCGGCGAGGACAGCGCGGGGGTTCTGGTCGGCGAGGAAGCTGGCGTAGGGGTTGAGGGCCATGACGAACGGTAGCACGAGCCTGCATAGAGCCGAAGCATTGGACGGACGCATCGAAGGGGAAGAGGTTCAGCAAGTTATGACAGAGTCGCGCAACGTTGTGGTCGGCATCGACCTGGGCACCACGAACTCGCTGGTGGCGTACATGGAGGGCGACACACCGGTGGTGATTCCGGGCGAGGATGGGGAGCGCCTGGTGCCTTCGGTGGTGGGGTGGACGGACGAGGGCGTGGCGGTGGGCAACGCGGCGCACGGGACGTTGCTGTCGGATGCGGGGTCGGCGGTGTACTCTGCCAAGCGGCTGATGGGGCGGGATTTGGAGGATGTCGAGGAGGAGCTGAAGCTGTTTCCGTTTCGGCTGGCGGAGGGCGCGAAGGCCGGGGAGGTGCTGCGGCTGAATGTGGGTGGGCTGACGCTGACGCCTCCGGAGATTTCGGCATATGTGCTGCAGCAGCTGAAGAAGAACGCGGAGCGGTTTTTGGGGACGGCGGTGTCGCGGGCGGTGATTACGGTTCCGGCGTACTTCAACGATGCCCAGCGGCAGGCGACGAAGGATGCGGGGCGGATTGCGGGGCTGGAGGTGCTGCGGCTGGTGAACGAGCCGACCGCGGCGGCGCTGGCGTATGGGCTGGACAAGCAGAAGGACGGGGTGATCGCCGTATATGACCTGGGCGGGGGGACGTTTGATATCTCCATCTTGAAGCTGCACGAGGGAATCTTCGAGGTGATCTCGACGGGCGGGGATACGTACCTGGGTGGGGATGATATCGACAACCTGCTGATTGCGATTGCGCTCGATGATATTCAGGGCGACCACGGGCCAGAGACAGCGCAAGCCGTGCGCGGGAATGCGGAGGTGGTGCAGGCT
>CAXSDM010000003.1:36817-51452 GCA_964235575.1 uncultured Acidobacteriaceae bacterium | reverse complement strand
GGGGCGGCGGTGCAGGCGCAGATCCTTTCAGGCTCGGCTGCGAGTGGGTCGGCGCTCGAGGACTTGCTGCTGCTGGATGTGACGCCGCTGTCGCTGGGCATTGAGGCGCTGGGGGGCGTGGTGGCGAAGATTATCGAGCGGAACTCGACCATTCCGGCGAGCGCGACGGAGCACTTTACGACGGGGGTGGATGGGCAGACGAACGTGGCGATCCACGTGGTGCAGGGAGAGCGGGAACTGGCGAAGGATTGCCGGTCGCTGGCGCGGTTCGACCTGAAGGGGATACCGCCGATGGTGGCGGGGTTGCCGCGGATCGAGGTGCGGTTTTTGATCGATGCGAATGGAATTCTGAAGGTCTCGGCGCGGGAGCAGCGGAGCGGTAAGGAAGCCGAGATCGACGTGAAACCAACGTACGGGCTAACCGATGAGCAAGTGGAGACCATGATCTTGGCATCCTTTGATAACGCGGAGCAGGATATCAACGAGCGACAGGTGATCGAGGCCAAGAACGAGGCGCAGACGATCGAGGAGGCGATCGGGAAGGCGAAGCACAATCCGGCGTGGGACCAGCTGAGCTTTGATGAGCACGAAAAGATCAAGGCGGGGCTGGATGAGCTAAAGGCGTCGGTGCAGGGGGGCGATTACAAGATCATCCGGCGGGCAATTGAGCGGCTGGATAAGGCGACGCGGCATCTGGCGGAGATGATGATGGATGCGTCGGTGACGGGCGCGATGAAGGGGCAGACAATGGGGTCGGCGGGCGAGGGTATGGGGCAGGGTTTGGGGGCGGTGCCGAGTGCACCGCATGGGTTTGCTCCGGCGGAGATTGCGGGGGAGAGTGCGGTTGAGAAGGCGGAGCGGGATGTGGATACGCCGGGGGAGTCTACAGAGGACTAGAGCAAGTTAGTGAACGCTGTGCAATCACTGAGCAAGAACAACTGCGGAGATCCTCTGTAACTCCCCCTGTGGGGAGGCGCCAACCGTTGTGGCCCGCGAACTGATACTTGGCGCAACAGGCGGTAGCCTGGTTCCAGTCCACACCCGAACCGTTCTCTTTGACGGTCCCACATTGCCGAAAGCGACGATCCAGTTAGAAGAAGACCTTTACGGCGCCTTGAAAGACTCTGGCACCAACCGAAGTACCTGCAATTTCACCAAATTTTGAGCCACTTCCGTTGAAGGTTACGAGGCCATTGCTAACGTTAGCGCCATTGTTGCCGCTATTGAACGACGGGTGGTTGAGCAAGTTATATGCTTCGAATCGAAGATCCAGGTTGTATTTCTCATGGATGGGGAATATGCGAGAAATCTGGGCATCGTTTTGGAAATAAATTGGGTTGGAAAACTCGTTCCTACTAGCTGTACCCTGGGTTCCCGGCGCGAGATTGGCTGTGAAGGCGTTCTGATTCAGATAGGAACGGTCTGAATAGTTTGACGAAGGATCCGATAATATCTTCGTTTTGTTGTATATCGGAACACCGGGCACCAGGTTGGGGCGGTCGCCGCCGTTGCCGGTGAACGATTCGTCTACGTTCTGCGAGACTGTGAAGGGCGTGCCGCTCACAAGACGGACCAAAGGAGCAAACTCCCAGTTGTTCACGAGATAGCTACCAATGCCCTGAAAGGGGAACTTGCTCTTAAGAACAAGATAGGTGTTGAAGTTATTGCGAATATCCGAGCCGCAGCGGCCGTAATCAAGACTCGGATTACTGGGATTGGAGAACTGGCCGCCGCTGATATCGCCTTGCGGGTCGGCGTCGTTCAGGCA
The DNA here is from genome assembly GCA_964235575.1 of uncultured Acidobacteriaceae bacterium. Classification (GTDB taxonomy): domain Bacteria; phylum Acidobacteriota; class Terriglobia; order Terriglobales; family Acidobacteriaceae; genus Edaphobacter. Next base: position 49,684 of record CAXSDM010000003.1, on the reverse strand, counting down.
CTTCGACCATGTGTAATTTGTCACTAAGTTGAACGTCGTAGAAAAGCGATGCTGCGCCGTTACGGTTACGCCGTTATAGTTGCCGTAAGCATTGTTGGTCTCGATAAGTGAGCCGCCACTGCCGCCACTATAATAATTTCCCTGGGACGGATTGGCCTCAGTGAGAGCGAGGCGTGCTTGCTGGTTAAGCTTAGCACCGGCATTCTTTAAGGCTGTGGTCAGGTTAGCGTTAGTGACAGAACAAGGCGTTCCGACCGGTCCACCGCCGCCGCTTCTCCCATATACCGCAATTGCAGCCGGCCCGGTGGTGACGACTGGCCCGCAACCCGTTCCACCTGGCCCCCAGACTCCGGGGGTGTAAATGGCCGGGTTTAATGGCATGCCGGTAAGCTGATGCTGCGTACGGTTGCCAGTATAAAAGATTTGGAGATTCCACCCACGTGGGAGTTCCCGCTGAATACTGGCTGTCCATTGCATGGTATCGGGCATTTTGTACGTGGGCTGTAAGACAATAAACTGAGCCTGTTGCGGGAAAGTAAAACTTTTCGGATTGAAGGGGAACGGATCGACGTCGGTTCCGCCGGTCTGGCCACAACCAAGATTGCCCGTGCCACCAATGAGCCAGGGATCGCTCAAACACATCTCTGCGGTGGTGTTCGGAGACACTAGGGCGGAGAATGGCGGATTCTGCTGGACGCGCTGCTGGACAAAAAAGTTGGGTTGATCGTACGCGTACGAGGCACCTGCGCGAAACACAGTCTTGCCATTCCCAAAAATATCGTAAGCCGCGGCAATGTTCGGATTGAATTCGAGCGGCGTACTTCCCGTGAACGAGGGGTTGACGCCCGGGTCTCCGTAGTAAAACGTTCCAGCTGGGGCGTTCGGGTAGACGGTGCTGTGCTGATTGGCCAGGAATGCCGTCATGTTGAACACGGATCCGCGGTGGAAATAATCATGCGGAAAGTAAAGCGGCGCCCAACGAATGCCGGCGGTCACGGTTAGCTTAGTCGTAGCATGGAAAGTGTCCTGCGCATACAGCGTCGGAATCGATCCACGCAGCGCATTCTGCTGCGGCAAGCTTTGACCGAAGCCGCTCAAGGCTCCTTCAAGAAGATCCAGATTGCCATCTGCGCCACTGTACTGTCCGTTGACAGTAAAATCGCCGTTGGATTCATAGCCATTATTTACATTCAGCTGGTTCCGGACGAATGATCCACCGAAGACGAACTGGTGCTTGCCAAGTATCCAGGTAACGTCATCTGCAATATCGATCGGGATATTGTCATTGATCACGGCCAGCAGATTGCTGCCGCCTCCGATTGTGTTGCAATGGTTTCCGCTAGTCGATGAGCAATTGATCCAGATGCCGCTCGGAACAGCTTGAAAATCTTTGATCCCGAAGGCGGAGGCGTTGGGGGTAGCAGCATTGAAACCGCGAGTAAGTTGGCGGCGCACTCCGGTAAGGTGGACAGTATTTACAAGACTGGAGTTAAAGATGTGATTCTCCCCAATCGTGATCGTTTGCCAACGTATCTCAGGGTTGCCAGATTGTGACGTGAGCAGGATGTTCGTTGGGGAATAGAAGGACGGAATCTGATTGCTATCCAGGAAATACCGCGCATATATGTTGTCTTTTTTGCCGATTGTGTAATCAACCCGGGTATCGAACGCGCTGTCGAAGCTGATGCTTGGGATGGAGTAAGTGACGAGGCCGCAGTTGTTCACGTCGACTGCAGGATTGATGGCAGGGAGTTGCTTGATTAGCGCTAGCGCCGCTGCGTTCCATTGTGGAAGCGCGGGGCCGCCGGGCTGGTTGTATTTATTGCCAGGGAGCATGGCATGGGTAATTGGATCGTAAAGCTGCACGGCTGAGTTACATAGAATGCCTGTGCTGCCGGGCGGCGGGTCGGTGACGGAAAAGTCTCCCGCCAAGTTGGCTGCGGTGGGCACGTAAGCCCTTTGCGTCGCGCTAGCCGAATCGGCTTTTGTGTGCTGGTATGCGGCGAAGAAGAACAGCTTGTTGCGTCCATCGAAGAGCTTCGGTATGCGGACAGGGCCGCCGAGAGTGCCGCCATACTGGTTCTGGTGCAGAGTATCTTTCCCGGTAGCAAAGAAGTTGGTCGCATCCAGATAGTTGTTTCGCATGAACTCAAATGCCGAGCCATGGTATATGTTTGTACCCGACTTAGTGACAATGTTTACCAGCCCACCGGCCTGACTACCATCCTGAGCGCCCAGCGCCGCCGTCTCCACGCTGAATTGACCGATCGCGTCGGGGAACGGCAGCGGCCCGTTACCCCCGCCCATATAGTCATTATTGTCGCCGCCATCCAGTCGGTAGCTCACCGCATTCCCCTGCGCCCCAGCAATAGATATGCCCGTGGACTGGGTGGGATATTTACTTCCGCTCGCGTCACCGGGGGTTGCGCTCTGTGTGCCCCCTACTAAAGATATGAGACTGGTCATGGTTCGGCCGTTGAGTGGCATCTCAGTCAATTCAGTGCTATCCACTGTCTGCTTGAACGACGCGTCTTCCGTTTGTAATGCTGCTCCCTCGGTTTGAACTTGAACTTTGATATCAGCGCTGCCAACCGTCATCTTCGCATTGATGGCAATACTGCTACCAACTTCCAAGACATTGCCAGTAGAGATATAAGTCTCGAAATTAGGCGCACTGATAGTAACGGTGTAAGTTCCGACATTGATGTTCGGGAAAGCGTAAGCGCCACCGGAACTGGTTTTTGTGGTGAGCGAAACCTGGGTTGAAGATTCCACTAGCTTGACGGACGCGTCGGGAATCAAGGCTCCTGAAGGATCAGTAACGGTGCCCTGAATACTGCCCGAACCGGTTGTCTGGGCTTCAGCCGCTGTGGCGAACAAAAATACCGAGAAACACAGGAGCAGGGTACGCAAGCTCTCCACCACAACTTTTTTCAGCAGCGTAGCTGGCGCAGTTGCTTTGAGTTCGATTTCGAGCGGCCATGAAACAGACATACGACGGTCGGCCAGAAGTGTTGTGACTTGCATTGTGAATCCTCCCGTAGGAATTAAAGCCTGTCCCGCTAGATCATGAGTTCATCAGTAGTCCCTCTCGTGATCGTTACTCGATGACAACGATGTCAGGACGGGTGACCGCAAAACCGTACAGATTCTGCTGGGCTGCTGTCAAGGCTTATTTCATTGATGTTTGCTCGATGCCCTGCAGGCACCCCTTGAGACCGCTATAAAAAGCGTCCGAGACATTCCCCAAATTGACTCTGTCAACTCATTCCCTGTACAGTTCCTTGGGCAAAGCGTGACAGCGTTGTCGCCTGCCTGAAAATGGTGGGAGCTTCTGCTGACCTGGCGTGCATACGATCCAGCCGGGCGGATCGCCGAGTGGTTCAGACACACATCTTCGAGGTGCTTGAATGTTTCGCCGCGATCTCCTCAGACTCTCGCCTCTCGCCCTCGCATCTGCCGCATCGGGACGTCTTGCGTTCGCCCAGATGCCGGCACCCTCATCGTCCGAGGAGTTCTACAACGTGCGGCGCTACGGTGCCACTGGGGACGGTAAGACGGTGGATACACCTGCCATCAACCGGGCTATCGAAGAGGTGGCTTCCGCCGGTGGCGGGACGCTGGTCTTTCCGGCCGGGACTTATGTCTGCTTTACCATCCATCTACGCTCGAAGGTCGCTCTCTACTTGTCGCAGGGCTGCACCATTCTCGCGGCGGACTCGCCCAAGGCGGGCGAAGCCACAGGGTACAACGGTGGCATGTACGACCCAGCGGGGCCAGCCCAACCCTGGGAAAGCTACCAGGACTATGGCCACAACCATTGGAATAATTCGCTCATCTTTGGTGAGGGCATCAGCAATTTCTCCATCTTTGGACCTGGCTTGATCCATGGCAAAGGACTCTCGTTTGGGCAAGGCGGACATCGCGGCGACTATGCCAGTTTTACCGCCGAGCAGGCTGGCGTCGGCAACAAAGCAATTGCCCTCAAGAACTGCCACAATGTTCTGCTGCGTGACTTTTCCATCTTGAAGGGTGGCCACTTTGCAATACTTGCCACCGGCGTTGACAACCTCACGATCGATAACCTAGTCATCGACACAGATCGCGACGGCATGGATATCGACTGCTGCCGGAACGTGCGCGTTTCCAACTGCACCGTCAACTCGCCATGGGATGATGGAATTTGTCCTAAGTCGAGCTATGCTTTGGGCTATGTTCGCTCGACCGACAACGTGACCATAGCCAACAACTACGTCACTGGAACGTATGAACTCGGGACGGTCATTGACGGCACTTGGAAAAAGTTCACGGATGAGGGGCACCCTCACCAAGGGCGCATCAAATGTGGAACAGAGTCGAACGGCGGCTTTCGGAACATCACCATTTCCGGCAATGTCATTGAGGGTTCCAAAGGTATCGCCCTGGAGACTTCCGATGGTGCGTTCCTCGAAGATATTGCTATCACCGGAAACTCCATGCGCGATATTTTCGATGCGCCGTTATTTCTGCGTCTCAATCGGCGCAATCGCGGTCCGAGCGCCACGATGCGAGCCGGAACACTACGCCGCGTCGTAATTTCGGATATCGTGAGCTACAATTCCAACTCTGTGACATCATCGATCTTCTCGGGAGTACCGTCCAATCTCATCGAAGACGTGAAGCTGACCAATTGTTTTTTCGGCCATCGCGGTCTACCCACCTTTACCAATGCTCCAAGCAAGAAACCTATGCCGGACTGGCGCACTATTCAGGTGCCGGAGCAGGAACAAGGTTACCCCGAACTGGGAAGCTTCGGTCCGACTCCCTGCCAAGGTTTCTTGATTCGCCACATGAAGAACCTCGAAATGTCGCACGTTGAGATTGCACCCAGTAACGCGGATCCCCGTCCAGCGTTCTGGCTTGAGGATGTCAAGCGCGCGGACTTCTTCGCCATTACCGCCCCCTTGCAGCCGAACTTCGCCCTTCATAACGTCAGCGATCTGCGCATCTTCTGGTCACGCGCAGCAAAAGACACGACGCTCGCCACCACTACGGAACAGATACTCTGAACTCCGAGATACTGAGCTTCTTGTTTCTTCGGTTGGTAGTTATTCAACCAGAGTTTCCCGGAGATCATATGCATTCCAGCCGCCCTATGTTCCTCACGCGCAATGCCTTCCTGGCCGGAGTTGCGTTGTTGGTTTTGCTTGTAGTCGGCCAGAACGCTCAGAGCCCTAAGTTGTCCACCAACGCGCCCTTGATGAAGCTTCTACCTCGTTTCGAGGCGGCTTCGGTGCCGGCCATGAGTCCACAAGAAGTGGAGCCCCCCAATTTCGATCCGGGTGCGCCTCAGCCAGAAGGCCTTCCCGGCAAGGGTCTGGCACAGCATCCGATGCTTTACATCGGTGAAGGCTATAACAAGATGTTCCTGGTGAATCACGGTAAGATCACGTGGACCTATTCGACGGGTCCGGGGAACGAGTATGACGATGTCTGGATGCTCTCGAACGGAAACATCCTGTTCACGCGTATGCAGTATATCGCCGAGATCACCCCGGAAAAGAAGGTCGTTTGGCGCTACGATGCGGTCCCCGGCACAGAAATTCATGCTTGCCAACCGATCGGCTTAGATAAGGTTCTCTTCATCGTGAACGGATTGCCGCCCAAGCTGATGGTCGTCGATATCAAAACCAATACGGTCGAGGTGGAGCACGTCCTTCCCGCGCCCAGCCAGACCGACAAAGGCTCAGTGCACGCACAATTTTGTCGCGTTCGGTATACGTCGAAGGGAACTTACCTGATTCCGTTCCTGAACATGAATAGAGTTGTCGAGTATAACAAGGATTTCAAGGAAATCTGGTCCTACGACGCTATAAAACCATGGGCGGCCATTCGTCTGAAGAATGGCAACACACTCATCACCAAGGAAGATGACGTGAGCACGGTGGAGATCAATCCAAAAAAAGAAACCGTATGGGAGATTTCAAAGGCTGACATCCCGGACCAGTACTGGTACGGCAACTCCCAATCCGTCACCCGGCTTGCCAACGGAAACACCGTCATCTGCTCACGCGGCGGTGACCGTCATGGCCCGCAACTGGTGGAAGTAACTCGAGACAAGAAGATCGTTTGGGTACTCCAGGATTGGCATGACTTAGGCCCCGCCACAGCCATACAGATATTGGATGAACCCGGCATTCCCGAGCACCCAGGAGACTCTCTACATTAAGCTGTTTCCAATAAGCGTAGCTAGCCCCCACCAACATAACGGTTGCACCAGCTACACCTAGGGAGAGACTCTAGCAAAGCTGTTCTGCTTACGAATAGCTACGACCAACTAGCCCTTGCTGGAGCAGCTCCGTTCCAGAGGAATGAAATTGTGCCCGGCACCCTTGCTTCTGTTGATGCTGAGGAGCGACCGCTATTCAAGAAACCGCAAGCTTATTACCAGAGTCCCCACGCGCGGCTCATGTAATCCGACAAGGTCATGGTAATCAGAACAATAAAGGTGAAGAAACCTGCACCGACGGTGATCTTGATTAGCCGCGACTGATACTTCACGTGCATAAAGAATAGGATGACGACCGTCGCTTTGAAGCAAGCTATGCCCAGCGCTACGATGGGGTTAAACACCCCAAGCTCCACCCTCGCAGCCAGCACCGTCAGAATCGTGCCCACCAGCAGTGTTCCATAGACATAGCTGTACTGAAGCGGCGTAACTATGTGACTCTCGGAGTGCTCAGGATTCGTTACATTCAAGGCATCGTTCGTATCAGACAAGGGCAACTCCTCGGATAGCTGAGCGCAGCTTAATGCGCTAAAGGATGACGGTTGATCAGATAGAGCAGCGGAAACAGAAAAAGCCACACAATATCCACAAAGTGCCAGTAAAGCCCGAAGTTCTCAATCGGCGCTACATACCCCGCCGAGAACTCGCCTCGCTGCGCCCTCCACATCAACCAGAACAGAATCACAATGCCAATGATCATGTGGATCGCGTGCATGCCGGTCATCGCAAAGTACAGGAAGAAGAAGACCTGCGTTTTCTGTGCCATGTCCGGCGCCAGCGGCTTCTCTGCCAGACCATACGCCGCAGGATTGATGAACTCCTTCACGTTGAAGTCTGCGCCAGGAATGTGGTGCTTCTCCCATTTCTCGTGGTACTCCACACCCTTCACACCTAGGAACGCAAGCCCAAACACCGTCGTCAGAATTAGCGATCCGACCAGCATCTTGCGATTGCGCACCTCAGCGAAATAAACGCCGAGCGCCATGAAGAAGCCCGAAGTAATCAGGATAATCGTGTTCAGTGTCCCTAGCGGAACGCTGAGTTGGTTTGACGCCGGAACGAAGGCGTCGTAGTACCAATTGCGATACAGCAGGTACGCAAAGAACATTCCGCCGAAGAACATGATCTCCGTCAGGAGGAACAGCCACATACCGAAGCTTCCCGCTTCGCGTTGCTGCTCCTCCGTCTCGAAATGGTGCCGATGTTGGGGAAGCACAATGTGATCGTAGACATCGTGCGCAGTGTCGACAGGGCCGTGCTCAGGTACGGCGATCGTATTAGCCAACGGTCGTCACCTCGTTTGCGGTTTTGTTTGCCAGCCACTCATAATCGTAGGCCTCGTGATCGACAATCGGGACTTCGGTAAAGTTCTCCGTCAACGGAGGAGACTGCAGTTGCCACTCCAGGCCCGTTGCCTGCCACGGATTGCTTCCCGCAATGGCGCCGTACTTCAACGACCAGCCCAGGTAAATGAGAGGCAACGCGTAGCCCACACCCAGGATGGTAGCACCCGCCGTCGAGAGCACGTTCAACACCTGGAACTCAGGCGGATAGGCATGGTACCGGCGCGGCATCCCGAGGTAACCCAAAATGAATTGCGGCAGGAAGGTCAGGTTGAAGCCGATAAAGGTGACGACAGCGGCCAGCTTCGAGATTGCCTCCGGATACATCCGTCCGGTCATCTTCGGCCACCAAAAGTGAATGCCCGCGAGGAAGGCCATCAACATGCCACCCACCATGACAAAGTGGAAGTGCGCCACGATGAAGTACGTCTCCGTAAGGTGAATGTCCATGCCGAGCGAGCCAAGGAAGATCCCGGTAAGCCCGCCAATCGTAAATAGGCCGATGAACCCGAACGCATAGAGCATTGGTGTTTCAAAGGTGATGGACCCCTTCTGCAGCGTGAACGACCAGTTGAAGATCTTGATCGCCGAAGGGACCGCGACGAGCATGGTCAACAGGGAAAACACCAGCGCCGAGTAATTCGAGACGCCCATGATGAACATGTGGTGCGCCCAGACGAAGAACCCGAATACCGCAATCGCCACCGATGAGAAGGCGACGGCCGTGTAGCCAAATACGCGCTTGCGGCTGAAGGTGGAGATAACCTCCGAGATGACACCGAACCCAGGCAAAATCATGATGTAGACGGCCGGGTGCGAATAGAACCAGAACAGGTGCTGGAAGAGGAGTGGATCTCCTCCCTTGCTCGGATCAAAGACGCCAATGCCGATCAGACGCTCCAAGCCAACCAGAACCAGAGCGATCGCCAGCACCGGCGTACCAAGCACCATGAGCACCGAAGCCGCATAGTTCGACCAGACAAACAGCGGCAGGCGGAACCACGTCATGCCGGGCGCGCGCATGCGATGAATCGTCACGATGAAGTTCAGACCGGTGAAGATGGAGCTGAATCCGGCAATAAAGATTGCTGTTGCAGCCGTCACCACGTGCGTGTTTAGGTAATGCGTCGAGAGCGGAGTGGTGAACGTCCAGCCCGTGTCGACACCACCGAGAACGAGAGCAGCCAGGGTCAGCGTGCCGCCAATCAGGTAGAGATACCAACTCAGCAGGTTGATCTTCGGGAAGGCAAGATCCTTGGCGCCAATCATAATCGGCATCAGAAAGTTCCCCAGTGTTGCCGGCACGGAAGGCACCAGGAACAGGAAGATCATGATGATGCCATGCATCGTGAAGAACTTGTTATACGTGTCGGACGCGACCAGGTCGGGCTGCGGCGTCAGCAGCTCCAGACGAATCATGCCCGCGAACGCTCCGCCGATAAAGAAGAAGAAGGTAATCGACATCAGGTAAAGCATGGCGATGCGCTTGTGATCACCCGTAAGCAGCCAGCTTAGAAGACCATGCTCATTGTTGATGTAGTGGCGGCGCGGCAAAGTGGCTGTCCGCTGGTCCGGAAGATTGACGATCGTTGCGTTGGCTGCGCTCATTTACTTCCCCATCCCCGGCGCGACCGGCGCCGCAAGGTCCGACTGTTGTGTGCCCAAAGTCTGCTGAACACGATAGTTGCTGTTCAAACTCTTGATGTATTCCACCAGGTCAATCAAGCCATCTTCACTGATCTGCCCCTGGTATGTCGGCATGATCGGCGCGTAGCCGGCAGTGACGTGCTGGGACGGATTCAGGATCGAATCGCGAAGGTACGCATCGTTCACCAGAACCTGCGAACCGTTGACCAGGTTCAGCTTGGCTCCGTACACTCCAGCAAGATTCGGCCCGCGCGCCTCGGCGTTGCCGTTATGACACTGATTGCAGGACATGCTGGCGAAGAGACGCTCGCCATTCTGCGCCAGCGACTGGCCGCTCGTGGACTGCTGCGTCCAGCGCTGATAGTCCTCCGGAGTCAAGGCCGTTACTTCGCCGATCATGCCGGAGTGCTTGGTCCCGCAGTACTGCGTGCAGAAGATGTGGTACGTACCAGGTGTCGTCGCCTGAAACCATACCGTTGAATAACGGCCCGGAATCACCTCGCGCTTGACCCGGAAATCTGGAATCGAGAAGCTGTGAAATACGTCCTGGGAGATCATGGTCAACTGCACCGGCTGGCCCACCGGAACATGCAGCGCATTGATCTCATGCTGCCCTCCCGGATGCTCCGCCTTCCACATCCACTGCTTGCCTACGATGTAGATGTTCATCGCATTGGCCGGCGGATTGTAGATGCGGAAGTAGAGCAGCGCTCCCCAGACAAACGTCACTAGGAAGATCGCCAAAGGAATGATGGTCCACGTGGCTTCAAGCAGCGTCGAGCCTTCCACCTGCGTGGCCACCGGGCTGCGCGACTTACGGTAGCGAACCGAGAAACCGAAGACCAGCACGCCCACCAACAGCAGGCCGGTAAGCGTCATGCCGATCAGGAAGAAGTACAAGGCGTCGGCCCACGGCGCCATGGTGGACGCCTCGCGCGGAAACAGCGCTGAGGCCGTCAGCCACTTCGTCAGGAACTGCCATAAAACTGGACTGATGAACCTATCCATCGTTACCCTTTATCTCTCTCGTCGGTCAAACTGTGCTCCCGACCCAGCTTGATGTCCCGGCGGAACATCAGAAACATAAAACCACCCAAACCTGCCATGGTAACCATGCCGCCCATCTGCACCACACGAGCCACAATCAGCGAGTGCTTATTCGTTTGCGGATCGTAGTGGTAGCAGTAGGTGAGGATGTTGGCGACAGGCGACCCGATCTTGTTGCCGGAAGCTTCAATCAGCCCCAGCAGCACATCCTTAGGCGAGTACTCGACGCCCATGTAGTATTGCGCAATCTGCCCGGAGGTTGTTACAACCTCAAGCGAACTGGCGTGCGCGAACTGCGACAATGTGCCATCCGGTCCGGCTACCTTGACATACCCGAAGCCGACTGCGCCAGTCACCGCGTCAATCGCCGGCTTTTTGCCGGTAAGAAAATGCCAGCCGGCAGCGGTCTCCGGACGGCCATACCGCTTCACGTAAAACGCCTTCTTCTTCGCGGCAAGCTGCGGCGTGTCCTCGGGATCAATGCTGATCACAAGGACGTTGAAATCCTTGCCAGGATTCAGCTTGACCATCTCGAGCGAACTGGTCACGCCATCCAGCTCCTCCGAGCAAAGCATTGTGCAGTTGAAATACACCAACGAGAGCAGCGCAGGCTTCTTGCCAAAGTAATCGCCTAGCTTGACCGTCGCTCCTGTCTCGTCGACGAACTCGGCATTGAGCGGAAGCTGCTGGTTCAGATGCTGCGTCACTGCGACGCCTTTGAGCACGTTGGGCAGCTCATCGCCGCGGTTCTCACCCTGCTGCTTATCTCCGTAGCTTGAAACCTGCGCATGAGCAGAAGGCATCGCCGTCCAGCCAGACAGCAGAGCCCAGCCGAGTACAAGGGCCTGTGCAGCCCGTGTGCTGATTCTGGATCGGATTGTCTGCTGTCTGTTCATGTCAAAAGTCCTCTAAGACAATGCTAAAGCCTTCCGGCTCTCCGCACTTAGGGATGCTTCATCGGCTTCAACTCCGCATGCTCCGATGTCGCTTTGCCGAAAGCCATCTTCTGCTCGCGGGCTTCAATCGTATCGAGCTCATAGCCGGTGCGGGCAAAGCCGCTGGTCAGCGGAGGCGTCACGACGGGCCGTGTGTCTTCGGCCAGCATCTGGCCCTGCTGAGCGGCCGGCGCAACCGGGAGCCCACGCTCCGCGATCAGCTGCATGGCCCGGTCGATCGGGATGCGTATGCCTTGCTCGCCCGGCATGCGGCTGTAGTGATCAAGCAGCAGGTCCTCCCGTGCGTGGAGATCGGCCGTGTCCTGGTTGCCGTCATCGGTCTGCAGGCGCGGACCCGGAAAGGACGTCGTCATGGTCTGCAGTTGCTGCTGTACCATGGCGGCGTTGCTCTTCAGGTCCTCACGTTTACCGCGCTCTTCCTTGTTCCCAACCTTGACCTCGCCAGCTCCGGCAAACATCTGCTGACCTTGGTGCCAGCGGTCGGCAGGCCCGTCCTGCTTCTGAATAGCCTCGTTGATAACCCGGCCCATGAAGAAGCAGAAAAAGAAGAAGACGATGACGAACGAAAACAGGCCGCCGATGAAAACTACAATTCCGCCTGCGTTGACGTCCGTCGTCTCGTAGCCTACCTCAACACTCTCCGGCCCTGACTTCGGATACTCCCCGATGTCGCCGTTCGAGGCGGAGTATGAGCCTTCGTTGCTGTTCGGTCGATTAGTGGCCATGTTCGGGCTCCAGAATCTCCTCAAGATGAGGATCGTTGAGGCTGACCAAAGGCCGTGCCATCAACTGGGTGAAGTAGTACGCCGCCCACAACGACATGATGGCGAGCGGCACAGTGATATACGCGAAGATGCCCCAGTTTTCGCCAACCAGGTTGCTGGCCGCATCCTTGAAGTTGGGCTCGATCAACCAGAACAAATCCAGGCACCGCGCGAAGATCATGAAGATCGCCAGCGCGGAGAGCCGGCGCTTGTCGCGCTTCAGATCCCGCGAGAGCAGCAGGCAGAACGGAATCAGCCAGTGGCAGACAAAGTCGGCCACGCACACGTACCACCAGCCGCCGCGTGTACGCGCCAGGTACCAGGGAATCTCATCCGGCACGTTGCCCGACCAGATGATCAGGAACTCCGCAAAGGAGAGATAGATGTTCAGCATGACGAAGGCAAAGGCAAACTTGCCCAGGTCGTGCTGCTCGGTCGTGCGCAGCAGCGTGCGCATCGGCTCGACATCCGAAAGCTTGACCACGGTGAGAATGCCCAACGCCAGCACGGCAAACCCTTGCCCAACCAGGAACTGCAAGCCCCAGATCGAGCTATACCAGGTCACGTCGAGCGACATGATCCACAATAGCGCGCCGTCGGTCAGCAGGATGACGTACAGCAGAATGCAGGGGCCAGAGAGATTCTCAAAGCGAATACGCCAGCGATCGTAGCTGGCCACCGTGCCCCGCGCAGGATCATTGTCACGCTCGATCGACCACTTGTTGAGCAGATACGAGATGAAGATCAAAACCCCGAAGATAATGACCGTTTGTAGGATCGCGCTGGCCGGGTTGAACATCGTGTGCTTCAGGTTGGCGGTGAGCTGCTGCTCCTTGGTCATC
>CAXSDM010000003.1:18420-36717 GCA_964235575.1 uncultured Acidobacteriaceae bacterium | reverse complement strand
TGGAAGTTGCCCGCCTTGGCGTAGCCACGCTGCACAATCATGCCCACGCCATTGCCGACGCGCGAGTGGCACGGCGTGCAGAAGACGTTGTACTCTTCCTGCCCGCGGGCCAGCACGTCCATGGTCACGGGAAATGGCATCGTCGTGCCCTCCGTGCCGTTGACCAGCCCGGTATAGAAGTAGCTGTCCTGGTGCAGTTGGTCGCGGGCCACCGTGTTCTCGACCTGCGGACGAACCGACCGGCCATCGGCATAGAAGGTCGACCCACGCTGCGGGTAGAACTTGGGCTGGTTGTGCATGTCCTGGCGGCAGCCGGAGAGCAAGGCAGCTCCCGCAAGCAAGGTCACCGGCACTGCGCGCCTGGCCACTTCCAGGATTTTGTTTTCAACGCGTTTCATTAGTTATCTACCTCGACCACGGAGACCGCGGGGAACTGCTCAAGGAACTTGCGGGATTCGCCCAGCGAGAACTTCGGGTCGTACGCCTCCAGGCAAAGAAAGAACTTGTCAGTGGTCGCGCCGTTGCGGAAGTTCGGCGCATTGAACACAGGATGGTACGTCTGCGGCAATCCATTGAGGGCAATCATCCCGAACGCAGCGGAGAGGCCTGCAAACAGAATCGTCCATTCGTACGCCGGAATGATAAACGCGGGCCAGCTCCATAAGGGTCGTCCGGCGATGTTGAGCGGATAGCCCCAGACGTTGATCCAGGACTCCATCAAAAACGCCGTGGTAACCCCCATCAGGCCGCCCAGCAGACACATCAGCGGCACCCGGGTCTTGTGGAAGTGCAGTGCATCCGCGGCCTCTTCAACCGGGTAGGGCGTATAACACTCCATGCGCCGATAGCCGGCTTTGTGCGCGGCTTCGGTCGCCTCTACAAGCTCGCCGGGCGTGTTGAACTCGGCCAGCAGGCCATAAATACCTTCGCGGGGAACAGCCATTAGACCACCTCGTTGACTGTGGTTTCGGCAACATCGCCGCCACGCCGGACCTTGGTCTGTGGAAGCATGGTGCGGATCTCGGACATCGGAATCATGGGCAAGAAGCGCACGAACAGGAAGAACAGCACGGTAAACAGGCCCATCGTGCCGACATAAATCATGTAGTCCCACTTGGTCGCGCGGTACGTGCCCCAGCTCGACGGCAGGTAGTCGCGATAGAGCGAGGTTACGACAATGACGAAGCGCTCAAACCACATGCCAGTGTTCACAATCAGCGACAGGATGAAGAGGAACACCACGTTGACTCGCAGCTTCCGGCTCCACAGGCTCGTCAGCGGAATAGCGATGTTGGTCAGGATCAGGATCCAGTAGGCCCAGCCCATAGGGCCGAACATCCGGTTCCACATCATAAAGAACTCCCAGTGGCTGGCCGAAAACCAGCTCATGAAGACCTCCATGCCGTAGCCGTAAGCCACAATCGAACCCGTGGCAAGCATGACCTTGGCCATGTTGTCCAGGTGCCGCAGCGTGACTAGATCTTCCATGTGGTAGAACTTGCGGATCGGAATCGCCAGCGTCAGCACCATGGCAAATCCCGAGTACACCGCGCCGGCCACAAAGTAAGGCGGGAAGATCGTCGTATGCCAGCCGGCAAGCGCGGCCACCGCGAAGTCAAAGCTGATGACCGTGTGCACGGACAGCACCAGCGGCGTCGACAACCCGGCCAGCAAGAGCGAAGCCGACTCGTAGCGGATCCAGTGCCGCGTCGACCCGCGCCAGCCGAGCGAGAGCAGACCGTAGAAGTACTTCGCCACCGGCATCGTCGCGCGATCGCGCAGCGTACCGAAGTCCGGGATCATGCCGATATACCAAAATACGATCGAGATGGTCGCGTACGTCGATACCGCAAACACGTCCCAGGCCAGCGGGCTACGGAACTGCGGCCACAGGTTCATCGTATTCGGATACGGAAACAGCCAGTACGCCAGCCACGGACGTCCGACGTGGATTAGCGGAAAGGTTCCCGCGCAGACCACGGCGAAGATGGTCATCGCCTCCGCGAAGCGATTGATGGAGTTACGCCAGGTCTGCTTGAAGAGCAGCAGAATCGCCGAAATCAGCGTACCGGCGTGGCCGATTCCGATCCACCACACGAAGTTGATGATGGCAAAGCCCCACGCGCCCGGGATCGTCACGCCCCAGATGCCGACGCCCTTGAGGAACAGCCACGTGATGCCGACCACCACGCCGGTAGCCACGCCCGCGCCCACCGTCAGCCCGGCAAACCAACCCAAAGGCGTATTCGACGTCAACACTACGCCGGCAATCTTCTGCGTGACCGACTTGAAGCTGTGACCGGGCGCGATGACCGCATACTCCCCCGTGATGGGGTTGATCATCGGGTCAACGGAAGGATCGTGAATAGGTCCTTTGGTAGCCATTTATGCCAGCTCCGGATTCGGGTTAGTAACGCCTGCCGTGTAGGTCGTGCGTGGCTTGTAGTTTAGGTCGGCCAGCACAGGATAATCGCGTTCCGCTGCCTTGCGCTTGGCTACCTTGCTCATCCGGTCGTTCTTGTTGCCGAAGATAATCGCGTCGGTCGGGCAAGCCTGCTGGCAGGCCGTCACAATCTCACCGTCGCGCACCGCGCGATTTTCCTTATCAGCCTCAAGCTTGGCTGCTTCGATACGCTGCACGCAGTAGGTGCACTTCTCCATGACCCCACGCGAACGAACCGTCACGTCCGGATTGCGCATGAACTTCAGGCTCTCCGTGTCGTAGTCCGAATACAGCAGGAAGTTGAACCGGCGCACCTTGTACGCGCAGTTATTCGAGCAGTACCGGGTCCCGACGCAGCGGTTATATACCATGGTGTTCAGGCCTTCCGGCGTATGCACCGTTGCGCCTACCGGGCAGACCAGCTCGCAGCCCGCGTTCTCGCAGTGCTGGCAGGCCATCGGCTGGAAGTGCGCTTTGGGCGCGGAAAGATCGCCCTCGAAATAGGTGTCGATGCGAATCCACTGCATGTTGCGGCCAACCTTCACCTGCTCGCGGCCCACCACAGCGATGTTGTTCTCCGCGTAGCAGCTGACGATACAGGCGTTGCAGCCAATGCAGCTGTTCAGATCGATCGACATCGCCCACGCATTCTGGAGCAGCTGCGAGGACTCGTCGGTGCGGTTATAGGGGAACTTGTCGCCGGAGAGGCTGTCGTCGTGCTTCGGATCTTCGCCCTGCGGCCCGTAGCCGACCTTGTTGACCAGAGTGCCACTCGCGCCTTCATGCGCAAAGTCCGGCTTGGCCTTGGCCTCCGACACCGTGGCGTAGCGGATGATCGAGCGCTCTTCCGCCTCATGACCCGGCAACGAGTAGGTTCCGTTCTTATCGGACAGAGGATGCTCGAGGTCGTGCTGCGCATATGCGCCGCGATGCTCGATCGAGTGCACCTTGGTGACGCAGAGATCATAGCTCCCTTTGCCCCGAGTCACTTTCAAGCCCGAAGCCGCATTCGGCGCGTTGCTGGCGCGGAGCAGGTAGGCGTTGAACCCGACTCCCGAGCCGACGCGGCCGGCATCGCTGCGGCCTCCGCCGAAGTACACGGTGACCACATCGTCAGCATGGCCCGGGACGCCGAGCACCGGCGCGATCACCGTACGACCATCCAGTTCGAGCTCGATCGCCTCGTTTTCAGCGATCTTCAGTTTTTCAAGCGTCACCAGGCTCATCAGCGCGGCGTTGTCCCAGCTCATGCTGGTCACCTGCTTGGGCAGCTCCTGCAGCCAGCCGACGTTGGCGTACCGTCCGTCGTAGAGCGACGGATCGTGCTTAAAAACGATTTCGAGTCCGCCTGAGGCCACCGGGGCCGCAGCCTGTCCGGCGCCCGCGTTCGCGCTGCCGGACTTCGGCGTGAACGCGGTGCCTTCCACCCAGCCATCATGCAGGGCCTTGCGCCACGCGGTCTCCGCCTCGCCCTTCAGCAGCGGACGTGTGTTCGCAAGCACCGCGTCGTAAGCCGAGGCCTGCGGGTTGTCGAGGAGTCCCTGCAGGATGTCGTGCGCGCTATGCCCGTTGTAGAGAGGCTCGATCATCGGCTGCACAATCGAAAGCGTGCCGTCATAGGCTCGCGCATCCGACCACGACTCCAGATAGTGAACCTTGTTGATGTGCCATGTGGTGCGGATACCAGTCTCGTCGACGAGATGCCCCAGGTGCGCGGTGTACGGCACGCGGTCGACGAGATTGGCGAACTTGAGGTCGGCCGGAGCCGTGTACACAGGATTGCCGCCCAGCATCACCAGCCACTGCACCTTGCCGGCTTCGATGTCCGAGGCCAGCGAACGCAGGTCGGCCAGTTGCTCGCTCGGCATCGGCGCGACCGTCTCGGTGTAGACGACCGTCTTACCAACAGCGCCGAGCGTCTGGTTCAGCCGATAGGCCGCCATGTGAACCGCGGGCGACGCCCCCTCGCCGGGGATCACAACGCAGCGACCATTCGCAGCCTTTAGATCAGCGGCCAGCGCGCTCAGGAACTTCGCTGCATCCGGATTTGAGAAGCTGCCGCCAGACCCGCCGCCGGCCAGCGCGTTCGCGAAGCCGGCAATCTCACTCGGCTTGAGCGCCAGACGATGCTCGGCCTTGAAGCCGGTCACCGTCGGCATGCTCTCGACGACGTACAGCCGGTTCATCTGCCGGCTTGGATCTTCGACATTAAAACTGTGCCGCTCCGCGTATGCGGCCGCCAAGGGCAGGAAGCCGGGATGCGCAATGCCGCCCAGGAAGTCCGCGTCGAGCGAAACGATCACATCCGCGTCCTGAAGCTTGTACTGCGCGTCGGTATAGCTGCCGAACGCGGCCTTCGACGCGGCGCGTGACGCGTCCTGGTTAACGCCATCCCACTGCAGGAACTTTGCGTTCGGGTAAAGCTTCTGAACGCCCTGCCATTGCGCCGCAAGCGTTGGCGAGGTAACCGTTTCAGAGAGAAAATAGATTCCCTGGCCGCCCTGGGTGGCCTTCACGGCTTGAAGAAAGGCGTCCTGGAAGTTACCGAAAGACGAGGTCTGGCCGCGGTAGGTCGTGTCGTGCGAACGATCGGGATCGTAGAGATCGAGCAGCGTCCCCTGGGTCATGGCATCCGACTTACCCTTGGACATCGGATGATCCGGATTGCCTTCGAGCTTGATCGGCCGGAACGCATCCGACTTGACCAGGATCGGAATCGCACCCGTTGGGAAAGGGTGCGCGGTCGCAAAGTACTTCGACTGGCCCAGCACCAGGTCTTCCGGTTGGCGGATATACGGATAGATCGGCTCATCGGGCTGCTTGGTGCAGCCCGCCAGCCCGGCGAGAGCAAACGACGCGCCCATCACCTTCAGGAAGCCGCGCCGCGAGACCGGATCCACCCACTCGCCCTGCATGGCCTGATGGGGGAACTCCTCCGCCATCATCCGGTTGAACTCCGGCGTCGCTGCCAGCTCATCCAAATTCTTCCAGAAACGCCGGCCCGTCTGCCCGGCTAGTTTCGCGCGGACCGCATCGAGCGTCATCTTCGGCTTCGGCGCCGACCCAATGCTCGTGACTACCTGCACACCCTGGGGTTGCAATGCTTCGACCTGCTGCGGATTGGTCATGTTCTCCATGGAAACGTCGCTCATCGGTGGCACACCTCGCAACTGGACAGCTGGTTGGCGTCGCGGATGTGATACTGAGCGGTCAAATACTGCCCCAGATCCACCTGGCTGGTGAACTTCTTATAGCTCACCGGAAGCGGAATGATCTCGGCAGGCGGCACTCCGGTCGCATTCACGTCCGGACTGGTCGCGTGCGGGTCGAGCTTGGTGCCGGAGCCGGGATTGCTGCGGCCCATGCTCCGAGGACGCAGGTCCAGGGTCTGCAGCATCGCAATCTGCGGGTTGTCGCCGCTCGGATCCTTGGTCGTACAGCTGATCGCCTGGGCTGTCGGGACGCGCTCGCCATGCGGACCGTAGCTGTTGGCGCCCGCCGCCCGGGTCGTATCTGCACACCAGACTGGCTTGTCGGTACTCGGACCGGCCCACGCCATGTTGTAAATCTCGCTCGTCGGCCGCAGATTCACGGCGGGATTGCGATGGCAGTTCAGGCACCACTCCATCTGCAGCGAGTTCTCCTGATACATCAGCGGCATCTCGTCCACACGCCCATGGCAGCTGGCGCAGCCAATGCCCTTGTTCACGTGAATGTAGTGGTTGAAGTACACGTAGTCCGGCAGATCGTGCACGCGGATCCAACGGATCGACTCGCCGGTCGCCCAGCTGTCGCGCACCGGCTGCAGCAGCTCCGCATTGGTCCAGATCTGCGCATGGCAGTTGATGCAGGTCTTGGTGGGCGGGACGCCGGCGTACGCCGCCTTCTCCACCTGGGTGTGGCAGTACTGACACTGCAGCCCCAGGCCTTCCACGTGATGCTTGTGGCTGAAAGGAACCGGCTGGTCCGGCCGCTGCCCCTGCCGCGTCACCCACGGTGAACGCTGCAGCGAGTTCAAACCCACCCCGATCGCGATGACGATCACGCCGGTGAGCACAAGGCTCGCGCGGGCCAGGGCGTTCGAATTGCGATCAAAAACTTGCGCCATGAGTGCTTCCTGCTTCCTCTGCTTCAGATTCCCAGCCTTTGCACCAGCCGAGAACGATCGGGTGTTACTTTAGGAACTTTCCCTGAATGCGGGAATCACTCCCTTGTCATGCCTGCAGTGCTTTCGTGCCCTTTGAACTCTCAATATACCAGTCGAAATTGGACCGTGGCGCCGAGCTCCCAAGCCGGTTCCGCATTTTTCCCGCGGAACATTCGATTATCGAAACAGGACAAAAGTGGATGCACCAGAAATGGTGCTAGATAAAGCACGCCGGGGGCATCTGCCCTGTAAATAGAACCACTTAGGTCGTAGTTCATTGGCTGAAAAAAAACGCCTCGTCCGCCTCTACCCGGGCCGCTGCGATACGCTTCTAGCACATGCCTCACGCTCTCCAGCGTCCGCGCGCCCCGGCCTACGACTCCGCCCTCGCTCTCCGGGAGCTCGCGCAGGCCGACGCCAGGCTGGGCCAGCTGATTGAGCGAGCTGGGCCGTTCACGCTCAAGCTCGCCACCTCCCTGTCTCCCTTCGAGGCGCTGCTCGAATCCATCGTCTACCAACAGCTCCACGGCAATGCCGCCGCGGCGATCCACGCCAGGCTCCTCCGCAGCTTCGCCGAGCCCAGTCCCGAAGGCGGTCCGGCGCATCCTGCACCGCACCCGACCGCGCAGCATCTGCTCGACGCGCCCAACGAGCAGCTTCGCCTGGCCGGCCTCTCACACAATAAGGCGCTCGCCATCCGCGACCTCGCCGCCCGGACCCTCGACGGCACGGTGCCCAAGCTCGCGCGCATCCGCCGCATGGCCGACACCGAGATCATCGAGCACCTGACGCAGGTTCGCGGCATCGGCCGCTGGACGGTGGAGATGTTCCTGATCTTTCGCCTGGGCCGCCCGGACGTCCTGCCCACCAGCGACTACGGCGTCCGCAAAGGCTTCGCCCTCACCTTCGGCAAGCTCAAGCCAACGGACAAGGTGACGCCCGCAGACCTGCCCAAACCGGAGGCGATGGAGAAGCGCGCCCGCACGTGGCACCCGTGGTGCTCGGTGGCGAGCTGGTATTTGTGGCGAGCCTGCGACCTGGCCAACGCGGAGAAGGCGGCGAAGGACTCCTGAGCCCGCCCAACCGTGCCGCCATTTGCTTCACTGCCAGGTGATCGTCGTCCTACCGCTATGGTCGAACTCGAGCGTGGATGTATCGTCCGGGCGGCGTGACGTCGGCGGCCTGCTGGGTGGCGCTGGTGCAGTGTGGGCCGCGGTGTTGGCCAGCGCGCTTGCGGTCAGCACGAGCGAGTGAGACGTGATGCGCGCCGCTGCCGGATGCGCATGGCTGTCCCTCTGTGATCGACGGCTACATATTCGTCTGGCCGCGGCGCATGTCTTCGTTGAAGGTAGGCTTGATGAAGGAGAGCGCTTCGGCCAGAGTGGCTTTAAACTCCGGCTCGCGCGCGAGGAGTTGAGGGCTGGGCGCGGCGAATGAAGGGTCGGGGCTGAGGGTGATCTGGCCTTCCTTGGCGAGGGCTTCGATGGAGATCTTGAGGTCAGCGATGGAGGTGTTGAGGTACTGGGCGTCGCGCGGGTCGAGCAGCCAAACCGGCGCTCCGTGGCCGAGCACACCCGAAAGCCAGAAGGTCTTGGCGGCGAGGAAGGCGCGGCGCTGGGACTCGGACGTGTCGTTGAAGACGAACTTGCTGGAGCGCGAGGAGTAGTAGCGAGTGGTGACGGGGACGGGCTGGCGGTTGCCGGATTTCACCAGCTCGAGCTGGCCCTGGTCGAGCGTCTTGCGGACGGCGTTGAGAATGAATGATTCGGCGAAGGGCTGCTCGGGCGCGCGGACGATGTCGCGGAAGGTGACGGTCATGGAGGCGGCAACCTTCGCGTGCAGCGGCGCGGGCAGGCCGGGGGCGTCCGAGCCGTCGGCGAGCGAAATGCGGCCGTGGACCAGCGAGGTGTCGGCGCCGGCGGTCGACTCGTGGAACGGCCAGGAGAAGTCGGAATAGGTAAGCGGAATGCCGGTAAGCGAGAGCAGGGCGGCGGGCGCGGCGCTGCGCAGGCGCTGGGCGGTCTCGGCCAGGTAGGTGGCGAGCTGGTGAGCGAACTCTACGGTGGTGGGGTCGAAGGTGTCCGAAAGCTCAAGCTGGAGCGTGCGCTGTTGGTCTGAGGCCAGGGCGAGCGTGAAGCGGGTGGTGGGGGTGCCGTCGAAGCTCGCGGCGGGCTCATGCCCGACGACCTGCAGGCCTGCGGTGGCGACGGCGGAGGTCACCTGTTGGTTCAGCGAAAGGTTTGGGGCGGAGTTGGTGACGGTAGCCATGCGCGGATGATCCTTCAAGAGAGCAGTACGATGCGATGATTTGATTCTAATGGAGCGGTGTCGATGCGAAGGGGACAGGCGTGTTCCGCTTGCGGAACGATTCAGAGGATTCGGGGCATCCTATCTATAAATGAGAATCCTTGGGCGGCGATGGGCGGCGATGGCGGCGGTAGGGTACGTTCTTGCCTGGTGCGTCGTGCCGGCTCGGGCGCAGGACTCCAAGCAGATGATCGAGACTCTGATTGCGCATGAGGATGGCGCGTCGGCGCACCGCGGGCACTATGTCTATGACCAGGAGGAGCGCTCGGAGCGCACCGGCGGGCATCTTTGGACGGAGCGCGTAGCGGAGACCGCCTGGGGCAAGGTACGGTTCCTGGTGAAGGAGGATGGGCGGCCTTTGCCGGCGGCGCGCGAGGCCGCGGAGCGGGCGAGGCTGGCGGGGGACGCGGTCGATCCGGAGGGCTTCAAGAAGCGCGAGGCGGCGCGAGGTGAGGACGAGCAGCATGCGCGCGCCATGCTGCAGCTGCTGCCGCGAGCATTTTTGTTCGATCCGCCGAAGCCCGAAGGGGACGGGATCCGGATCTTCTACCATCCAAACCCGAAGTTTGTGCCGGGCAGCCTGGAGGAACGGGTGCTGCATGGGATGGACGGGTCGGTGCTGATCGACGCGAAGGCGGGTCGGACTCGGCAGATTGAAGGGCGGCTGCCGCAGGACATCAGCATTGGGTTCGGCTTTCTGGCGACCATCAAGGCAGGAAGTAACTTCAACACCACGCGGGAGCATGTGGACGGCGAAGACTGGAAGACGGAGACGGTCCACACGGACTTTCTGGGCAAGGCACTGTTTCTAAAAAGTGTGGTGCGCGAGCAGGATGCGAAGCGATGGGATTACCGGAAGATTCCGGACGGCACGACGGTGGCCGAGGCGGTGAAGCTGGTGGAGGAATAAGGGTCGGTCGGTGAGCTGAGGCAGCTGAGACCCCGGGCAGGTAAAGCGCAAAGGTAGCTGTTACGCGGGAAGTTTCCGTATGCTGAGGCATGCGCAAAACGTCCAGGAGCAGGGATTGGGTTCGCTGGTCGATCGACTTTGGCGCTGTCTTTTTCCTGCTTGCGTTATTACTGTCGGCGGTGTTTGAGCCGCGAATCCGCGTGCTGCATACGTTGCAGGCGTTGATCTACGTCGCGGTCATCGTGCTGACGCGGCGGCAAAGTGCATGGGGATTTGGCGCGGGATGCTTCATTGCGGCTTTCTGGAACTACACGAATATTTTTGTGACGACCTTCGTTCGCAATGGGATGAACCAGATTGTGTCCCTGCTGCATACGGGGCATATGCGCCATCCGGATGCTTTGATTGCGGTGGTCGCGGCGTTCGGGCACTTTCTGATGATGGTGGCGTGCGCGTTTGGCTGGTTGCGGCTGCGGCCTGGCGGACGCCAGTTGGGGGAGTTTGTTCTGGGTGGGGTGCTGGCGATCGGCTTCTTTGTACTGATTATCTTTGCAACGGGGCGGCAGTACATTCCACTGGTGCGGCATGTGTTCCGGGTGTGATCCCTAGAATAGAGGTATGGGCTCTGGGTTTGAGGTGCTGCGAACATCTGCGGAGGGTGGGCGCCGGGGGCGGCTGATGCTGCCGCACGGCGCTGTCGAGACGCCGGTGTTTATGCCGGTGGGTACCGCGGCGACGGTCAAGGCGGTGCCCCAGGCAATGCTCGAGGAACTGGGACGCTCCGGCGCCGGGGCGCAGATCATCCTCGCCAACACCTACCACCTGTACCTTCGCCCAGGCCATGAGCTGATTCGGCGACTGGGCGGGGTGCATCGGTTTATGAGCTGGACGCGGCCGATGCTGACCGACTCGGGCGGCTTCCAGGTGTTCAGCCTGAGCAAGCTGCGCAAGATCACTCCGGATGGCGTGGAGTTTCGCTCGCACCTGGATGGGAGCAAGCATTTCTTCTCGCCGGAGCACTCGGTGGCGGTGCAGATTGCGCTGGGCGCGGACGTGATCATGGTGTTCGACGAGTGCGTGGAACATCCGGCGACGTATGAGCGGACACGGGAGTCGATGGGGTTGACGCATGCCTGGGCGGTGCGGTCGGCCGAGTATTTTCAGGCGCATAGCTACGAGGTGCCGTGGTTTGCCGAACGTGGTGGCCAGACGCAGCGGCTGTTTGGAATTGTGCAGGGCGGCATGTACACGGATCTGCGGCGGGAGTCCGCAGAGCGACTGGTGGAGCTCGACCTGCCGGGCTACGCCATCGGCGGGCTGGCCGTCGGCGAGCCGCGCGAGGTGACGCGGGAGATGATCGCGCGGACGCTCGAGTGGCTGCCGAAGGACAAGCCGCGGTACGTGATGGGCGTGGGCTACCCGGATGAGATTGAGGAGTACGCGCGGATGGGCGTGGACATGATGGACTGCGTGCTGCCCACGCGCGCGGGGCGGCATGGGCTTGTGTTTGCTCGGGCTGGCGGCGCGCTGGTGCGGATGAACATCAAAAAGCTCGAGTACGCCGAGGACCAGGGGCCGATCGACGCGGAGTGCGGCTGCGTGACGTGCCGGCGGTACACGCGGGCCTATCTACGGCACTTGTTTGCCTCTGGAGAGCCGCTGGCGGCGACGCTGCTCTCCGCCCACAACCTGGCCTTTTACCTTGACACGATGGAGCGCGTGCGAGCGGATCTGGCCGGCGTGCATCCTACCGGTTGAAGCAGGATTGCGAGGAGAACGATGGAAGCGGAACAGGATCGGCTGCGGCGTTTGTATGCGGAGATGGGCGACGACCACCTGCTGGACATGGCTTCAGAGCCGGAAGATTTGACGGCCGATGCACGGTTGGCTCTCCATGCGGAGCTGCGTCAGCGCGGGTTGCAGGCGCATCCACGGACCCCGGTACGCGAGGCAGTGGACGGCAAGGTGAGTGTGCCGGCGGACGACACCAACGAGCGCGCGTACGCATTCGGCGTAGGCATTCCCGGAGTTGTTCCGGCGAGCGGGTCGGCGGTCGAGACGGCGCTTGAGCCGGGCGGCGAGGTGCGTCAGGGAATGTCGGCGCTGGTCTCGCTCTCGGACGGCCACGAGCTGACGCGGGCTTGCGAGGCGCTCGAGGCGACGGGGATAGGGTGTGCGATTGAAGAGATTGCCGGAGATGCGAGCACGGGGACGCCGACGCGCTATGAAATCTGGGTGGAGCCGGGTCAGCAAGGCTTAGGCCGTGCCGTGTTGCAGGAAAAGCTTGGGCTGTTTCCTCCGGCGGAGGTACTAGGCGATGGCGTAGCGCTGCCTGCGGACGGGGATCTTGTGGTGGGTGAGTTTGAGTCGGCGGCAGAGGCGCAGCGGGTGCGCGCGATGCTGCTCGAGGAGGGCTTCGCGGCAAAGGTAGAGGGTGATGTGAGCGTGTTGGTGCCGGCGAGGGAGCAGGAGAGTGCGCTGGAGGTTTTGGCGGCGCGGCTGGGGTTGGGCTGAAAATTCAGTTGCGCCTTGCTAAGAATTCTCTGATCAGGGGTATTTCGTCCATCGACTGTGCTTTTGTTGTCCTTCTCAAAGGATCTGCGTATCGCTTGTGCCGGCAACAATCTCAGCCGCTTCCGGTAGCATAAGCACATCCTCATGCCGAAGACGCACCCCGATCCCCGCTCACCCTCATCCTCGCTCGAACCGGGCGCGCCGCCCACACGCTTTGTCTGCGTGCACGGCCATTTCTACCAGCCGCCGCGCGAAAATCCGTGGCTGGAAACAGTCGAGGTGCAGGAGTCGGCCGCGCCCTATCACGACTGGAACGACCGCATCACGGCCGAGTGCTACGCTCCCAACGGCGCCTCGCGCATCCAGAACAAGCGCAACGAGATCGTCCGCATCGTCAATAACTACGCCCGCATGAGCTTTAACTTCGGCCCGACGCTGCTCAGCTGGCTGCACGACAAAGCCCCGCGCGCTTACCAGATGATCCTCGACGCCGACCGGACCAGCAGGCAGCGCTACTCCGGCCACGGCTCGGCGCTCGCGCAAGTGTACAACCACATCATCATGCCGCTCGCCAGCACGCGCGATGCCGTCACGCAGATCCGCTGGGGCATCGCCGACTTCGAGTTTCGTTTCGGCCGCAAGCCGGAGGGCATGTGGCTGGCCGAAACCGCCGTCAATCGCCAGGTGCTCGACCTGATGGCGCGCGAAGGCATCCAGTTCACCATCCTGGCTCCCAACCAGTGTGCCCGCGTCCGCCGTCTGGCGCGGGCCGAAGCCGAGCCGGAGCTTCCCTGGTCCCCGACGCCCGACGCCTCGGTCGACCCCAGCCAGCCCTATCTGGTCAAGCTCGATGAAGGCCGTTCAATCGCCATCTTCTTCTACGACGGCCCACCCTCGCGCGCCATCGCCTTTGAGGGGCTGCTCGACTCCGGAGAGAAGTTTGCCGGGCGACTGCTGAGCAGCTTCCGCTCCACGCCTCCCGCGCCGGGCGATCTGCCCGCGCAGCTCTCACATGTCGCCACCGACGGCGAATCCTACGGCCACCACCACAAGCACGGCGAAATGGCCCTCTCCTTCGCCATGCACACCATCGAGGAGCAGGGCCTGGCCGAGCTGACCAACTACGGCGAGTTCCTCGAGCGCTTTCCGCCGGTGTACGAGGCGGAGGTGGCCGAGAACACCTCCTGGTCGTGCGCGCACGGGGTGGAGCGCTGGCGCTCGGACTGCGGCTGCAACGGCGGCAAGCCGGGCTGGAACCAGCGCTGGCGCAAGCCGCTCCGGGACGCGCTCGACCTGCTGCGCGATCGCACCGCGCCGCTTGCGGAAAAGCGCACCGCAGGCCTGCTCAAGGATCTTTGGGCCGCCCGCGACGCCTACATCCACGTCGTGCTCGACCGCTCGCCGGCCGCGATAAGCCGCTTCTTTGAAGCTCAGCAGGCGCGTCCGCTTACCGCCGAAGAGCGCATCACGGTGCTCGAGTTGATGGAGATGGAGCGGCACGCGCAGCTCATGTACACCTCCTGCGGCTGGTTCTTCGACGAAATCTCCGGCATCGAGACCGTGCAGATCATCGCCTATGCGGGCCGCGTCATCCAGCTGGCGGCCAAGCTCTTCGGCGCGGAGGGCGCGTCGCTCGAAGCGGAGTTTCTGGCCATCCTGGCCGAGGCCAAGCCCAATGCTCCCGACCTCAAGGACGGCTCCGAGGTCTATAAGCAGTACGTGACCGGCCTGAGGATCGGCCTCGAGCAGGTGGGCGCGCACTACGCCATCTCGTCCGTCTTCCGGAATTACCCCGAGGACGGCGAGCTGTTCTGCTTTGAGGTGCACCGTGACGGGCATGAGGTCTTCACCTCTGGTCGCGGAAGAGTCGCGCTCGGCCGCGCGCGCCTGCGCTCCCGCATCACGGAGGAGCAGGAGGAGATCTGCTACGCCGTCCTGCACCTCGGCGACCAGAACCTTTCCGCCGCCGTGCGACGCTACACGGAGGCGGATGAGCCGGCCTTCGCCGCCTTTTCAGCCGAGGTGCGCGCGGCCATCCGCAAGGCCAATCTGCCGGAGGTGATCCGGCTGATCGACCGCTTTTTCTCGAAGACAAGCGAGCCCGCGGAGGAGCTTGCCCCGGCGCACATTGCGCTCGATCCCGCCAACGAAGCAGGTACTCCGCCGCAGGGCACCGCTGGCAGCCCGGAGTCGACCTCCTACTCCCTCACCAGCCTGTTCGCCGACGAGCAGCACCGCATCCTGCGCACCATCCTCAACCAGACCGTCGGCGAGATGGAAGATTCCCTGCGCAAGATCTACGAGGACCACGCCTCGCTGCTGCACTTCCTCACCGAGTCCGGCGTCAATCCTCCGCCGGCTTTGGCCCTCGCCGCAAGCTTCGCCATCAATGCCAGTCTGCGCCGCGCCATCGAGGCCGAGCCGTTCGACGCGGAGGCGGTCGCCGACCTGCTGCATCGCGGGGCCAACGACCGCGTCACGCTCGACGCGCCGAATCTGGCCTTCGCTGCCGGGCAGCGGATGAAGCGCGCCATGGTCAAGCTTGAGGCCGAGATGGCGGCGTCGAACGCACACAGCGCCCTCGCCGCGCTGCAGGAGGCGCTGGCCATCGCGGACATCATCCGCTTCATGCCCTTTGAGGTCATCCTGTGGCAGGCGCAGAACATCTGGAACGACCTGCTGCGCCGCATGGACAACGACTATCTTTCGCGGCCCTGGAAGGACGACTTCAAGCGGCTCGGGCAGGCGATGAACATCGCGGTGGACGAATTAGTGGTCGAAGAAGGCGTGATGACGTTCTGATTCGCTGCTCCTGCTCTCCAACAGAAAAGTGCGTCCACTCCGCCGGCGCGGACTCTAAAAGCCATGCGCATCACAAAAATCTCCGAACACGGGTTTCAGCTCACTCGCCTCAAAGTCGTCAATTGCTACCTGGTACGCGAGAGCGATGGGTGGACGTTGATCGATTCGATGATCGGGGGATCGGAAAAAGGCATTCTCAAGGCTGTTCGGGAATTGGGCGGCGAGTTGCGGCGGATCGTCTTGACCCACGCTCATGTGGACCATGTAGGGTCGGTCGACGGCCTCTTCAAGCAAAAGCCGGCGCTGGAACTGGCCGCGAGCGAGCGAAGTCTGCCCCTGCTGCGGACTCCGCCGGACAAGAGCCTGCAGCCCGGAGAGCCGCAGGGCAAACTCAAGGGCGGCATTCCAGGCATCCGCGCCGTATCTGGGCACATCCTGGCGGATGGGGAACTCTACGGTTCCCTGCGCGTGATTGCTACGCCGGGGCACATCCCCGGGCACGTTGCCTTTATCGATGAACGTGATGGAACGCTCTACGCAGGCGACGCCCTGGTGGGAATAGGCAGGCTGGCGGTCTCGGGGTATGGACCGTGGTATTTTCCGCTGCCGAACCTGGCAACCTGGAACAAAACCGTGGCTCGGGAGAGCGCGGAACGACTGCTGATGTACCCCGTGGAGCGATTCGCCTGCGGACACGGACGGGTGCGCGCCGGTGGTCTGGGGCTCCTGCGGCAAACGCTCGCGCGGGCTCGATAATCTCTCAACCGTGCAGGAGTCAGCTGCGCCAGTGCAGCGTCACCGGCCCGCTGAGCGGATGCGCGTCCGTGTGGGTCAGGCGAGCCTGCTTCAGCGCGAAGTACCACTTGGCCGGCTTGTCGGCGTCGTCGATCAGCATCAGCGCGGGATGGGAACGCAGCCCCTGCGCCTGCTCGATCATCGTTTCCTGATCCTGCCGGACGAAGCGTGCGCCGAAGAAGCGGGCAAGGAACGTCACGCCCGGAACCCTGTAGAAGACGTTCCAAGCGGCGGCCACGTCGATCCGGCAGGTAGAGGGCGTGATGGGCGTGATCGTCGTCAGCGAAGAAAACCACTTGTCGCCGCAGCGGATCGTCTCGAAGCGGCGGTTGGGCAGCACGAAATCGATTGTCGTGGTGATGGGTTCGCCGTAGACGCCGAGCAGTTTATAAGGCGCGGAGTTACCGGAGGGCGCGTGGGCGCTCATGCGAAAGCCCTGCGGAATTGGCTCAAAGTGCTTGTGTTTCCCATGGATCGACGCCTTGCTGCGCCACCACCACGCCTGGTGGACGAAGGGTCCGTGCGCCGGGTCCATCAGGCCGATGATGCCGTGGTCGACATTGCAGGGCAGGTCCGCGACCAGGTGCGCAGAGCGGAACTTGGCTGAGAACTTCGGCACCTCCGGCACGGGCGGCAGGTCGGCGGTGACGCGTCCGGCGCCGGCCTCCGGCAGGTAGACCCAGGCATAGCCATCGCGTTCCCGGCAGGGATAGCTGGTGGCGTAGATCTTCTCGGGCTGCAGGATGTCGAGGCCGGTGAGCGAGGGGATCTCGCGGCACTGGCCGGTCGCTGGCTCAAACCGCCAGCCATGGTACTTGCACTGGACAGTATGCCCGTCGAACCAGCCCGCGGAGAGCGGAATCCCACGGTGCGGGCAGAGGTCGCGCATGGCGAAGAGCGTGCCGTCGAGCTTGCGGCCGAGCAGGATCGGCACGCCTAGCAGCAGCGTTGTCGACATCTTGCCCGGGCGCAGCGTGCCGGCGCGCGCGGCCGGATACCAGTCGCCGAAGAGCAACTCGGTCGCGGGTCCGGGGCTGGTCTGGGTGCTCACTTATCCATGATAGCGGGGTAGTCTGGGCGGGCGTCGGGTAGTCTGAAGGGCGTGGAAGCCGCCTCAAAACTGGCTGGGAGTTCCGTGCGCACCAACCGGGTCGTGCTGGTTCTGCTTTGGCTCGCGTTTTACTGCACGTGGACGCTGTTCCGGCCGCCGCTGCTCGACGATGCGGACTCCGTGCACGCGGAGGTGGCGCGCGAAATGCTGCTGCGCCACGACTGGGTGACGCTGTATGCCAATGGCATCCGCTATCTCGAAAAAGCTCCGCTCTATTACTGGATGATGGCGGCGTCGATGAAAGTCTTCGGCGTCTCGACAGCGGCGACGCGGGTGCCGCTCGCCGGAAGTGTGCTGGCGCTCACTCTATTAATAGAGGCCTTCGCACGGCGGGCATTTGGGGCGGCGCGCGGGGGGCTGTACGCGGGGCTGATCGCGTTGTCGAGCTTCGGCGTGTTCATCTTTTCGCGGATCAACCTGCCCGATGTGCTGGTCTGCGCGCTGCTGACCTGGGCCATCTTCTGCTACTGGCTGTCCGAGCAGGAGGAGGAACCGCCGCCTCGAAGCGCATGTTGGGGGTTTGCCGCGGCCTGCGCGCTGAACGTGCTGAGCAAGGGATTGATCGGCATCGTCTTCCCGGTAGGGATCGTCGGCGTGCACCTGCTCGTGACCCGCGGCTGGCGAGGAGCCTGGGCGCGCGTGCGGGCGCTGCATCCTTTCACTTCCGTGGCAATCTTTCTCGCGATCGCCGTGCCCTGGCACGTGCTGATCGCGCTCGCCAATCCAGGCCATGGAGCTCCCGGACCTCTGGCGCGGGTCGGCGGCCACTGGATGGTGCCCTATCCGACCGACGGTAACGTCCACGGCTGGGCGTGGTTCTACTTCATCAACGAACAGCTATACCGATACCTGAACATTCGGGTGCCGCATGACTACGGCACCTCGCCGCTGCTGCTGTTTTACGGCCTGATCGTCGTATGGCTGATGCCCTGGTCGGCGATGCTGCCTTGGGCGCTCGCACAACTGCGGGAGCGGACGCACCTTCTGCTGGCCATCTGGGCGGCGCTTCCGCTGCTGTTCTTCTCGCTTTCGACCAGGCAGGAGTACTACGTGCTGCCGTCGCTGCCGCCGATGATGCTGTTGCTGGCGAGCCTGCTCGAGCAGGCCAACAGCGTCGGGCGCGCGCAAGCCGCGTTGCGGCGGGCCGCATGGGTGCTGCTGGCGGCGGGAGTCTCCGCAGCCGCAGCGTGCCTGTGGCTGATCGCGCATACGAGGACGCCGACTCCAGGAACGGACCTGGCCACACTCCTTGAACGAAATCCGGAGGA
>CAXSDM010000003.1:0-18320 GCA_964235575.1 uncultured Acidobacteriaceae bacterium | reverse complement strand
ATCCACGGGGAGTACGAGGCGGGCAGCACGCTCGGTTTCTACCTGCGCCGGAACGACCTGCACATCGTCGAAGGCCGAAGCTCCAACCTCTGGTACGGCAGCTTCTTCCCCGACGCTCCGAAGATCTTCGAGACGCGGCAGTCGCTGGCGGAGAAGTGGACAGGGCCGCAGAGAATCTTCCTCTGGCAGGACCCATCCGACCGCGAACGCCCGGTGCTGCGGCTGCCGGGGCCGGTCTACGTGGTGGCGCGCGGGGGTGGCAAGGAAATCCTGTCCAACCGTCCGCGATAACGAAGGCTGTTCCACGGGCAAGCGGGTAGACTGATCCGAGTCGAGGGGGTTGGCATGCCGTGTGATCCGAAGGAACTGCGCCACGTTTCTCTGTTTTCCTTGCTGGATGAAGAGGAGCTGGCCGTGCTGGCGTCACAGGTTGAGCTGCGCACGTTTGCCGCGCGGCAACGGATCTACAAGCTCGGGGAGACGGATGGGCGCGCGTATCTGCTGCTGAAGGGCTCGGTGTCTGTCTCGACGATCGACGAAGACCAGCAGGAGGTGCTGGTCGATGAACCGAAACACGGAGAGCTGTTTGGGCTGGCCTCGATGCTTGAAGGAACCGCGCACCTGACGACAGCGACGGCGCTCGAGCAGTCGCAGTGCCTGGAGGTGGACCGCAACGACATTACGGTGCTGCTCCAACAGAAGCCGCTGGCGGGACTTGACATTCTGACGGTGGTGGCACGCCAGATTCACTCCTCGCAGGGACTGATCCGGGCGCGCGCGACGCGCAACCCCAATGTGCTGATCGAGGAGAAAGAGACGTTTGGCGAGCGGGTGGCAGATGTGGTCGCGAGCTTCGGAGGCTCGTGGACCTTCATCATTCTGTTCGCAATTGTGCTGACCGTCTACACGCTGACCAATATCCTCCTGCGCGGCAAGGCCTGGGACCCCTACCCGTTCATTCTGCTCAACCTGTTCCTGTCCATGCTGGCGGCCATCCAGGCCCCGGTCATCATGATGAGCCAGAACCGCCAGGACAAGAAGGACCGGCTGCGGTCGGAGCTGGACTTTGAGGTCAACGTGCGGGCGGAAAGTGAGATCCAAACACTGAGCAGGCGCATGCATGACCTGCTCGAGCGCCTGGATGAGAAGCGCTGAGGCGAGCCTGAGATAGCCGGGTCAGCGAGGCCGCTCGTCTCCTGGCGGCGGCCCGGCGACGTGAAGCGAGATGGTTTGTATCTCATTGCCGCGCATGGTGGCGACGAGAATGCAGGGCTGTTTCAGGCCTTCGGACGCGGCAATCTGCCAGGGCATGAAGTGCAGGTCGTTGCGCAAAGTGTGAGTCTGGTTTTGCATGGACACTCCGGTTTACGGAAATGGAATGCTTTCCTTGAACAATGCCCTAACCCGACGTCGGCGGCAATGGCACGTTTGAGTCACCGGGTACATTTTGGAGGTAGGGGCGAAGAGTTTACTTCGCATCCGGCTGAGCCTTTTGGCCGAAGGGACAGCGGTCAAGCAAAGGGCACGCCTTGCAGTGCGGCTCGGTGAAGAGGCAAAGAGTCTGTGCGTGCAGCTTGACTAGCGAGTGGTGTTCATCGAGTGTGGCCGCCGTCCAGGTCTCGGGAACCAGGCGCATAAGGCGCAGCTCGGTCGTGGCGGCGTCGGCGCGCGGCGTCAGGGCCAGCCGCTGCACCACGCGGAGGTGATTGGCGTCCACGCACAGCGCGCGGCGACGCAGGGTGGAAAAGTTCACGACAGCGGCGGAAATTTGCGCGCCCACGCCCTCGAAGTTTTCCAGCCACTCGCGAATCTTCTCTGTGCGGTACTTTTCGAGGAAGTCCAAAGTAAGCCGTCCGTAGCGCTCGGAGATGCCGAGCAGGATGGCTTTCAGGCGCGGCGCCTTGACCTCCGCAAAGGTCACCGACTGGATAGCCGCTTCAATCTCGGCGAGCGGCGCATCACGCAGTGCGTCCCAACCCGCAGAACCGGCACGGTAGCGCACCTCAAGCGCGCGCATGGCCGCATCGGACTCCTCGGTCCGGGTGCGTGAGGCGAGCAGCGAGTAAATTAGCTGCGAGAGAGGATCGCGCGACATGCGGGCCGGCGGCTGACCGTACGCCTGCAGCAGAATGTTGTGTACTTCGAGCAGCCGGAGATCGGGGCCGTGCACAAACAATGGTGCGGGTTGCATGCTTGGATTCTAGTCGTGCAGCGCAAGCCCTGCAGGCGGGGCACGGCGCTCCCAAGGGAAAAATGGCGCATGAACCGCTCCTGGTTCATGCGCCGAAGAAAGGTCGAGACCGCAGGCAAGGGCCTCGCGGAAAACAGCTAATCCCTCGGTGCGGACCTGGGCTGCTGTCGTTCTGGACGCCAATGCCTTTGCATCGCTCCATCAGTCTCCCTCCGAAAAGCGTCCCAAACAATCTGCTTTGAGAGGGCAGAACGGGGCAAATCGGGGCTTTTTGTTCCGTGAGGCTTAGCCTTCCGTGGCGGAGATGTAGCGACGCTTCCCACCCTCGGTGCCTGGCCGGGGAACAAACGACGGACGACAACGCTCCTGCATCCAAGCGGCTATGAGCGAAGTGTTGGGACCGGCCAAACAACTTGGGAACTCGGAGATGCACCTCACCTCGATCGGCTTCGGTGCGTGGGCCATCGGGGGCGGCGACTGGCAATACGGCTGGGGGCCCCAGGACGACGCCGACTCGATCGCCGCCATCCACGCCACCCTCGACGCCGGCATCAACTGGATCGACACCGCCGCGGTCTACGGGCTGGGGCACTCGGAGGAGATCGTCGGCAAGGCGCTGAAACAGACCAGCGAGAAGCCCTACCTCTTTACCAAGGCCGGAATGACGTGGGGCGAGGATCGCCAGATCGTTCAAACGCTGACAAAAATCCGCGCCGAGGTAGAACAAAGCCTGCGCCGCCTGCAGGTGGAGGTGATCGACCTCTACCAGATCCACTGGCCGGTGCCGGATGCCGAGGTCGAGGAGGGCTGGACGGCCATGGCGGAGCTGCAGCGAGAGGGCAAAGTGCGGTACATCGGCGTCTCCAATTTCAGCGTGAGCCAAATGGAGCGCGCGCTAAAAATTGCCCCGATCACCTCGCTGCAGCCCCCATACTCCATGATCAACCGGAGCGCAGAGCCGGAGATTCTGCCCTTCTGCCAGAGCCACGGCATCGGCGTGATCCATTACGCCCCGATGCACAGCGGCCTGCTGACCGGCGCGATGACCAAGGAACGCGTGATGAAGATGCCGGACAACGACTTCCGCAAGCGCGCCAAGCAGTACCAGGAGCCGCTGCTCTCGCGCAATCTGGACGTAGCCCGGCTGCTCGGGGAGATCGGAACGCGCCACCAGGTAAGCGCCGGCGTGGTAGCCATCGCCTGGACCCTGCACAATCCAGCGGTAACGGCCGCGATCGTGGGCGGACGCAACGCCGAACAGGTCAAGGGCGTGCTGCCTGCGGCTACGTTCCGGCTGAGCGAGGACGAATACAGCGAGATCACCGAGTTTTTGCGTGCTCGCCCCGAGCCTGCACCCGATCCAGAAGCCCGGTCCTGAAGGGGAAACATGGAGCATTGGCCGCAAAAAAATTCTGAAGTACAGGACGAGATAGCTGGCGGACAACCCGAAGCTGTCTCCCGCCGCACCTTTGTCGGCTCGGCAGCCCTGGCGGGCGCGGGATTGCTTGCCACCGGCGCAGCGGCGGCACAGACGCGGCAGGAGTTGACCGGCGGACGTCAAGATGCCAACGCCAGCGATCCGGGGCCGGAAAACCAGCCACTGGTCGCGCAAAACCCCGACCCGAACCGCCCGCCCTTCACCGACAAAGGCAATCCCGGCAGCCTGTGGTACTCCTTCGCGTTGACGCCGCGGCGTCTGCAGGCAGGCGGTTGGACCCACCAGGTCACGCAGCGCGAGCTGCCGCCCTCGAAGGATCTGGCGGGGGTAAACATGCGATTGACGGCCGGCTCCTTCCGCGAGCTGCACTGGCACCTGGCCAATGAGTGGGCCATCATGCTCTCCGGCAAGGCGCGCGTCAGCCTGATGCAGCCCGACGGCAAGATGTTCCTCGACGACGTGCAGAAGGGCGACCTCTGGTATTTTCCGGCCGGCATGCCGCACTCGATCCAGGGGTTGGAGGGCGAGGGCTGCGAGTTCCTGCTGGTCTTCGATCAGGGTGACTTCTCTGAAGACGACACCTTCCTGCTCTCGGAGTTCCTGGCGCACACGCCGCCCGAAGTGGTGAAGAAAAACATGGGCTGGGATCGCACGCAGTGGGACAAGCTGCCCCCGACCGAGCTCTACATCTTCCCCGCCGAGCTTCCCGACTCGCTCGAGGCTGACAAGCGGTTCCTGGGTCAGCACCTTGAAACCGAGACAGCCTACACCTTCAAGGGCATGTCCACCATGACGCCCAAGATGCAGACCGCAGGCGGGGCAGCCCGGATCGTCGACTCCAACAACTTTCCCGTTTCCCAGAACATCGCCGCTGCGATGGTCACGCTCAAGCCCGGCGGCATTCGCGAGCTGCACTGGCATCCCAACGTGAGCGAGTGGCAGTATTGGATCCAAGGCAAGGGCCGGATGACGGTCATCACCACGGGAGCCAAGGCGCGAACCGTCGACTTCAACGCAAACGACGTAGGCTATGTTCCGTCCATGGCGGGACACTACATTGAAAACACCGGGGCCGAAGACCTCATCTTCCTGGAGATGTTCAAAACGGACAAGTACCAGGATGTCTCATTGAATCAATGGATTGCGCGCATGCCGGACAAGATGGTGGAGGCGCACCTGAAGCTTCCAGTCTCGGTAATCCGCGCCGCGCCGAGGGATAAAGAAACAGTGCTGCCGGGCTGAAACTCTAGACCGTAGCAAAAGGCCGGGTGGGTTCCCGGCCTTTTGCTACGGTCTATATATAGAGAATGTTGGGATAGAGAATGTCTGACGTCCAAGGCTAAGCAGCGTTCCTCTTGCGGCGGCCGCGGACGGCACCCGCAGCCCAGACGAGTCCCGTACCCAGCATGACGAAGGTGGAGGGCTCGGGCGTCACGACTGGATCGGCGTAATTAGTATCGGCATAGGCGTCGACTTCGATGTTGATCGGATTGTTTAGGCCGGAAATGCCGCTGTCGTTGAGAACGAGAACCAGGTTCTGGCCTGCGGGCAGAATCACGTCGAAGTAGCGGGAATCCGTAGCGATGAAGTAGTTGCCGCTCCCTCCTTCGTCGCCCAGCCAGTTCGTGCCCTGGGAGTTGACGTTGAAGGAACCCGCATACGCCGTGAGAAAGTCGGAGGCGCCGCCTTGGGTGTCGTACACCGAGACCTCAACATAGGGTGCACCGGTGAACAGCGACGCAGCAAAGGTATAGGTCGTGTAAGCGAAGGCGGTGGTGAGATTGTTCTTGCCGTCGTAAGGCTCGGCCCCGGTCCAGGTCTGCTGGATTCCGCTGCGGAAGGGGCGGCCAAGCTCAGTGGAGCTCGAGGAAGTGAGGACGCCGTTGAAGTTAGTGATGGTCTCGGCGCTGGCCAGGGCGGGAAAAGCGGCCAGGAGAAGAGCGGCTGAGAGAAGGCTTCTTGAGTTCACTGAGTCTCCAAAGTTGGTTCAGAAAAAGATCGATTTTGCCGCTGGTTGAAGAATCCGTGATCCGGGGTCCGCCGATACGGCAACCCCGGTCCGTTCGGGCTAGTGAGCGAGAAGCGATTGGGCAGCGGCCACGGCAGGAGGAGCCATGAGCAAGCCATAACCCGAGTCCCGATCCACCCCCGGCGCCATGTTGTCCAGTGCGGTATTGACCAGAATGCTGCGGATTTGCGTGTTGGTCAGCGCAGGATTAGCGGACTTGATCAGCGCGGCGATGCCTGCGGCGTGCGGCCCCGCAGCCGACGTACCAAAGAAGGGCAGGAAGCCGGGGGTGGCCGTGCTGACGCCATCGGTGCCGGTCGCGTCGGGTTTCTGCAAGGTGAGCCCGCCACTCGTAGAAAAGAGATAGTTGCCGGGAGTGATCGACGTGCCGTCGGGGTTATAGAAGATCTTGCGCGGGCCGTCCGAGCTGAAGGTCTCAACCGGATCGGCGGCGCCACCGGCGAAGATCTTTGCACCCGTGTGGGCCACGTTCCAGTAGGTGGCGGCCATCGTAAACGTTTGCTGGGCGGCGTTGTGGCCGAAGGTGGCGCCGCTGGTCCCGACGGCTACCGTGGCGCGCTCGGTGTCTATGTGAATCCCGCGGGGCGCACCGGAGCCAAGGGCAACCACGATCAAATCGCCGGCCGCGGCGCCGCTGTAGTTGTCGCCAGGGTAACAATATTCAAGCGGGTCCTGCGTTCCGTTCTGGACGTCCGTACTCGCGCACTTCAGCACGCTTCCAGTGGAATTGAAGATGAAGAGGTCGTAGTCGTTGCTGGACGCCGCGTTGGCATCCGCCCAGTGCAGCCACACGCCGGAGTTGGCCACGCTGGTCAGCTGATTGTAGAAGAGCGTGCTGCCCGCGCCGCCGAAGCTGTTCAGCGAAACAACGCCCTTGGGCGTCGTCAGCGTATAACCGGAGGGCGTGAAATCGCCCTCCCAGGTACCGGAGGTGCCGGAATCCAGGTTGCCGGAGTTGGCCGCGGCCGAGAAGTAGAGTGCGCCATTGGCGGTGACAGCGTTGACCGCCTGCGAAACAATGCCGTCCTGGAAGACCGGCTCGTCGAAGTAGCTGACGTCGTCGACGATGATGTCGCAGCCGTAGGTGAAGCGTAGCGTCTCGATGTTGGCGGCGAAGGAGGCCTCGCTGTTGTCCGCCGTGGCAAAGAAGAGCTGCGCGCCGGGAGCCATGTCGTGGATGATCTCCATCATGGCGGCGCCCTCGTCTTCTCCGTCGGTGCCTCCGTCCTGGCCGGGCAGGACGACGGTGTTGGCGGGCAGGTCGCCCGAGGCAATCAGGGCCGCGACGCGGGCCGCGGAGGCGCTATCAGACAGCACGCCGACCTTGACGCCGGTCCCGTTCACGCCGGCGGGCACGACCTTGTTGGCGCCCTCAGACACATAGCCCTGAGAGGTGACGGAGCCAACGTTGGTGCGGTGCGGCGAAGGCTCACGCAGGCTGGTCACGTCGGGCAGCGCGGCCAGGCGGGCGAGGTCGCCGGGCTTCACGTGCGCGCGCAAATGCATGTGTTGGAAGTTGGCCGCGGGCCTCTGGCCGGCAACAGCATCAAAGCTGGCGGCGTTCGTCTGGAGCAGTGAGGCGGACGCAAAGCCCAGCACCTCGACCGAGATCATGCCCTGCGCGTTCTTGGCGGGAGCGGTGTAAAACTTGGCCATGCTGCCAAGAGGCCGGCCGGCCGCGGCGCGGGAGGCCAGCACCAGCGTGGTCGACATCTTCTGCTCGGCGGGGGTAAACGTAGCCTTGAACGCGTAGACCTCCTGCACCTCCTTGAGCGCGGACGGGGCAAGCTGAATCGGGGCCTGGGCGGAGAGCGATCCGGCAGCGGCGAAGAGCAGCCCGCAACCAAGCAGAAGCGCGTGGAACGCCGAGCGGCGCCGGGTGGACAGGGCAAAGATAGAACGCATGCGAAAACCTCTCTGGGCCAATCAGAAACAGGCAAGCTTCGGACCTGGGGTCGGAACGCCGTCGCAAGGAGAAGTGCGCTCCGAACCAGGAAGAAGCAAATCAATAGCAGGAACGTGGTATGCGGCGAGTGTAGACCAGAGTTGCGGAAATGCAAAAGAAA
Source organism: uncultured Acidobacteriaceae bacterium (assembly GCA_964235575.1). GTDB lineage: Bacteria > Acidobacteriota > Terriglobia > Terriglobales > Acidobacteriaceae > Edaphobacter. The sequence continues at coordinate 10,596 of CAXSDM010000003.1, read as the reverse complement.
AAGTTACTGTCGTGATTTACCGGGATAGGTCGACAGTTACCTGGTCAGCGATCCGAGACGCGTTCATCACTGGTGACTCCTAGGCTCAGGCCAGCTTCGGTAGCGAGCCCCCAGGCCATGCGCGGCGTATTGTGCGCCAAGCCGACCGACCCCTCAGGGCCGAGCAGGATGATGCCGCCATGCCCCCCAAGCCGCCGATGCAGGTAGGCCACGGCATCAACGGCGGCCTGCTGCGGGGTCGCGCCGGCCGCCACGCGATCGACCGCCCATTTGCCCAGCACCAGCTTCATGATGGGTTCGCCCCAGCCGGTGAGTGAGACGGCGGCGGACTGGTTGTCGGCATAGCAGCCGCAGCCGATCAGAGACGAGTCGCCGACACGGCCGGGAGCCTTGTTGAGCGTGCCTCCGGTACTGGTCCCCGCGGCTAGGTTACCTCGGTTATCGAGCGCGACCGCGCCGACAGTGTCATGTGAGTCGAGCGCCCCCGAGAACGTAGTGTCGCCAAACCCTTTCAGCTCAGCTTTCTGCGCCGCGTAGAGTCGGCGCTGCTCGCGCGGCAGCACCAGGTCCATGTTGTCGCACGGCCGCATGCCGTGCTGGAGGGCGAAGCGTTCCGCGCCGATGCCGGTGAAGTAGACGTGCGGGCTGTGTTCGAGCACCAGCCGCGCAGCCTGGATGGGGTGGCGCAGGTGCTCCACGCAGGCCACGCCGCCGGCCCTCAGGTCGGCCCCGCTCATCAGCAGCGCATCCAGCTGCACGCGGCCATCGCGCGTCAGGAAGGAGCCGCGACCCGCGTCGAAGGCCTCGTCGTCTTCCATCACCACGATGGCGGCTTCGACAGCATCGAGGGCCGAGCCGTCACGCGCAAGCACGGCATATCCAGCCTCGAGCGCGTTGCGGATGCCTTGCCGGTGGGCGGGAACGTCGTCGTCCGGCATGGCCCAGGCGCCGCCGTGGATCAGAAGAGTCGGGTTGGGCATTCTACTGATTGTATGGAGTCCGGTCCCAAGAGGTGTCAAAGTGATAAGAGTGGCATCCAATAGGGGCACCGAAGGGAAATAGGCACGCCATGGGACTCCTCGACGTCGTCGCGCAGCACGGATACGTGGCGGTGTGCCTGGTCATGTTCGTCACCTCGGCCGGCCTTCCGGTGCCGAGCTCGATCGTCCTGCTGCTGGCCGGCTCGCAGGCGCACCATACGCTGCTGCTCCCATGGCTTGTGCTGCTGGCCTGGGTCTCCGCGGTCTCGGGTGACAGCCTCCTCTACCTGGGTGGCCGCTACACGGGTTGGTGGCTGCTGGCGGGCATGTGCCGGCTCTCGATGAATCCGGAGGGCTGCATCTTTTCCTCATCGGCCTACTTCTACCGGCGCGGCGCGAAGACCCTGCTGTTTTCAAAGTGGATACCCGGCCTCAGCAGCATGGCGGCGCCGCTGGCCGGAAGCCTGAACATGCGCTTCTTCCGCTTTCTGCGGCTCGATGTGCTGGGCGTAGCCCTGTACGTGACGGCCTGGTTGATGGTGGGCTACTTGTTCAGCACGGGCCTGAATGACATTCTGCGCTGGGTCCACAGCCTGGGACACGCCTTTCTGATGTTGGCTCTGCTGCTGATTGCGGGCTATGCGGTCTCGGTGATCGTCTTTGCCATTCGCGCCCGCAAATACGACCGCATCCAGAAAATCTCCGCCGACGATCTGTACCAGCGCGTGCAGGCGAGCACGCCGGACAGCCTGGTCATCATCGCCGACGTGCGCAGCCATAACTACTACGACCCCGGCATGCAGCGAATCAAGAACTCCATCCGCGTCGAGCCCACGCGCTTGAAAGAAGAACTGGAAGCCCTGCGCGAGTTCATGGCGCCGGAGTGCGAGATCTATCTCTACTGCTCCTGCATCCGCGACACGACCAGCAAACGCGTCGCGCACATGCTCGAGCAGCAGAACTGCAAGACCAAGGTGATCGAAGGCGGACTCAAGGCTTGGGTGCGGGCTGGAGGCGAGCTCGAGAATGTTCCGGCATCGGACATTCAGCGTCTGCCAAGCTTTGAGTAATTGTGTCGCCGGAACGTTGATCGCAGCAATACGAACCGTCCTCCGGGCCAGCTGAAAGCGGCTGCTTCGGCAACAGGGCCTGGGCGGGTCTCATCTTATGCCCTGAGCGCAACGCCCACAACGATCCAAGTCGATCGGCAGGACGAGAGGCGTAGCGCAACCAAGGGAATGGCAATGAAGATCCAGAATATTCAAGAGTTGATGGTGACCGGCATGACGTACACGCTGAATTTTGAAGAGCAGGTTGGTCAGGCTGCGCCCAAGATGGCGGAAGCCTCGAGCAACCCGGAGCTGAAAGAGCTGTTCAGCAAGACGCAGACCAAGAGCAAGGAGTACGGCCAGCGCATCGAGCAGGTATTCGAGAAGCTTGGGCGTCCGGTGCAGAAGAATGAGAACAACATCGCGAAGGCGATGATCCATGAAGTGGAAGAGATGATCAAGAACACCGATGCGGGTCCGGTGCGGGACGCAGCGCTGATCGTCGCTGCCAACCAGCAGCAGGCGTATCGCGTGTCGTCGTATGGCTCGTTGTCGTCCTATGCGAAATTGGTCGGCAAAGAGGATGCTGTGAAGTCGCTGGACGAGAGCGTGCAGGACAGCAAGCGGGGTGACGAGAAGTTCACGTCCATCGCTGAGAAGAGCGTGAACCAGCAGGCCAAGGCAGCGTAAAAGCTTCGGGCGGTTGAATGCCCTTTCCGTCGAGTGCGGAGACATCCTCCGCCGAGCGGGAAGGGCGTTTCGCTTTAAAGAGACGAGTAAGATCGTAGTGTGAGCTTTGTGGAGCAGTACGATGTCGTCGTAGTGGGCGCAGGCCATGCGGGATGCGAAGCGGCCCTCGCTTCGGCGCGCATGGGACAGCGCACGGCGTTATTCACGCTCAACCTCGACCTCGTCGCGCAGATGTCCTGCAACCCCGCCGTGGGCGGCATCGCCAAGGGTCACCTGGTGCGGGAGATCGATGCGCTGGGCGGCGTGATGGGATTAGTCGCGGACTCGGTCGGCATCCAGTTTCGGCTGCTGAACACCAGTCGCGGCCCCGCCGTGTGGAGTCCGCGCGCGCAGTGCGACAAGGCTCTCTACCGGGTACGCATGAAGGAGATGCTCGAAGCGCAGCCTGGACTTTTCCTGAAGCAGGCCGAGGTCGTGGACCTGGTGATCGAAAACCGAATCGTCACCGGCCTCAGGCTCCGCGACGGCCGCACCGTCTTCGCCAAGGCGACCATCGTTACCACCGGCACATTCCTGAACGGGCTGATTCACTGCGGCGAGCAGCAGTACGCCGCTGGCCGCAGCGGGGAGCCGGCAAGCGTGCTGCTGGGCGAAGCGCTGAAGCGGCTCGGCCTGCGCGGCACACGGCTCAAGACCGGCACCCCGCCGCGGCTCGACGGCCGCACCATCGACTGGACGCAGTTCGACCCGCAGCCCGGCGACGCCGAGCCGACTGCCTTCAGCCTGCGCACGCGCGAGCTTCCGCTGCGCCAGATCGTCTGCCATATTGCGCGCACTACGCCCGAAACGATGCGGCTGATTCGCGAAAACGCGCATCGCTCGCCCATGTACACCGGGCAGATCGAGGCTATCGGCCCGCGCTATTGCCCGTCGATCGAAGACAAAATCGTTCGCTTCCCGGACAAGGCCGGGCACCAGTTCTTCCTCGAGCCCGAAGGCCTCAGCACGCATGAGGTCTACGTCAACGGCATGTCCACCTCGCTGCCGATGGACGTGCAGGCAGCCATGGTGCGAAGCATCCCAGGGCTCGAGAACGCGGAGATGCTGCGGCCCGGCTATGCGATCGAATATGACGCGATCGATCCGACCGAGCTCGACCGCACCCTCAAGGTGAAGAGCTTCGAGGGACTGTTCCTGGCCGGGCAGATCAACGGAACGTCCGGCTACGAGGAGGCGGCCGCGCAAGGCCTGATGGCCGGCATCAACGCGGCGCTTGCAGTGCGCGACGAGGCCGGCTTCACGCTCGACCGCACCGAGGCCTACATCGGCATCCTCATCGACGACCTGATCTCAAAAGGCACCGACGAGCCGTACCGCATGTTTACCTCACGGGCGGAGTTCCGCCTGCATCTGCGCATCGACAACGCCGATCGCCGGCTGATGCCACATGGGCGCAGGCTGGGCCTGGTCGACGACCAGACCTGGGCCGAGTACGAGGCGCGCCTGGCGCGGGCGGCCGAGTTGAAGCTTGCCTTGGAAACTACGCGACTGGACGCCCGGCAACTGACGCCGGAGGTGCTGGCGAAGCTCGACGGCGACCCCGGCAATCTGAGTGGCCAGACGCTCGCAGAACTTTTGAAGCGGCCGGAGGTCGACATCGCCGACGTGTGGCCGCTGCTGCCGCCCGGGCAGAAACTCTTCGCGCCTTGGCGGGAGGCCAGCCGGAACCCCGCGCAACGTGCGGCCATCCGCAACGAGATGCGCGCAGTCGAGACGGAGATCAAGTACGCCGGGTATCTGGCCCAGCAGATGCGCTCCATCGGCAAGATGAAGCGGGCCGAGGAGATGCGCATCCCGGCATGGTTCGACTACCGCGCCGTCAGCGGTCTCTCGCGCGAGATGCAGGGGACCTTCGAGCGGGTGCGGCCGATGACGCTCGGCCAGGCCAGCCGCTTACCCGGGGTAACGCCGGCAGCCATCTCTCTGCTGCACGTGTATGTCGAAATCCAGGGCAGAAAACGCGCGGACGCGGCACGGATTTCGGCGTAAACTGCTCTGGCAAGCGAAGTGGGAGCAGCTCCTATGAGACTGCGTTGGGCGATTGCGGCGGTACTGGGGTGGGCAGGCCTGAGTCATGCGCAGGAGCCGGTGACCACGCTCCGGCTGGGCACGCGCGTGGTAAGCGTCTCGGCAGTCGTGCTCGACAGCCATGGACTTCCGGTGCGCGATCTGCCCAAAGAAGACTTCGCGCTCAAACAGGACGGCAAACCGCAGGAGATCCGCTACTTCTCAGAAGATAGCGATCTGCCCCTCACCTTATCCCTGCTCGTGGATACCAGCGGAAGCGAGAAGGCCTACCTCCAGGAAGAGGTGCTCGACAGCGAGGTCTTCTTTAAAGCCATGATGCGGCGTCCGACGGATCGCTCGGCGCTCTATCAGTTCGACGTCGAGGCCCGCAAGGTGCAGGGGCTGACGGCCTCCATGCAGACCTTGATCAACTCGCTCAATTTCCTCACCATTCCCCGCGGCGCGACCATGGACGCGACCCGCGGCGGCACCAGGCTCTACGACGCGGTGGTCGCCGCAGCGCTGGCCTCTGAAGGACGGGACCGCGGACGCCGCGCGCTGGTGCTGCTGACCGACGGCGAGGACGTCGGCAGCCGCGCGACACTCGAGCAGGCCATTGCCGCGGCCCAGCGCGCGGATGTGGTCGTCTACGCCGTGCTCATTGGCGCGCCGGAGCCTTCGCGCTCTCACGCGCCGGCGCCCATGTCGCGCGGAAGCGACGTGCTGCGGAATATCTCCTCCGCCACCGGTGGCCGGCTGTTCTCGCTCGACAAGGAGATGAACCTGAAGGACGCCTACGAGCTGATCGAGGAGGACCTGCGCCTGCAGTACCAGATCGGCTACACGCCACCCGAAACCAAGGCAGGAAGCTACCACAAGATCGACCTCAAAGTGCAAGGCGCGCCCGGCAAGGTGTCCGTTCAGGCGCGGCGCGGCTTCTACACGCCCGAATAAGCTAATGTCCGCGAGCCAGTCCGCTGCGTCTAATACACGACGGAGGATGCAATGACACGCAGTCAACTGGTGGTAGCGGGGCTCACGGTCCTCTGCATCCTCTTCCTGGGGTATCGACGCATGGCAATGGCAGGTGATGTACGCAAGACTCCGATCCCGGCGCCGACGATGGATGAGCCGACCCAGCATAGCGGGCGCGAGACGGCCGTCTTTGCCGGGGGATGTTTCTGGGGCACGCAGTCGGTCTTCCAGCGCGTCAAGGGCGTGACGCACACCGAGGCCGGCTACGCCGGCGGCCAGGCCGAGACCGCGACCTACGACCAGGTGACCAGCGAGACGACCGGCCATGCGGAGTCCGTGCAGGTCGAGTTTGACCCAGCGAAGGTGAGCTACGGCACGCTGCTGCGCATCTTCTTTTCAGTTGCGCATGATCCAACACAGCTAAACCGTCAGGGCCCCGACGTAGGCACCAGCTATCGCTCCGCGATCTTCTATGAATCAGACGAGCAGCGCAAGATCGCCGAAGCGTACATCCACCAGCTGGATGCGGCACACGTGTTCAACGGCAAAATTGTCACGGATTTGACTGCGCTGAAGGGCTTCTACAAGGCAGAGGACTACCACCAGGACTACGCCACCAAGAACCCAAACAACCCTTACATACAGATCTGCGACGTACCCAAGACCAAGGCGCTGCAGGCACAGTTTCCGGAGCTCTTCGTCCCCTACGGCGGCCACTGACTCTACCTTCCGGAAACCGTCAGTCTCCGCCGAGCCGTCTCAAGATAGGTGTAGCGAATGCGGTGGATCACGGTGACGGTCGAGAACAGCGCCAGAACCCACAGCGCCGGCGCCATAACTCCCCAGCGATTGAACAGCGCTCCCAGGATGACGCACACGATGCGCTCCGGCCGCTCCATAAAGCCCACCTTGCAGCTGCCGATCAGGGCCTCGGCGCGCGCGCGCGTATAGCTCACCATCACCGAGGCCGTCATCACAAACGCAACCAGCCCAACGTAAAACAAGCGGTTGCCGCGAGCGTAAAAAATCAGCAGCCCGAAAAAGATAGCCACGTCCGAATAGCGATCCATCACGGAGTCAAAAAACGCGCCGAAGACTGAAACCTGCCCAGTCTGACGCGCAACGCGGCCATCCACCATATCGAACACGCCGGCGCCGATGATCGTCAGCCCGGCATACACGAAGTAGCGGACCGCATGATCGCCGCGCGCAAATCCGAAAAACAGCGCCGCGACGATGTTGATCAGCAGCCCGATAAATGTCAGGACATTGGGCGAGATCCTGCTGATAGCCAGGCCGTTGACGATCTTCTGCAGCAGCCAGCCGCTGCCTTTGCCGAACGCAGCCGTCCAGGTCACGGCTCACCCGCTTTCGCTGCGTCTTGGCCGAACGAGAGCAATGGGCTATCCCTTGGCCTTGGCGGCTTCTGCGTCTTCAAGCGCCACGTCGTGAATAGTAGCCAGCTTCAACACCTCAAGCTCGCGCTTCCCGTTGGGTGTGATCACCGTGGCCGTGTCGCCCACCTGCTTGCCCAGCAGCGACCGGCCGATCGGCGAGGTGGTCGAGATCAGCCCCTGCGAAACATCTGACTCCTCGCTGGTCACAAGCTTGTAAATCAGCTCCTCGTCCTTGCTCGAATCGAAAACGGTAATGCGCGAGCCAAAGCCCACCTTGTCATGCGGAATATTCTCAAGGTTCACCATGGCGAGTTGGCCCATGCGTTCCTTAAGCTGCCCCAGCCGCGCGTTCACAAACACCTGGCGCTGCTTGGCCATGTGGTATTCGGCGTTTTCGCTCAGGTCGCCCAAGGCGACGGCCTTCTTGATTTCGGCCGGAAGTTCCGTCGTCAGTTCGTACTCGAGCGCCTTGATTTCTTCGGCGAGCTTGGCTTTGACATGTTCAGGCATAGACGATCTCTTCGCGTTTCGGCGTGCTCGCGTTTCTTTGGAAAATGAAAATCCCGCCACGGCTTCAGCCGCAGAGGGGGCAACCGGCGTCACCGGCGGGCTCAAACAGAGATTATACGTCCCCGTGGCCACTCCTCGCCGCGCGTCCGCGCATTGGCCCGGGCTTCTAGGAACGCCTGCAAAATCAGCACGGCCGCCACCTGGTCGATGATGTTCTTGCGTCCCACGCCCTCGGAGTTCGGCGCACGAGAGTGCCCCAGCGCATCCAGATGCCGATGGGCCTCGGTCGTGGTCAGGCGCTCATCCCACAGGTGAACCGTCAGCCCCAACTCGGCGCGCAGCGAGTCTGCAAAAGCCTGTGCCCGGGCCGCCTGCGGACTCTGGTCTCCGGACATGTACAGCGGATTCCCCACCACCGCCTCGCGAATCGGCGCATGTTTCCGCAGGACGCGCGCAATGGACTTGAGGTCGTCCCGCAGACCGTTCCGTCCCGACGCCCGATGCAGCGTGAAGAGCGGCTGCGCCGTATAGCCCAGCTCATCCGAGAGTGCGAGCCCAATACGCCGCTCGCCCACGTCGAAGCCCAGTAATCGTTCGACCCGCGCGGCATCATCCACCCAGCCAGTCTAAATCCCGTAGAATCCTCACAGCATGAAGCTTCTGCGCGTCTTCGCGGTCCTGCTGCTGCTCATTGCGGCCGGGACCTGGTGGCTGGTCAAGGCTCCGTACGGTCGGCGTGCGGAGACGTTCGTGGACATCACCGCCGGCACGAATACAGCCGGCATGTCCTCGCGCCTGAAGCACGGCGGCGTGATCCGGAGCGCCTTCGCCTTTGCCGTCTACCGCAGGCTGCATGGCGGAACCCTCCGCGCCGGCGAGTACCGCTTCGACCATCCGGCCTCGCTCACCGAGGTCTACGCCCGCATCGCCCGTGGCGACGTGTACACACTCGCCGTCGTCGTCCCGGAAGGCTTCAACCTCTTCGACATCGCGGGAGCCGTGCAGGTCGCCGGCCTCGGGTCCTCAACGGCGTTCCTCGCCGCCACGCGCCGCGACACCCGGCTCATCGCGGACCTGAACCCGCACGCCACCTCGCTCGAAGGCTATCTTTTCCCGGACACCTACCGCTTCAGCCGGCACGCCACCCCGGACGCCATGGTCGCCACAATGGTGAAGCGCTTCCGCCAGGTCGCCGCTCAGATCGGCCTGCTGGCCCCGCCCGGCTCGGTCGGCGACCGCAGCCTCTACGACCTGCCGCGAACCGTGCTCGTGGCTTCGCTGGTCGAGAAAGAGGTCCGGGTGGACGCGGAACGGCCTCTGGTCGCAGGAGTCTTTGAGAACCGGCTCCGGCTCGGCATGCCGCTCGCGACCGATCCCACCGTGATCTACGCCGCGCTACTCGAGGATCGCTGGCGCGGCACGATCTACCAGTCCGATCTCGCCAGTACCAGCCCGTACAACACCTACCGGCGCGCCGGCCTGCCGCCGGGACCGATCTGCAATCCTGGAGTCGCCGCTCTCAAAGCAGCCATGTCTCCGGCGCGCACGGACTTCCTTTACTTTGTAGCAGATGCGCAGGGTCACAGCCGGTTTTCGGTCGACCTAAAGGAGCACGAAAAGCAGGTGGCTGCCTACCGCGACGCACACCGGCAAGCTGCTCCCTGAACGCGCGGCCCGGGAGACCGAAACCGGAATCGCCCCGCACCGATCCGGGCGGGGCGGCATCTTACAGAGTACGATGCATCCTGTTGCCACGTTTTCCCGTCCACCGGTGCGGCGACCACTCCTGAGCTTTCCCAGGCCGACCAGCAAAGCTGATTGCGCCCCACGGTACTCCACCCCACGATGAAGCGCGCGCACGACCCCAACTCGACGAGCATCCCGCTTCAATGGCCCAGGCGTATCTGGCTGCCCGCGTTCGCGCTGCCCGCCGTCCTCTTCCTGAGCGGATGTACAAGCGTGTTCATCCGCAGCCGCGCTGTGCCAAAAACCGTCGTCATCGACAAGGTCCAGAGCGCCACTGTGGACCAGCTGGTAAGTTCACTTGCGCAGCAGTACAAGGCCATCACGTCCATCAGCGCGACCAAGGTCGAAATCACCGCGACCACGGGCGGCGAGCACAACGGCGAGATCAAGCAGGCGCCCTCCTTCTCCGGCTTCATCCTGATGCGCAAGCCCGAAGACCTCACCGTCATCATGCAGCTGCCTGTGGTCGGCTCGGTGGCTATGGAGATGGTGGCCGACGGCAAGGATTTCAAGCTAGTTATCCCGCCGCGCAGCCGCGCCTTTACCGGCACCGAGCAGATGACCTCGACCACCGAGCATGGCTTGTACGGTCTGCGTCCGCCGATCATCCGCGACGCCATGCTGATTCCGCCGGTAACCCAGGACGAGTACGTGGCGCTGACGGAGAGCTCGCGTGCACTGCCGCCGGCAAAGGGCCAGAAGGAAAAGGTGGAAGAGCCGGACTACAATCTGACGGTTCTTAAAATCAAGTCCGGGCATACCCTGCAACGTGTGCGTGTCGTTCGCTTCAGCCGCGTGGACCTCAAGCCCTACCGGCAGGACGTTTATGACGTCGAGGGACGCGTCGTGACCACGATCCTTTATAGCAACTGGCAGAAATCCGGGGAGATCGACTTCCCCATGTCGCTGTCCATCAACCGGCCGCTCGACGAATACATGCTCAAGATCGACATCCTCAAGCTGGCTCTGAACCAGAAGCTCGATGACGACCAGTTTGCGCTGGAAATCCCGCCCAACTACATCATCAAGAAGATGTAGCACGGTCGGCCGGCATCAACCCTGCCCGCAGCGCGTGCTCGGCGATGGCCTCGTTGATCCTGAGCGCAAGCTCCAGCGCCCGCCGCCCGTCGCTGCCATCGACCACCGGCCGGCTGCGCTCGTGCACCGCCTTCAGGAAAGCCT
>CAXSDM010000002.1:56909-62495 GCA_964235575.1 uncultured Acidobacteriaceae bacterium | reverse complement strand
AAAGGCATCGGCATCTGGGACTTCGCCTCGAACGATCAAGGCACCGAGCCGGACGTCGTCATGGCCTGCGCCGGAGACATTCCTACCGCTGAGTCGCTCGCCGCCACCGCCATCCTGCGCGAGCGCTGCCCAGGCCTCAAGATCCGCTTCGTCAACGTTGTCGACCTCTTTCGCCTTATGAACGAGCACGACCATCCGCACGGCCTATCCTCGCGCGAGTTCGACTCGCTCTTCACTCTCGACAAGCCCATCATCTTCAACTTCCACGCCTATCCTTCGCTCATCCACAAGCTCACCTATCGCCGCCACAACCACGACAACCTGCATGTCCACGGCTACAACGAGAAAGGCAACATCAACACACCGCTGCAGCTCGCTATCATCAACGAGGTTGACCGCTTCCATCTCGCCATCGACGTCATCGACCGCGTGCCCTCCCTGCAATCCGCCGCCGCACACACTAAGGAGTGGCTCAAGGATCAGATCATCGACTCCATCAACTACGCCGACGAACACGGCATCGACCGCCCCGAGATCAACAACTGGAAGTGGCCGCTGTAAGCAGCGGGCCATCTCCTAGTCGACAGGCAAGCGCCGCTCCGCTAATTCCGCAAAGTACTCCGCCGCCAGCGGCAGAATCGCATCGTTAAAGTCATATTGCGGAGTATGCAGCCCGGCATTGTGCGGGCTTGCCGCCGTGTTGTGCTCCGTCTGCCCAATCGCCATAAATGCCCCGGGACGCACCTGCAGAAAACCACCGAAATCCTCGCCACCCATGATGGGCGGCATCGTCTTCACCTGGTCCGCGCCGACGACGGCCGCCGCTGCTGCTTCGCAATAACCGGTCGCCGCGGCATCGTTCACTGTGGCGTCCATCAGCCGCTGGTACTTGAACTCGCTCGTCCCTCGAAACATTGCCGCGGTGCTCTGCGCCATCTCCTGCATGCGCCTCTCAATGTGATTCCGGATACCCCCGTCGAACGTGCGCACCGTCCCCGTGAGCCGTGCCGCATCCGGGATCACGTTGTCCGCGCCCGTGCCGGCCTGCACATTCGTCACGCTGATCACCGCAGCCAGCATCGGATCGCTCTCCCGGCTCACCAGCGTCTGCAGCGCCAGCACCAGCTGCGCCGCCGCCGGAATCATGTCGCAGGCGCTCTGCGGAATCCCCGCATGCCCGCCCTTGCCCTTTAGCCGAATCTCAAATACGTCCACGGCCGCCAGCATCGGCCCCGCGCAGATTGCAAAGACGCCTCGCGGAATCCCCGGAATATTGTGGTAACCATAGATTTCGTCGAACGGGAATCGCTCCAGCAGACCTTCCTCCAGCATCCGGAAGGCTCCGCGTCCACCCTCCTCCGCCGGCTGAAAGATCAGCCGCACCACGCCATCGAAGTTGCGCGTCTGGTTCAGATACCAGGCGAGCATTAGCAGCGTCGTCGTGTGCCCGTCATGTCCGCAGCCATGCATCTTTCCCGGCATCTTTGAAGTCCACGGCTGCCCCGATGCCTCCGTCAGATCGAGCGCATCCATGTCCGCGCGAAACGCCACGGCTCGCCCTGAGGCATTGCGCCGCCCCTCAATCGTCGCCACGATTCCAGTAACCGCGATGCCGCGCTCATGCGCGATTCCCCACTCTGCCAGCTTCTGAGCGACAAAATCGCTCGCGTACTGCTCCTCATACATGGTCTGCGGATGCTGGTGCAGTTGCCGCCGCCACGCAGTCGCTTCCGCATGGATCGACCCGATCATCTGCTTGCGGTTCACCATCGCCTCACCTCATCTCCGCGTGCCTTCGAGACAAGTATCCATGATTTACCCTAGCTTCATGGCCACCTTATTCGACGTCCCCGTCACTTCCATCTCTGGCGAGCCCGCCACCCTCGCGCCCTATCAGGGCAACGTCCTGCTGATTGTGAATACTGCCTCCAAATGCGGCCTGACCCCACAGTACGAAGGCCTCGAAAAGCTCTACAGCACCTACAAACACTGCGGCTTCGAGGTCCTCGGCTTCCCGGCCAACGACTTCGCCGGCCAGGAGCCCGGCACTAACCAAGAGATCCAGAAATTCTGTGACCTGACCTACAACATCTCCTTTCCTATGTTTGAGAAGATCGCCGTCACCGGCCCGGAGAAGCATCCGCTCTACGACCTGCTCACCAGCGTCCAGCCCGTAGCTCGCACAGCCGACCCCGGCTTCCGCGCCAATCTCGACGGCTTCCTCTCGAAGAACGGCGGCAAGACCAACGCCCCACCCGAGCTGCTCTGGAACTTCGAAAAGTTCCTGGTCAATCGCCGCGGCCAGGTCGTCGCCCGCTTCGCCCCCGACACCCTGCCCACTGACCCGGTCATCATTCAAGCCATCGAGCGCGAACTGCAGCCGCTTGCAGGCACCACACCCGCCCACGCCTGACTTCACCAACGTCCAAACGCATCGCCTCTCACCTTGCCGCCCGAAAGAGACCTTCTTTAATGCAGAGATCCTCTCGCCTCCTTGCTGCTGCGGCCTCGTTTGGCTTCGCCGCCGCCGCCATCGCCCAGAAGACCCCCATCCGCATCACCGCCGACCTCTCCGAAGCGCCCCGCCGGCTCTTCCACGCCGACATCGACCTTCCCGTGAAAGCCGGCCCCGTCACGCTCATCACCCCGCAGTGGATTCCCGGCAACCACGGCCCTACCGGCGAGGCCGCCGCCATCGTCGGCGTTGTCTTCACCGCCAACACCGCCGACGGCCAGAAGCTCACCTGGCGTCGCGACGACGTCAATCTCTACGAGTTCCACGTCGAAGTCCCCGCCGGCGTCACTACCCTCCACGCCCATCTCGACGCCATCGTTACCGCTCGCGTCTCGAAGCAGATGGCCTGCCTGGAGTGGGAGCGCCTCATGCTCTACCCCGCCCACATCCCGGTCAAAGACATCGCCATCCAGCCCTCCGTCACCGTTCCCGCCGGCTGGGGCACTGGTACCGCGCTCACCCCGGTTGGCGCGCCCACTCCCTCCCAGCCGATCGGCGGCATGCTCGAGCAAGCCCACCAGCCCTCCGCCGGCTCCATGACCACCCTCTACGCTCCCACCACCGTCGAGCAGCTTGAAGACTCCCCCGTCATCGCCGGCCGCTACTTCCATGAGTTCCCCTTGGCCCCCGAGGTCACCCCGAAGCACTTCATCGACGTCGTCTCCGACCAGCCCGACGACTCGAACCTCCGCCCCGAGCTCCTCGCTGAGATCTCAAACCTCGTCCGCGAAGCCGGCGCCGCCTACGCCTCGCACCACTACAACAGCTACCACTTCCTGCTCACCTTGTCTGACGTCGCCGGCGGCGAAGGCCTCGAGCACGGCCAGTCCTCCGACAACGGCATCGGCGAAAAAGGTTTCTCGGACGAAGCCCACCAGCTCCCCGAAGCCGACCTGCTCTCGCACGAGTTCACCCACTCCTGGAACGGCAAATACCGCCGCCCCGACAAGCTTTACCAGCCCGACTTCGCCACGCCCCAGCAAGGCCAGCTCCTCTGGGTCTATGAAGGCATGACCCAGTACATGGGCAATGTCCTCGCGGCTCGCTCCGGACTGCGCTCGCAAGAGCAGTACCGCGACTTCCTCGCTCTCTCCGCCGCCGCGCTGGACAACGAGTCCGGCCGCAACTGGCGCTCCACCGAAGACACAGCGATCGCCAGCTCCATCGACCGCCACCCCACCCTCTGGGCCAACTGGGAGCGCGGCCAGGCCTACTACCAGGAGGGCGAGCTCCTCTGGCTCGATGCCGACACCCTCATCCGCGAGAAGACCGGCGGCAAGAAATCTCTCACTGACTTTCAGCACATCTTCCTCGGCAAGGGCGGCGACACAGGCCCGCTCATCGTCACCTACGATCGCGCTGAGCTCATCCGGGACCTCAACCAGGTCATGCCGTACGACTGGGCCGGCTTCCTCCACGAGCACATCGACGTGCCCACCCCGCACGCCGATTTCGCTGGCATCGAGCGCGGCGGCTACAAGCTTGTCTACGTCGACAAGCTCAACAAAACTGCACGCACCCTCTCCGCCATCGGCAGCCGTCGCGGCGGCGGCATCAACGTCTGGTACTCGCTCGGCTTCCGCGTCGGCGCAGACGGCACCCTCGGCGACATCCGCTACAACGGCATAGCCGATCAGGCCCAGCTCACCACCGGCCAAAAGATCATCGGCGTCAACGGCAGCGTATTCTCCGGCGAAGCCCTCCTCAAAGCCCTCGACGAAGCCAAGGGCAACACCAAACCCATCCACCTCCTTGTGCAGTCCGACACCACCCTCACCGACGTCCCGCTCGACTACCACGACGGCCAGCGCTACCCTGTCCTCCAGCGCGCCGGCAGCAGCCCAGCCCTGCTCGACGACATCATCAAACCCCTTACCCCATCGAAGTAGCCCAACCAGGAGCCCCATCCTTTCCGAGCCCCATCCGGAAAGGGTGGGCATTGTTTGCGGCCAGCAAACGACAGTCCTTCTCCCCAACCCAGCGGTATACTCCCCCTCATGCGCCACCTCCTGCTTACCCTCCTGTTGGCCGCCGTCCCAGCCCTCGCCCAGAACCCCCTCGCTCCCCCGCGTACCGCCACCTCACACTGGCCTACCCACGACGCTTCCTACGACCTCCCCAACTTCCGCTTCGGTACCGGCGAAACTCTCCCTTCGCTCCATCTTCATTACCTCACGCTCGGCACCCCGCACACGAATGCCACCGGCCACACGGACAACGCCGTCCTGCTCCTCCACGGCACCGGCGGCAACGCGAGCTCTCTGCTGAGCCCCGTCTTCTCCGACGTCCTCTTCGGCCCCGGCCAGCCGCTCGACATCACCAAATACTTCCTCATCCTTCCCGACGACATCGGCCACGGCCAGTCCTCGAAGCCCTCCGACGGCCTCCACGCGCACTTCCCTGCTTACGACTACGACGACATGGTCCGATCGCAGAGACTTATGCTCGAGCAGGGTCTCCACGTCGACCATCTCCGCCTTATCCTCGGCACCTCCATGGGCTGCATGCAGAGCTTCGTCTGGGGAGAAACCTACCCCGGTTTTGCCGACGCGCTCGCCCCCTTCGCCTGCCTTCCCGTCCCTCTCGCCGGCCGCAATCGCGAGTGGCGCTACATGGCGATCAAGGGTATTCAGACCGACCCCGCCTATCTCGGCGGCGACTACAAATCCGAACCCACGGAGGGCCTGACCTTCGCCAACGATCTCCTGCTTCTCGCCGGCGGAGCACCTCTCCAACTCCAGAAAAACTATCCCTCTCGCGCCTCGGTCGAGAAGTACGTTGACACCTCCATTGCCCGCTCCGATGGCGCCACTGACGCGAATAACATGATCTTTTACCTCAACGCGAGCCGGAACTATGACCCCTCCGCCGCGCTCGCCAGGATCACCGTCCCCGTCCTCTGGATCAACTCCGCCGACGACTTCATCAATCCACCCGAGCTCGGCATCGCGCAACGCATGATTACGCAGATGCCGCACGCCCGCTTCGTCCTCATCCCCATCTCCGACGCCACCCGCGGCCATGGCTCCCACACCGTCGCCGCCCTCTGGAAAGACGACCTCGCCCGGCTC
>CAXSDM010000002.1:41691-56809 GCA_964235575.1 uncultured Acidobacteriaceae bacterium | reverse complement strand
CAGCAGCCGGAGACGCACTCCTTCTCGCTCTACCACGACTACACAGAGAGCCGGCCGGGGATCAACGCCTATGCGAACGTGGTGCGCGAAGGCAGCAAGGCTTCGAATCCGAGCGCGTACGTGCTCGATACGGGCGAACAGCTCGAGACCAAGGTGATGTCAGGCGCGGAGATGATCGCGGCCAAGTACAACGCGGGTGAAGAGGTCGAGCCGAAGGCAGAGGTGGTGGTGATTCCGTTTGCAGCGGCGGTAAAGCCGGGCGAGTCGCTGCGGTTGCGAATCGCGGAGACCTATACGGCTCCGGTGAGCTACCGGCTGGACGGCGAGGAACTCGTCTTTGACCGGAGCCTGGGACGGCCAAGAAATGCGGTGGTGCTGCCGAGTGGCTGGTATTGCACGGCCAGCGCGGAGCCGGCGACGGTGTCGCAGATGCCGGACGGACGGGTGCGGCTGGATTTCTGGGACGCGCAGCCGGAGGCGGTGGATGTGCTGGTGAAGGGGAGGAAGCGAGTGAGTAACTAGAAGATTTGAGAGCAATCGAGCGAATTACCTAGATGAGTGACTTGCTCTAATTTCGCAAGCTTCCCAGACCCACCTCCATCCTACGCCGCTCGACCGCTGTCAGCGGCAGCAGCGGCAGCCGCGACAGCCCGCCAAAGTACCCGTTGAGGTCGCAGCCATACTTCAGCGCAGCGATTCCGCCCCAGCCCTCGACGCGCTCGCCCATCTCCCGCACCCGCTCCTGCTTCTCCGCGGCCAGCGCAAGGTCTCCATCCTTAAACGCCTGCCACACCTCGCAGCAGCCTTGCGGCGCGCACGCTCCCAGCCGCGGAACTGCCCCCACTGCCCCTGCCTGCCACGCATCCAGCATCCTCGCCGTCGCTCCCGCCAGCACCTGAAAGCCGACCCGCTTCTTCCGCGTCTTCAGCCCCGGACCAACTGGCGCAATGGTCAAACTCGTCCCGCTACCCAGGCTCTCCGCCGCAACAAAGCTCCCGCCCACCGCCGCCCTTCGCTGCATGCGCTGGGTCACCGCGGCGAACACCGGCGTCACCGTCACCTCGCGGAACACCTCCGCCGTCTCTGCCCGCACCGCCTCCATCCGGGCAGGGCTCGCCTCCGCATCGACCCAGCCAAGAATATTCGAGTGCCGTGCAAGTTCTCCGACCACCTCTGTACCCATCCCGTCTTCCCGCTCGCCGAGCAGCACCACGGGCAGCGCCGACCGATCGGCGATCACCCTAAAATAGGTCAACAACTCCGGCCGCATCGCAGCATCGCCGGCAAACCCCGGCGCCGCTACCGCAATCGCATCGTATCCCGCGATCGCCGCCGTTTCTGCAAGATGCAGCGTGCCGGCGACGCTCGGCCTTCCTACAGAAGCAACCATGACCTTCTTATCGGCAGCAACTTCAATTCCCTTCAGCAATATCTTCGCTTTTTCTTGATCGCTCAGGCTCTCCCCCTCCCCGGCGGCGCCTCCAACCAGCATCCCCGCCGCCGGCGTCCGCGAGTACCGGTCCACATTGGCTGCCAGCTTGGGCAGATTGAGCCGTCCATCGGGATGAAACGGCGTCGTCAACGGCAGAAAAATTCCTTCAAGCAGCATGTCTTCATTCTAAGAGCCGCTCCTCCTGCTTTTCCGACTGCAACGAAGGAGGTATACCGAAAAGCTTGACGCTCCCGTATAAAGAAGGCATGGTCGATCGGCTCGAGGCTTCGCATGAAAAAAGCGCTGCGGATCTGGTGCGGGAAGCCGTCTCTTTTGTCGGACATACGCTGGCGGCCGTCCTGATTCTGTTCGCCATCGTGCTGGTCTTCTACCTGGTGCACACGGATCCCGACGCGGTCGACCCCAAAGTCTTCGCGACCGGCCTCGCCTTCGTCGTCCCGCTCATCGGAGGCTTTATCGTTGCGAAGTGGCGCCCGAGGTCGAGCCAGGACGAGACTGCGCGCTACGTCTGGGTCTCCGGCCTGCTTACCTTTTCGTTCGTCTGCGTCTGGGTGCTCGACCTGCCTACCGGCAGCGGCCTCTGCGAGAAGTGCGGCGCCATTGAAAAGTTGACCCGCACCTTCTTCGACATCCGCCACGGCTCGGGCCTGATGGGCGGCGACGGCCTGCTCATCGGCACCTGGATGCCCCTCTCCATGATGAGCTACGCTCTCGGCGCGAACTACGGTCTGAAAGATTAAGCCGATCGCGCGTTGAGCTACACCGCCAAAGCCTCCCTCCCCAGATGCAGCGTCTGCAGCGCGACCACACTCAGCACACCCTCGCGCAGCGAAGAGATGCCCTCCGCGGCCATGCGCGCCGCAGCCAGTGTCGTGATAGTTGGGATGCGCGCCAGCACCGCCGCCCTCCGGATCGCCTGCTCGTCGAAGAACGTGTCCTGGCCGCGCGGCGTGTTGATGATCAGCTTAATGCGGTCGCCCTTGATCAGGTCCACCACGTTCGGCCGCCCTTCCTTCACCTTGTACACCCGCTCCGGCTGCAGCCCGGCCTCCTCAAGCACCATCGCCGTCCCGTGCGTCGCCACGAGGTGGAAGCCCATCTCGACGAAGCGCCGGGCAAGTGCGACCGCGCCTTCTTTATCGTGATCGTTGACCGAAAGGAAGATCGTCCCTTGCATAGGTAGAACCTGTCCGGCGGCGATCTGCGCTTTGGCAAACGCCTCACCAAAAGTATCCGCGACGCCCATCACCTCGCCGGTCGATTTCATCTCCGGCCCCAGCACCGTGTCGACGCCCGGAAATTTGCCCCACGGAAACACCGGCGACTTGACAAAGAAATGCGAGCCCGTGTCGAGATCGCGTCCGCTGGCCACGTACTCCGGCAGCAGCTCCTCCAGCGTGCGGCCGACCATGAGCCGCGCGGCGATCTTGGCCAGCGGCACGCCTGTCGCCTTCGACACATACGGCACCGTGCGCGAAGCCCGTGGATTGACCTCAATCACAAAGACCCTGCCGCGCTGAATCGCGAACTGGATGTTCACGAGGCCAATCACACCGAGCGCCCTGGTGAGAGCCCGCGTGTAGGTCCGGATTGTCGCCTTCACCTCGTCCGTCAGATCGACCGACGGCAGCACGCACGACGAATCGCCCGAGTGAATGCCGGCCTCCTCGATGTGCTGCATGATGCCCGCGATAACCACGTCCTCGCCGTCGCACAGCGCGTCCACATCGCACTCGGTCGCGTCCTCGAGGAAGTGGTCGATCAGCACTGGCCGCTCCTGCGAGTACTCGATTGCCGTGCTCATATACCGCAGGACAGCCTCGTCGTCATACGCGATCACCATCGCGCGCCCGCCCAGCACATAACTCGGCCGCACCAGCACCGGGTACCCAACCTGGTTGGCTCCCGCCACAGCCTGCTCGACGCTGGTGGCCAGCACACCCGCCGGCTGCGGGATGCCGAGCTCGGTAATCAGCTTGCCGAAGCGCTTGCGGTCTTCGGCAAGGTCGATCGACTCGGGGGAGGTCCCGATGATCGGCACCCCGGCGCGCTTCAGCGGCAGCGAAAGGTTCAAAGGCGTCTGTCCGCCGAACTGCACGATCATGCCGATGTCCACACCCGCCGCGACCTCATGCTCATAGACGCCGAGCACATCCTCAAGCGTAAGCGGCTCGAAGTATAGCCGATCGCTGGTGTCGTAGTCGGTCGAGACGGTCTCCGGATTGCAGTTCACCATGATCGTCTCGTACCCGTCCACGCGCAGCGCGAACGCCGCATGGCAGCAGCAATAATCGAACTCGATCCCCTGCCCAATCCGGTTCGGCCCGGAGCCCAGAATGATGATCTTGCGGCGCGCCGTCGGCGGCGCCTCGTCCTCTTCGTCGTAGCAGCTATACAGATACGGCGTGAAGCTCTCGAACTCACCCGCGCACGTATCCACCATTTTGTACACCGGCATCACACCCAGCTTCTTGCGCAAGGCACGCACGACCGCTGTGCCCTCCGCCCCGGTTTTGCCCTCGAGAGATGAGCCCCAGCCCGCGGCCAGCCGCTCGTCCGAGATCCCCATCCGCTTGGCCGTCCGCAAATCCTCCTTCGTTACCTTCTCTATCGGCATTTCCGCCAGAAACTTTATCTCGTCCGTAATTTGTTTCATTTGGTTCAGAAACCACGGATCCATCCCCGTCCTGTGCGCCACCTCGCGCACCGTCATGCCTCGCTCAAAAGCGTAGCGGACATAGCTCAGGCGCTCCGGGTGCGGCGTCACCAGCCGTTGCGTCAGCCGCCGCGGCTCGATGTCATCGGCGGTCGCCTTCTTGCCTGTCTCGAGCGACCGCACCGCCTTCATCATCGCTTCCTTGAAGGTCCGGCCGATCGCCATCACCTCGCCCACCGACTTCATCTGCGGACCTAAGTTTTCATCGGCGCCGGGGAACTTCTCGAACTGCCACTTCGGAATCTTCACCACCACATAGTCGATCGTCGGCTCAAAACACGCCGGCGTAGCCTTGGTGATGTCATTCTGCAGCTCGTCGAGCGTGTAGCCCACGGCCAGACGCGCGGCAATTTTGGCGATCGGAAAGCCCGTAGCCTTACTCGCCAGGGCGGAAGAGCGCGACACCCGCGGGTTCATCTCGATCACCGTCATGCGGCCGTTCTGCGGATTGACGGCGAACTGCACATTCGAGCCGCCCGTCTCGACCCCGATCTCCCGGATCACGGCAATGGCCGCGTCACGCATCGCCTGGTACTCGCGATCGGTCAGCGTCTGCGCCGGCGCTACCGTGATCGAGTCGCCCGTATGCACGCCCATCGGGTCGAAGTTCTCGATCGAGCAGACGATGATGACGTTATCGTTCAGATCGCGTACCACTTCGAGCTCATATTCCTTCCAGCCCAGCACGCTCTCTTCAATCAGGCACTCCGACACGGGCGAGAGATCGATCCCACGCGACAGGATTTCGGTCATCTCCTCGCGGTTGTAGGCGATCCCTCCGCCCGAGCCGCCCAGCGTAAATGACGGACGAATCACGGTCGGGAAGCCGATCTTGGCCGCGAACGCCAGGCCGTCAGACACGTTGTTCACCAGCTGCGATCGAGGCATGTCGAGCCCGATCTTCGTCATCGCATCCTTGAACAGCAGCCGGTCTTCGGCCTTCTTGATCGCCTCCAGCTTGGCCCCGATCAGCTCCACGCCAAACCGTTCCAGCACGCCCGAGTCGGCCAGATCAACCGCCAGATTCAACGCCGTCTGTCCGCCCACCGTCGGCAGCACGGCAAAGACGCCGTCGCCGGGTTTGAGCATCGCGGACTCGACACGCAGAATTTCCTCCACGTAGGCGGGCGTCAGCGGCTCGATGTAGGTGCGGTCCGCCACCTCCGGGTCGGTCATGATGGAGGCAGGGTTGGAATTCACGAGCACCACCTCGTAGCCCTCGGCCTTTAACGCCTTGCACGCCTGCGTGCCCGAATAATCAAACTCAGCCGACTGGCCGATGACAATCGGCCCAGAGCCGATCACTAGAATCTTTGCGATGTCATTCCTGCGTGGCATCTACTGGTTCACCTTTTTGCTTTCACTGATGTCGACATTCCTAATGCACCGTGGTCGAGATGACCTGGAACGTTTGCGACTCGTAGTTCGTCAAATACAGCGTCGAATCGTCGCTGCCAACCGTAATCTCACGCGGAAACAATCCTGTTGCAAACGTCTGCACCACACTTGCCGAAGCCGGTACCGCCACTGAGAGAATCGTCGCATTCGCCGTCGGCCCTGCCCCAAACCGGTTCGAGTTCGCCACCGCCAGCAGCTTCTCCTTATTGAACAGCCGCAGCCCAACAGGCGCCGTGCCTCCCGTGTCCGCGTAGCCCAGCAACGCCTGACCAGGGTTCGCCTCGAGCATCCCCGTGCTGAACGCGAGAACCCGGTTGTCCCCGCGCGCCGAGACCCAGAGCGTTGACGAGTCCGATGTTTCCACCGCCCGCACCGGCGAGCAACCCGCATTCACGGTCGAAATGATCGCTGACGCACCGGGAGACGCCTCTGCCTTCGCCACATCGATTACGGTCAGCAATCCGTTCTCCTGCGTTCTCCCGGTCGATTGCGAGTAGCAGCCCGTCCTGGTCAGCACCGGATTGTTCGCGCCGGCCCCCGTGCTCGTGGACAGTTCCACCTCGCTCGTTGCATATAACCTGCTCCCGTCCGGTGAGATCGACACTCCCGCGATCGACTGCCCTCCCGTCGATATCTCTCCCACCAGCGTGGTCCCCGTCATCACAATCCCGGTCGGGTCATATTCCAGCGCCACGACCCCGATATTGCCTTCGGACGTCGCCCCCGGTGTCACCCCGTACTCATTGGCGACAAACGCATACTTCCCGTCCGGCGTAATCACCACGTCAAAGCTGCCTTCGTTGGCCGAAACCAGCCCCTGGCTTACCTGCACGCCAGTCGAGTTGCACGTTAGAAGCGTGCTCAGATTGTAGAAAATGGCTCCATCCACCCCCAGCGTCGCGGCCAGCCCAAGCCCATTGGGAAGCAGATTCATCCCAAAGTCCGACGCCCCATCCTGTACAAACTGCGGCCGTAAGGGGTTGAAGCAGGAAAGCTGTAGCTGTCCACTCCCCGCCGGCGCAAAGACCAACATGCCTGCGGGAGCCGAAACCGAAACCAGCACATTGCCGGATGCCAGAGGAAGCGCACGGAACGGGTAGCTGTATCTCCCCGTTGAGTAGGTTACGCTGGCCGTGGTCACGACCGGCGCAGGCGCTCCCGACGACGCGACAGCTACGCTCGTCGAGCCCGTGGCGCCGTTGTATGAGACAGCGCTGGCAGGGGTGAATATGGCCGTGAGCATGTCTGTGCCGAGCGCTAGCAATCCTGCCGGCACGCTGATCGCCGCCTGCCCATTGCTGAGGCTTACCGGAAAGGAAGCATAGCTCCCGCTGCTCAGGACCACCGACCCCGCCGGCACGCCGGAGGAGGAGGCCACGCTGACCGTGACGCTCACGGCCTGCGCGGACGTGATGCTTCCGGAGGGTGAAGCGCTGACAGTGACCACCGGCGTGACCGCCGCAACCGGAGAAGAGCTGCCGGTCGTCGCGGAAGAGCTGCCTCCCCCGCATCCCGTCAAACCGTACCAAGCAAGGAACGTGGACAGAAGCAGAACCGTAGGACGATATGCGCAACCTGATGTCTTCATGGACCGCCCTCCGCTCCTCGATTTGTTCTGCTCAAACGCGTTCCGGGATGCGCCCCCAATATCCTCAACAATCCGCGGAACCCTACTTCTTCCAGTCATCCATCATCTTCCGGAAATCCCGAAACAGATAATGTGAGTCATGCGGCCCCGGGCTCGCCTCCGGGTGATACTGCACGCTGAACATCGGGTCCGTTTTATGCCGCAGACCGGCCATCGTCTGATCGTTCAAATTCGTATGCGTCTGCTCGACATCCGCGGGCAGACTCGCCGGGTCGACGTTGTAGTTGTGGTTCTGCGCCGTGATCTCCACCTTGCCCGTGTCATGATTCAGGATCGGGTGATTGCCGCCATGGTGCCCGAACTTCAGTTTGTACGTCTTCCCGCCCAGTGCCAGCCCGAAGATCTGGTGCCCCAGGCAGATGCCGAACAGCGGCGTCTTGCCTTGCAGCTTCTGCACATTCTCGATCGCATAGCCGAGCGGCTCCGGATCGCCCGGCCCGTTTGAAAAGAAGACCCCGTCCGGCGACATCGCCAGCACCTCCTCAGCGGAGGTCGCCGCCGGCACCACCGTCACTCGGCAGCCCTCCCGCGTCAGCATTCGCAGGATATTTTCCTTAATGCCGAAGTCGTACGCCACCACATGCTTCTCAGCCCCGGCGCTTTCAGCCGGTGGCAGCAGCTTGTCCCCGGTCTGGTTCTTCGGCTCGCTTGAGGTCCACTCGTAGATCGTCCGCGTCGACACCACCGAGGCGAGATCCGTCCCATCCATCCGCCGGCTGGCGCGCGCCTTCGCGACCAACTCGTCCTCGTTCAGATGTTCGCCCGAAGCGATCACGCCGCGCATCACGCCGTGCGCCCGCAGGTGCCGCACCACGGCCCGCGTGTCTACCTCCGCGATCACCGGGATGCCGTTGCGCTCGAGATACTCGTCCGCCACCTCGGTCGAGCGCCAGTTCGAGCTCGTGGTCGAGAACTCGCGCGTTACCAGGCCCTCGATCATCGGACGCGCGGACTCCGCATCGCTCGGCGATGTGCCATAGTTGCCGATGTGCGGGTTGGTCAAAACCACAATCTGCCCGGCGTAGGAGGGATCGGTAAAAATCTCCTGATACCCGGAGAGCGACGTGTTGAACACCACCTCGCCCGACCGCTCGACGAGCGCCCCGAAGCCCCGCCCGCGGAAGATGCGTCCGTCCTCCAAAGCGAGGATCGCCTCGACTGCCTGGCTCATCTGCCCTGCTTCCTGACTCAGCCATGGATACGCGGAATCGCTCTATTCTATCAGGCTTTGGCCGCCTTCCCTCCAGACCGCCCGACCGCGCAACGCAACAAGCCCGCCGGGAAGGCGGGCCTGTGCGAGGCGGCAGATAAGCGCCAGCCCGGTTTTAGTGATGGTAATGATGATGGTGGTGGTGGCGATGGTGGTGATGGTGGTACTGCGCCTCTGCCGGCGTAGCCATACCCGCCAGCAACACACATCCGAACACAGCAAGTAAGGCGTTCCTGAATTTCATACTCTCCTCGTTTCCCCAGTCCTCGATCCTGCCCGTGAGTCTACTGCGCCCGATGGTGATGGTGTCTGTGATGATGACGCGTGGCGGCATTGGCCGGCACAGCCATCGCGCTAAGCAAGGCAACGGCGAACATTCCTAACACAAGCTTTCTCAGTTTCATGCGAACTCCCCTCCGCGAGCCCAGTCGATCCCCCGCCGGTCTCTGCTGCACCGATAGTAGACCGGCCCGCGGAGGATATGTGGTCATATCTGCGCGGATGCCGAACCATCTACGGCACCCGTCTCCACCAGCACCTCATCGCCTTCCACCTTCACCGGAAACACCGCCAGCTGTTCGTTGCCCGGAAACTCGGACTGCCCCGACCGCACGTCGAAGCTCCACGCATGCCATGGACAGACGACCGTGTTGCCCTCGATCCAGCCCTGGCCCATCGGCCCCTGCCGGTGCGGACACCAATTACCGAGTGCCGCAAGCTCACCGTTTACCCGCGCCAGGCACAGCGAGACGCCCTGCGCCTCCGCCTCCATCACCTGGCCTTCGGCCGGCGCCTCCGAGACCCCGCACACACGAACCCACTGCGCCATGCACTCTCCCTGCCCCATCGTACCGCGTCGCATCGCCTCGGCTTGAAGCTCCGGTGTACCCTCGCAGAAGCATCCATGGCCAAACCGAGTTCCCGCCGAACCAGCAGAAATACCTCCCCGCTCGCAGCCAGTGCGCCCGAAGTGGTCGACCCACGCTGGCTGTTCAAGGTGCTGGGCCTCGTGATCGCCGCCGCGGCCGTCCTGGCCTATCTCTCCCTCTGCTTTCTGATATACCAGGGCGCCTGGCAGCTGCTGCTTCAGCCGTCGTCGAAAGTGGCCCGCACCCCCGCGGCTCTGGCCATCCCCTTCGATGCCGTCCGCTTCGACGCCGGAGCCACCGGCCGGCCGCGCCTCTCTGCCTGGTGGATTCCAGCCCAAGCTCCCGTCGCCGCCACCCTCCTCTACCTGCATGACGGAAAGGGCTCGCTCGCCGAGACGGTAGATCAATTGGCTGCGCTCCATCGCGCCGGGGTGAACATCCTCGCGCTCGATTACCGCGGTTTCGGTGCGAGCGACGCCACTCATCCTAGCCAGAGCCGCATGACCGAAGACGCCAACGCCGCGCTCGACTACCTGACCGAAACCCGGCATCTCGCGCCAACCAGTATCCTGCCCTACGGCGTCGGCCTCGGCGCTGCCCTGGCCGCCTCGCTCGCGGTCAGCCATCCCGAGCTGCCCGCCTTGATCGTCGACAATCCCGACCCGGACGCCGCCGCGCGCGTGCTTGAAGACAACCGCTCCCGCTTCATGCCCGTGCGTCTGCTGATCCGCGACCGCTTCGACCTCGCGGCTCCCTTGCAGCAGTTCCACGGACCCAAGCTCCTGCTGGTCGGCGGCCCCGGCGACCTGCACCCAAATCTCGATGCGCGCACCGGCGTCTTCTTCCGCAGCCTGCCGGACCCGAAATACATTGTCACCTTGCCGCCGGGCATCGCTGCGCAAAAGCAAAACGCCGCGCCCGACAGCGAACCCTACGAACAGGCCGTTCGGCGCTTTGTCGATGAAGTCATACCCGCCGCCGGATGAAGTGAAGGCGCCCGGTGTTCAGGGCGCCTTACGTAGAGGTAGGGATTGGTAGTGCGGATAGGGGAAGCCGGAACCGAGGGAACTGAAAGCCCGGCTGCTTGCTAACTACACAGAGTATGACGCAGGTCAAAGGAATTAGTTGTGTCACTTTTGGGTATCCTCCTACCACTAACGTTCGGTAAATTCCACAACAAAAAAGGATGACTGGGCCTTAGCCCGATCATCCTCTCTTTGTTGATTTTGTAACCAAATTTCTGAAATTTAGACGAAATTCAAAAAGCTTCCCGGAGCTAACTCCGCGCCTGGAAAAATAATCTCCATATTCCGCGCGTCCAAGGTCTTATAAGCAGCTTCCCCGAGCACCCGGCGAAAGTCCGTCGTCACCGCCAGATCGCGATTTTCATTGAGCTGTCCGTCGCCTACTCCGGGCCACTTGCCATACACCTTGCCGCCCTTTACCCGGCCGCCCAGGATGAACATGCAGTTGGCATGCCCATGGTCGGTTCCGCCGGTGCCGTTCTGCCGAGCGGTGCGCCCAAACTCCGACATCGTCACCAGCGTAATGTTCTCCGCGTCCGCACCCATATCTTGCCAGAACGCGGCAATTCCGTTCGCAAACTCAGTCAACCGGTTGGCCAGCTGCCCCGTCGCCGCACCCTGATTCTGGTGCGTATCCCAGCCCCCGATGTCAGAGAACGCCGCCTCCACACCCAGGTTGGCCTTTATCAGCTGCGCAATCTGCTTTAGGCTGTTGCCAAACGGCGTGTTCGGATAGTTGACGCCCGCCGCCGGCCTGTATTTCGCCGGGTCCGCGGACTTCAACATCTTTACCGCCTCGAACGTCTCCTGGCCCGTGCCATGCAGCACCGCGTCGGAGCTCTGGTCGTACATGGCCTGGAACGCGTTTGAGATGGAGGAAGTCTGTGCGCCCTTGACGCCGACCGAGAAGTCCGCCAGGTTCGACACCGCAATCGCCGGCAGCTTGCCCTGTAGCGTGCGCGGCACCTGCGTCCCCAGTGCCACCGCCCGGAAGGCCGAAGCTTTGCCACTCGGTCCAACCGGGGCCGGACTCGTCTGCAGCGCACGATTCAGCCAGCCGTCCTCGGTGGACTTCACCCCCGGCGTTCCACTCTCCATATAATCCTGCGCGTCGAAATGCGAGCGCGTCGCATCGGTCGAACCGGTCGCATGCACGATCGCCAGCTGCCCCGCCGCATAGAGCGGCTTAAAGGGCGCCAGTGCCGGATGCAGACCGAAGTGCCCGTCGAGATCCAGCACATCCTTCTGCTGGATGGCGATGTTCGGCCGCATCGTGTAGTAGTTCTTCTCCGCGTAGGGAACGACGATGTTCAGGCCATCGGCCGCGCCGCGCTGAAACAGCACCACCAGCTTTTTGTTGCTTGCGGCGGCCGTCGTCGCCTCCGCCATGACGGAGCGCAGCAGAAAACTCGGGATGACCGAGGTGCCGATGAGCGCCAGCGCGCCGCTCTTTATGAAGCCGCGCCGCGAAGGACCGCCGTTCAGCCCGCGCCGCGCCAGATCCCGGCCCTGCATGTCGCAGCCCCAATCGCTTTGATCGACCATCGCCCTCCGCATCGTCGTCATTTTCACTCTCCTTACCTGGCCGTTCGCAATGCCTGCCTAAAGGAACCCCGCTTTCCACGGAAGTTGTCTCGAACTCCCTTAGCGCCGCTGAAACTCCGGCGAGCCAAGCAATAAGCCCGCCATCACCGCCGCCTCCGCGTCGTCCGGAGCCTGCGGGTTCACGCTCGCCTGCAGCCCCCGCGCCCCTCTCGGCAGCCCAAAGTTGCCCTTGCCCCCGGGCGATCTCAGATCGAACTCCGTCGCCGCCTGCTCCGCCATCGTCTGATCCTGCGCCTGCCCGAGTACCGTCGCCCGGGTTCGATCGCTCACCGGCGCGCCTAGCAAAATCTGCTCCAGGCGCCGCTCTTTCACAGACGCAGCCATCCCGGATGCACTCCCGTCGCCGTCCGCCACAAGCGACGCCGGCCGAACCTCCGCCCGCGGCTCGCCCAGCAGCTCCGTCCATTCCGTGTGAACGCCCGGGATGCGGTTGCCGCTCAGCACCAGCGCAACGTTCATCCGACTTACCAGCGCCCCCGTGTTCACCCAGTCGTCCTGCTTCCAGCTATATCCGTTGGGCGTCGGCATTCCGTAAAGCGGCATGCCCAGCTTGTTCAGCGCCGCGACCAGCGCCTGCGGGCTCTTCACCTCGGCCCCGCTCGCGCGCACCGCCGAGATCAGGAACTCTTCGGGCGTCTTCACCTTCGCGCGCTCGACGGTCGGCGACCAGAACTCGGGCGAGTGGAACATTGTCCGCAGCACCGTCTTGATATCTCCGTGCGACTGAAGAAAGCTGGCCGCCATTTGATTCACCAGCGCCGCCGGCGGATCGTCGCTCACAAGGCGAACCGCCAGCTTGCCGCAGACAAAGTGCGCCGTAGCCGGGCTGGTTGCGAGCATATGCAGCACCTCCAGCCCCTCCCGCTCGCCGCCCTCGCGGATCGTCTTGCCCAGCACCGTCTTCGAGCCCGGCTCATGGCGACGCTCGTCGAACTTGAAGCTCGCCCCCTGCCGCGGATTGTCAAGCCCCCAGCCCGTAAACACCTTGGCCACTTCGGTCACGTCGGTTTGCGTGTACCCGCCGTTCACCCCCAGCGTGTGCAGTTCCATCAGCTCGCGTCCGTAATTTTCGTTCAGCCCGGCACTCGACTGCTTCAAGCCCTTGGCGGACGGATTGAACGCCAGCCGCCGGGCAAGGCTGCCTGCCTGCTCCGAGTGCGGGCCCACACTGCGAAAATTGTCCAGATACTCGAGCATCGCCGGGCTTTCGGCCGTCGCGACCAGCAGATCCTTGAAGTTACCCAACGCATGCGCTCGAATGGTATCGCGCTCGTAGGCCGGCAACAGGTATGGCTCATTCTGGTTTTTGCGCATATATACGTTGAAGTGGTTCAGCCAGAAATCCGTCATCACCGCTTCAAGCTGGTGCTCGCTATACACATCGCGCAGCACGCGAGACTCCATGCTCTCAAGCGCCACCATGCGCCCACCGCCGGGTAGCGCGGTCAGCATCTCCTCCTGCTCCGGCGTCATGCCCTGCGCCAGCTGCTCGCCCTGCGGCCCGTTCAGCAGACGCGCGAAACGAACCAGCTGGCCCGGCGGCATCCCCAGAATCGCCTGCACGCGCTGGTCCGGCGTCAAGCCGAGCAGACGCGCTACCTCCTCGCGAGGCGTTGGGCCCGCATCGTCCCCGCCATCCGCGGCATCGAGCGCCTTCTCGCCCGCCGCCACCGCCTTGTCTGGCTCCTGCATTGATTCACGAGCCGGAACGCCCGGCTGCGCAGCCGCGTCTTTTTTCTGCTGCTGCCTCTTGTATAACGCCAGCTGATCCTCAACCATCGCGCGCTGCGTTGCGTCGGATGGCAGCGAAGCCTTACCCGTCTCGATTCTCCGCAGCTCGCCCGGTCCCGGATACTTGCGCTGCAGCTCAGCCGCGTCCAGCCGCATCGCCGGATACTGCGCCAACCTGGCCTCCAGGCGCGAGTCGTCGATCGAAGCCGGATTGAGCTGACGCTCAAACCAGCGTTCCAGCCCCACCTTTTCCACAACCGCGACATCACCCGGCCGCGGCCCAAACGTCAGCCGGTTCAACGCATGGTTGATCCGCGCGCCGCCAGGCATCGGTGCCGTTGCTGGAACGGCGGTCGTCCGTAACGCCCCCTCAGCAAACAGGGGCTGATCGACCATCAGCACGCACAATACCGCAGCTATCGCAGCCCGGCCCAGCAGGCGAACGCTGGATGGCGCATAGGGAGCGAAGATACCCGGACGTCTATTTCCTGCAGAGAGGGAAAACATAGGACCTCGGCAACAATCTAGGCGATCACCCGCTGGGAGCCATCCCCTACAAGCACCTACCCTGATCCCCCGTTGAAGTTGCGCCGATCCCTCGATCGGAGGCGACATGACCCAGCCGGCACGCACCTTTAGAACGCCGCCAGCTCCGCCATCGCCCGGTATAGATCCTCCGGCTGCGGCAGAATCGCATTCTCAAGCAGTGGCTGGTAGGCCACAAACGTGTCCATCGCAGCTACCCGCCGCACCGGCGCGTCGAGATCGTGGAACAGCTCTTCGCCGATCCGCGCCGCAAGTTCCGCCCCATACCCCCAGCTCCTGGTGTCCTCGTGTGCCACCAGCACCCGGCTTGTCTTGCGTACCGAGTCCGCGATTGCCTCCCAGTCATACGGCGCAAGCGTCCGCAGGTCGAGCAGCTCCACGCTCATTCCCTGCTCACGCTCCAGCTTGACCGCCGCCTGCAGCGACCGCGGCACCACCGCCCCGTACGTTACCACAGTCAGGTCCTTGCCCGCCTTCACCAGCCGCGCCTTGCCGAACGGGATCGTATACTCCGGCCCCGGATACAAGGCGCGTCCAAAGGTCTCCCGGTAAAGCCGCTTGTGCTCTAAAAACAGCACCGGATCGTCGCACCGGATCGCGGTCCGTAGCAGCCCCAGCGCGTCGAGCGCGTTCGACGGCATGACCACCCGCACCCCCGGCGTATGCGTAAAGATGCTCTCGCCCGACTGCGAGTGGTAGATCGAGCCGCCGGTCAGGTAGCCGCCGATCGGCACCCGCATGACCAGCGGACAGCTGAAGTCTCCATTCGACCGCCACCGGATCAGGCTCAGCTCATTTCGCATCTGGTGCATCGCCGGCCAGATATAGTCGAAGAACTGAATCTCAACCACTGGCTTCAACCCGCGCACCGCCATCCCGATCGCGCGCCCTGTAATGTTGGCCTCGGCCAGCGGCGA
>CAXSDM010000002.1:14550-41591 GCA_964235575.1 uncultured Acidobacteriaceae bacterium | reverse complement strand
ACCGCCGGAGGCGCTGCGCGCTCGGCCCGGTCCGCCGCGCGCTGCACCTCCTCGTCCGCCCGTCGCTCCAGCGCGTCGATCCCCTCCGCGTCCAGAACCCCTTCACGCAGCAGCCATACCTGCATCTTCGAGATCGGATCCCGCAGCGCATCCGCCTCGAGCTCCGCGCGCGACCGGTACTCCCGCTCATCCTCGCTCAGCGAGTGCGAATACGGCCGAACCACATGCCCATGCACCACCGCCGGCCCCTTGCCCGCGCGGCAGTACGCCACCGCTTCCACCATCGCGTCATAACTCGCCAGCGGATCGGTCCCATCCACCTCGGCGAAATGGAAGTTCGGAAAGTTGGCGATTAGCCGTGAGATATTTCCACCCGGCGTGTTTGCCTCGACCGGCGTCGAGATCGCATACCCATTATCTTCAATGACATAGAGCACCGGAAGCTTGTGGTTCGAGGCTGTATTTAGTGATTCCCAGAACTCGCCCTGGCTGGTCGCGCCCTCGCCGATCGAGACATACACGACCTCGTCGCCGTGGAACTTCACGTGCTTGAACTCGCGATAGTCGCCCGCAACCTGCCTGGCCGCCTCCGGGTGCCGCGCAAAATACCGCCCCGCCTCCGCGCAGCCGATCGCGTGCAGGCACTGGGTCGCAGTCGAGCTCGAAGGCGTCACTATATTCAGACGGCTGCTTGACCAGTGCGACGGCATCTGCCGCCCGCCGCTCGCCTTATCGGACGCCGCCCCAACCGACTGCAGCAGCTGCTCCTCGACCGTATTGCCCAGCGCCAGGCAAATCGCGCGATCACGATAGTACGGGAAAAACCAGTCGTAGCCGGGCTTCAACGCTATGCCCGCCGCCACCAGCAGAGCCTCATGTCCGGCGCAGGAGATCTGGAAGAAGATCTTCTGCTGCCGCTTCAGCACGATCTCCCGGTCGTCGGTGCGCCGCGACAGATACATCAGCCGGTAGAACTCGATCACCTGTTCATCGGAGAGCGAGCGGGACGGTCCGGCCGCCTTGGCCTCCAGGCCAGAGTTCCCCTCGTTGGTTGCAACCTGCGTTCCCGGGCGCCGCGCCATCGCTGTCTCCTCCCTGATTTCTACCATCTGCGACCCCTCTTTGTCAGACTCCAGACCGCGCCACCGCCGCACTTTAGTACTCAGCGACCCCCTCTAAAATAAATTTTATTTCGCCCTCATGTTCGCCTTTTGTACGCCGATGAAGAGAGTAGGACGACGACACCAAACGAGGTAAAACGATGAAATCCGGCCGCTTGCTCTTCTGCATCACTGTTTCGCTCTCCTTGGTCGCTGCTTCCGCGCAAAGCGCTTCGCCGGTGGGCGCATCCGTTCCCACACGCTTGCTGGTCAGCTACCGGAACAGCACCATCCCGGCCGGGGCGGAGGCCTCCGTGCAGCGCGCCGGAGCCCGGCTCGTCCAGCAGCATAACGTGCTCGGCATCTCCGTCGTCCAGGCGCCCGCAGCCACTGCGGCCGCCGTTCGCGAGCAGCTTGCCGCCGACCCGAATGTCCAGGCCGTGGTCGAGGATCGCCTGCTGACCGCGCATACCCTCCAGGTCACCGCGACGCCCGCGCCTGCAAGCCCCACATCCGACACCTACTACTCCGGCCCGGCCGGCTGGGCAGTCCGCGCCGTCGGCGGCTATGGAAGTGCCGCCGCTTCCGGCCCGTGGTCAGTGACCCAGGGCGCAGGCGTACGCATCGCCATACTCGACACCGGCGTCGACGCCACGCATCCCGACATCGCCCCCAACCTGGTCTTCAACCTCTCCGAGGTCAATCAGTCCGCCGCCACCGGACTTCCCAGCGCCTGCGACGACGGTTCCCCGCAGGACCAGCAGGGCCACGGCACCTGGACCGCCTCGCTCGCCGCCGGAGCCCTCGGCCCCCAGACCGGCTTGGTCGCCGGAGCGGCCCCCGCTGCCTCCCTGCTCAACATTAAGGTTCTCGAGCGCCTGCCCTCCGCGACCACCTCCACCGCCGACCCAACCGGCTGCATCGGCGGCCAGGCCTCCGGGCTCATCTCCTGGCTGCTCCAGGGCATTGATGACGCCGTCGCGCAGCATGCCGACATCATTTCCCTTTCACTGGGAACGCTCGTCGACGTCACCACCGCCGACGGCGCTGCCCTCAAGACCATCGTCGACCAGGCCACCCACGCAGCCGCCAGCGCAGGCGTCATCCTCATCGCGGCGGCGGGCAACGACGGCCTCGACCTGGATGGCTCCCGCTACGTCGAACTGCCCGCCCAGGCGCAGGACGTCGTCACCATCGTTGCCTCGACCAACCCAGCCTGCGCTGAAAATCTAGGTGCGGGCGCAACCTGCGCAGCCGGCCCGGTCACAGCTCCCTACTACTCGAACCGCGGAACGTCGCTCCACGCGCTGGCCGCACCCGGAGGTAGTTATCCGGCGAGCGCAGACCCGGCCCAGACCACAGGCTGGGTCTGGGGAGCCTGCAGCAGCGGCAAACCTTCCACCCTCGACGGCGTGCCCGCAGACCCGGCTCACTCCCTCGGCTGCTTCAACATCGGCCACTCCGCTTATGTGGCGGCGATAGGAACCAGTGCCTCGGCTCCCCTGGCCGCAGGAGCCGCCGCCCTGCTCCGCGCCGCCAACCCGTCCTGGACCGCGGACCAAGTGATCGCCGCACTGCGCCAGTCCTCTACCGTACTCTCGACTCTGCCCGCACCCCTGATCGACGTAGCCAGCCTGCTGACCCCTTCACCCTCGTCTGCACAGCACCACATCGAGAACCCGGGTCAGCGCTGACCCGGATCAGGGGCACTTAACCCTTCATGCGCTCCTTCACGTTATGCGCCAGCCTCTCAATCTCGTCGGCGCGCCGGATCACATCGACCGACAAGATGTTCTTATCGGTCTTTCCCACCTCTTCGTGAAGCTGCGTCGCAAGCGCGAGCAGCTTGTCACTGTCCGAGACGAGGCGTTTCTGCCGCTCATCCTGGCGAAGTTTCTCCTGCTTGTGCTGCGCCTCGCTCACGGCTGCATCGGTTGAATCCTTACTCGCCGGATTCGAAAGGCTAGGCGGCTGCGAGATCTGCGGAGTCTTCGAGCTCCATTGGGTTCGGCCGGACGCGCCTGCCCACCCCAGCAGTGCCAACCCGGCGATACAGCCCCTCGTGCAACGTCTTGAAATTTGCATGGCCCGCACCCTCCTCGGCCCTGGTATGGACCTTTTGCGTCTCATTTTCGGCCACCCCGGCGCGGTTGGCAATCGGGCCTTTGCGCCCGGTCCACAATCTTTGCTGCCGGCCGACTTAGCCCCGGCCTGCGTGAGCTTCGACCACCTCAGAACCATTGTTCTAAACGGTTGCGCCGAGCCTCGCCCTCAGCTCTTCCGGACTGCCGGCCGGCGGCTGGCACATGAAGCCGCTGCAGACCAGCGCAAAGCTGCCGCCCTGCCCGGGAAGCTTTGGCAGCGTCTCGGCAAGTGACGCCGGCAGCTCCACCGCAAGCGATCGTAACCGCACGACGCTCTTCTGGATGGCGTATCGATCCAGCGCCACCTTCTCGAGTGCGTCCGCAGCGCGATCCGTCCCGACCACCACTACCTGCACCGGCGGCAGCAGCATCCGGCGCAGCGCCAGCCCGTAGCTCGCACAGTGCATGCCAAAGTGCTCCACCACGCCGGCAAAACACTCAAGCGTGGCCTTCGCCTTGGCGCGCAGGTCGTCGCGCCCCGTCAGCTCCGCGACCCGCAGCAGCAGCGCAGCCGCTACGGAGTTGCCCGCCGGCGTCGGCGCGTCCTGCAGCGGCTTGCGCCGAGTTGAAAGCGCCCCGAGCTTGTCGCCTGAACCTAGCGGCGTGTCGAAGAAGCCACCTTTCTGCGTGTCGTAGAAGAGCTTCACGGCCGCGTCGGTCAGAGCCCTGGCAGCGTCGAAGAAGCAAAACTCGCCCGTGGTCTCCCAGGCATCGAGCGCGGCGTGCCCTGTGAAAACGTAGTCTTCGAGCACACCCGAGACGGCCTCCCCGGAGTCCACACCCTCGCCGTAGGCCACCACGTGGCGCAGCGCCGAACCGTCCCAGGCCTCCGCCAGAATGCGCTCCAAAGATCGCACCGCGAAATCGACCGCCGAAGGATCGTCGACGACCCGACCCGCCTCCAGGTACGCGGTGATCATCATCGCGTTCCAGCCGACGTAGATTGTTTTGTCCACGTACGGAGTAGGCCGCAGCTTGCGAGCCGCATACAGCTTCAGCTTGGCGCCGCTGAGAAGCTCTGTCGCGACGTCCACCGAAACGCCGGCCGCCCGCGCCACCTCCGACAGTGCGAGTTCAACATGCAGCGTATTTTTCAGCGGGTTGTGGTGCATGTCGCCGATCTCGCCGATGTCGAAGAGTCGCCCCGCAACCGCCATCTCCTCGGGCGTCAGCACGGCGGCGGCTTCCTCCCGGGTCCAAGTGAAATAGTCGCCGTCGTCCTCAAGCGAGACGTCCGCGTCCTGCGACGCATAGAACCCTCCCCGCTCGCGGTCTGAAAGCCACTCGTTCACCCAGGTCATCGTCTCCCGCGCGATGCGGGCGCACTCCGGCTCGCCGTACGTTTGGTAGGCATGAACGTAATTGCGTAGCAGCTCCGAGTTGTCGTACGACATCTTCTCGAAGTGCGGCACCACCCATCGCTCGTCCACCGAGTAGCGATGAAAGCCGCCTGCCAGGTGATCGTAGATGCCACCCTTGGACATTTTTTCAAGCGTGACCAGCGCAGCCCGCCGAGCTACATCCGCGTCCGGCCCCAGACGAGACGCCGAGTCGATCAGCAGATCGACCGCAGCGGCATGCGGAAATTTTGGCTGTGCCCCGAACCCGCCGTTCTGTCCATCAAACTGCGCGAGGATCGCCGTCAGAATCTTGTCGACCAGCGCCGCGCCGGGGTCTTTCGCGCTTCCGTCAAAGGACTCGTTGTGCTCGATGGCCGCGATCACACTCTCCGCCGACTCGTTCACCTCGCCGCGCCGCTGGTAAAACGCCTCGGCCATCGTCAGCAGGACGCGCCGCAGACTCGGCCGGCCGTGCCCGTCGATGGGAGGAAAGTACGTGCCGCCAAAGAACGGCCGCCCGTCTGGAGTCAAAAAGGCCGTTAGCGGCCACCCACCCTGGCCGCTGATCGAGGACACCGCCGCCTGGTACCGCGCATCCACATCCGGGCGTTCGTCGCGGTCCACCTTGATGGCGATGAAGTGATCATTGATGATGTTCGCCGTGTCCGCGTTTTCGTAGCTCTCGCGATCCATCACATGGCACCAGTGGCACCAAACCGCGCCGATGTCGAGCAGGATAGGTTTATCTTCGGCCTGCGCGCGATCGAACGCGGCCTGTCCCCACTCGTTCCACTCCACCGGCTGATGCATGGCGGAGCGCAGATACGCGGAACGAGCGAAGACCAGACCGTTGCGAGTAACAGAATCCATACAAGAAGTCTACGGCTTACTGCGGCGGCGGCTGCGGATTCGCACTCAGCGGCTTCGGTGCTTGCGGAGCCTTGGGCGCGGTCAGGTCGGGGATGACGGGCCGCTGAACCACCGTACCGCTGGCCGCATCCACCAGCGCAACCCCGTAGCGGTCCAGCGTGGTCGAGAGAATCTGCAGCAACGACGATTTATCCTTCGCAAAGGCAGCGGTGGCTGAAATCAGATTGTTCTCGCCTGTCGCCAGCGTGCGCTCCTGCGAAAGTACATTGGCTGTGGTCGAGGCGCCTAGCTTGTACTTTTTCTGCTCCGCGTCGAGCGATTGCGCGTTGAAGTCGCGCGCCGTCTGCGCCGCCAACACGTTGGCGCGGTCGTTGGTCAGCGCATACTGCGCGTTGATGACCTGGATCCGGATCTGCGTGTAAAGCTGCTGCAGCCGCATCTGCGTCTGGCGATACTCCATCTGCGAACGCGCCTGGTCGGCTTGCGCGACCCGGTTGCGCAGCGGAATGTTAAGGTTTACGCCAAATCCGTAGTCGGGATTGTTCGCGGCAAAGAGGTTTTGCAGCGCACCATAATAGCCTGTCGGCACGGAACTGGGCGAAGTCGTACCGGTCGTGCCCAGGTTCAGTGCATTCGGGTTAGTCACGCCCGCGAGCGCGCTGGTTCCGTAAAATCCGAAGACATCGACGATCGGCAGCAAACCGTTCTTCTCGCCGCGAATCGTGATCTCGTTATTCTGCATGGCCAGGACAGCCTGCTCGATCTGCGGATTATTGACGAAGGCGACCTTCACCAGGTCCTCGACCGGCATGTCCTCCTCGGCAAGCCGGTCAAGCCCTACCCGGTCGGTCGGCACCACCGGCGCGTTCGCCAGCTGCGGATCGTTCAGATTGCGAGCGATGGCCTGCTTCATCAGCAACTGTTGATACTCCAGGTTGGATTTGGAGGTGATCAGCGCCTGCTTGTCGGTCGCCACGGCGCTGTCGGAGTTCACCACGTCGAGCGGCGCAAGCGTGCCAATCTCGAGCTGCTTGCGGTTGTCCTTGGTCAGCTGCGTTGATTGCTCGAGTGCCCGCTCCTTCGCCTGCTCATCTTCATACGCGCTCACCAGCGACCAGTAGATGCTCTCCACCTGACTGACTGTATAGATCACCTGCTGACGAAAGGACGAGTCCGTGATGCGCCGGTTGTTCTTCGCTTCCACAATGAACCGGCGATTGATCCGCGGACCGAACCCCTGCAGGAGATGCTGGGTCAGCGTGGCGCGGAGCATCGTGTTCAGCGACGGGGTAAACGCGGCAAAATCGCTCGTGGAGGTGACCCGGCTGTTGTTGAAGCCAACATTCAGCAGCGTGCCCGTGCTGAAACCCTGCTGGTAGTTCACGTTTGCGGTCAACGTTCCCACCGTAGCCGTTGGTTGAATCGTGCTTGCGCTCTGCGTCGTCGCCCGCTCATACTCTCCTGTCCCCGTGATCAGCGGGTCGAAGCTGTACGGCAGGGGGCCGCCGCCGTTGGTGCTCAGCACCAGGCCGGACGCGCCGGTGCCCGCGCCTCCCACCGCGCTGGTGGTTCCGCCCGGTCCGCCGCCACCCGTGATTGTCGTCGTGGTTCCGCCAAGCGTGTTCGTCACCAGACCCGTGGAGACGCCGCGAAACGTCGATCCTGCCTCGGTCCTCAGGATGTCGGTGTCGGCGATGTCCAGGTTGATCCGCGCAATCGCAATGTCGTAATTATTCTCAAGCGCCAGCGTCACCGCGTCCGACAGGCTCAGGTAAAGCTTACCTTCGCGTAGCAGTTGGAGCAGATCGGGCGTATTGCTCAGTCTTGGCAGGTCGACAGTTGTGGGCGTGTACGGCGCAAAGGGATCGCGAAACGTGTGCCGTTTGAGCCGCGTGTAGTCCTTCGCCGTGTCGCGCAGATAGAGCGGCTCGGTCAGCTTCGGTTGCGGAGCCTGCGGCAGCGCGGGGTTTCCGGTGGTGTCGTTCTGAACCGGCGCCGCCGCCGCTGGCTGCGTCGCGCTCGGCGTGCCCGCCGGGGCTGGGGTGGATTGCTGCTGAGTCGCGGCCGGCTGAGGCGTCTGCGTCTGGCCGGGCGGCTGAGTGGCTGGTGCTGCTTGCTGCGGAGTCGCCGGTACTGCCTGCTGCCGCGCCCATCCGGACTGCCCCATGCTGCTCAATAAAAGAAGCGCAACAGATACGCCAGCCTTCAAATCGTTCGATCTCACGTAGTTCCTCTCCGGCCTGTTCCCGGCCGTGCGCCGGATAATGTTCTGCCGGCGGCCGCTCCGATAATCCGTCGCTGGGGTCACAGAGTAGACGCTGGCCGCGAAAGCCAAGACTCTAAATTATCGCCCGCCCCTACAGGGTACGCAGCACGAGCACACCCCGTTCCCCGGACGCTCACCGGTCCAGGCACGCCACCGGGACGCTTCCAGGCGCAACCCGTTTTCCCTCTTTCCATGGCATAACTATACCAACCCGCAGACCCCGTTCCGCTGCCCAGCCGCGCCGTGATACTTTGCTGAGACGCATGCGCGTTTGGAAACTCACCCTGGCCTACGACGGAACCTCGTTTCACGGATGGCAGGTGCAGCCCGCGCTGCCTACCGTGCAAGGCACGCTGGCCGCCGCGCTCCGCGAGATTACCGGAGAGACCGTGCTCCCGCAAGGCTCCGGCCGCACCGATACCGGCGTCCACGCGCTCGGCCAGATCGCCAGCTTCGCCCTCGACGCGCCTATCCCACCCCCGAACCTGCTGCGCGCCCTCAACCGCAGGCTGCCGCCAGCCATCCGCGTTCTTGCCGCCCAGCACGCCCCCGCTCACTTCCACTCCCGCCACAGCGCCCTACGCAAAACGTACGAGTACCGCATCTTCCCCCGCGCGCCGCTCGATTGCACCCTGCCCGACCGCATCTGCCCGCCCAGCCTCGCGCCCTTCGTCTGGGATTGCCCGTGGGCCATCGCACTCGAACGCGCGCAGACCGCCGCGCAGGCCATCTTGGGCGAGCACGACTTCACCAGCTTCGCCGCCGCCGACCCCGACCTGGGCGAACGCAAAGGCGCGCACGAACCCGCACCCCGCACCGCCATCCGCCGCATCGACCGCTCCTGCTGGCATCAGGAAGCGGGCCTGCTCATTTACCGGATCACCGGCTCCGGCTTCCTGCACCACATGGTTCGAAACCTCGTCGGCACCTTCGTCGACGCAGCCGCCGGCCGCCTCGCTCCCGGTGCGATTCCCGCTATCCTGGCTGCCCGCGACCGTCGCGCCGCCGGACCAACCGCCCCGGCACGCGGCCTCTTCCTGCTCTCGGTCGAGTACCCGGCATGACCGCCCCAACGTCCGTCCAGACCGCCCTTACCCAGCACCGCATCACGCGCCTCGCCACCTACCTTCCCGTCCATCGCGCCTTCCATTGGCTGCACCTTCACCAGCCGCAGATGCGCCTCTGGCAACTCGAACTGCTCGCTATTCCCGCCCCGCCCTTCGGCGAGTCCGCCCGTGCCGCCTGGTTCGCCGCCCGCTTTGCCGAGCTTGGCCTCGGTAATGTCCACATCGATGCGGAAGGCAACGCTCTCGGTGAACTGCCCGGCAGCGAGCCGCCGCACGACCAGCCACTCGTCGTCCTCTCCGCCCACCTCGACACCGTCTTCCCCGCCGGAACAGACACCATCCCGAAAGAGGAGGGAACCCGTATCCTCGGCCCGGGAAGCTGCGATAACGGAGCCGGACTCACCGCGCTCCTCGGCATACTCGCCGCGCTCCGCTACGCCGAAATACAGCCGCCGCTCACGCTGCTCTTCGTAGCCAATGTTGGCGAGGAGGGCGAGGGCAACCTCCGCGGCATGCGGCACCTCTTTGAGCGCAGCCCTTACCGTGGCCGCATCGGAGCCCTGCTGGCCCTCGAAGGCTCCGGCACCGCCGCCGTCGTCACCCGCGCGCTCGGTAGCCAGCGCTTCCGCATCACCATCACCGGCCCCGGAGGCCACTCCTGGTCCGACGCCGGAGCGCCCAACCCCATCGTCCTCGTCAGCCGCGCCATCGCCGCGCTGGCCGACCTGCCAGGACTCGAGCTCCGCGCCGGCGACGACCCACGCACCACCCTGAGTCCCGGTTGCATCTCCGGCGGAACCTCCATCAACTCCATCCCCTCTTCAGCCACCGTGCAGCTCGACCTCCGCTCAACCTCCCAACAGGAGCTCGCCTTCCACGCCCGGGAAATCCGCCGTGTCTTCGAGCGCACCGTCGCTCAGGCCTGCCCAGCCAGGGCCGCCGCGCCGGTCGCACTCAGCGTCGAAATCGTCGGCGACCGACCGCCCGGCGAGCTCGCCGACACCTCTCCGCTGTTGATGACGCTCGCCGCCGTCGACCGCCACCTGGGCATCCGCACCGAGCCGCGCATCGGCTCCACGGACGCCAATCTCCCGCTCTCGCTTGGCATTCCGGCCGTTGCCCTCGCCGCCGGCGGAACCGGAGGAGGTATCCACACCCACGCCGAGTGGTACGACCCCACTGGTCGCGAAACCGCCCTCCGCCGCATTCTGCTCACCCTGCTCGACACCGCCGCGACCGTTTCCACCCTCTCCGCCTCCCATCTTCCTTCTCCATAGCCACCGCCCTCCCACCCGCCATTCTGGCAAAGTCACAATTGCCGTAGTTGCTCCTCAAGCCTCATCCGGTCCACATGCGATCCGCAGTTATTCCACCCCCATGAAGCATCCACGCACCGCGGCCTACCTCCTGCTGCTCCTCACGGTCCTGGTCTGGGGCGCGACGTTCACCCTGGTCAAATCGGCCCTCCGCGACGCCTCGCCGCTGCTCTTCAACCTGCTGCGGTTTGCCCTCGCTACCGTGGCCCTAGCGATCGTCAACCGCCGCCATCTCCGTTCCCTCCCCGGGCGGCATCTCCGGCAGGCCGCGCTCGCCGGCCTCTTTCTCGCGCTCGGCTACCAGTTCCAAACTCTCGGGCTCACCCAAACCGATGCCGCACAATCCGCCTTCATCACCGGCCTTGTCGTGATCTTCGTCCCGGTACTCATGCTGGTTCCCTCGTTTCGGCCGCCGGGCAGCGCGCGTCCTCACACAGGCGCCGCGGTCGGAGCCATCTTCGCCTTCTTCGGCCTGATCCTCATCACGACCCCCGCCGACGTCGAACTGCATGGCATGTTTGCAAGCGTCAGCCGCGGCGACGTGCTCACGCTATTCGGCGCGTTGGCCTTTGCGGCGCATGTGCTCACCCTGAGCCGCGCCGCCCGGGCAATTCCACCCGGACCTCTGGCGACCCTGCAGATCGGTAGCGCCGCCCTGGTCATGCTGACCATGCTCCCGCTCCAGCCGGAGCACATCACCTTTACCCCGCGGCTGATGCTTACTTTAGTCGTGTGCAGCCTGTTCGCCACCGCGGCCGCCTTCGCCATTCAGAGCTTCGCCCAGCGTGTTCTGCCGCCCACCCACACCGTCGTCCTCCTGACGCTCGAGCCGGTCTTCGCCTGGATCACGTCTCTGCTCGTGCTTCATGAGGGCCTGAACCGGCGCTTTCTGTTAGGAGCTTTGCTGATTCTGATCGGCATTGCCGTGGTTGAAGCTTCCGGCACAGGACAAAGTGCTGAAATCCCGGCCTAAGTACCTTCGCCGGACGTACTTCTTTGGTTGTCATCCTCGTAGGGATCTGTGTTTCGCTCGTCCCGGCGGACATATCCTAGGAGTTATCCAACTTTCACTCAAAATTAGTTTGTATCAAGCGTTCTCAAGACGAGTTACCAGTTCCACAAGCGAGCAACAAGTATGTTCATAATTTTGTAACTATGCTCCGTTTCCATTCCCATACCGAAAAAGCATAGGAGCAATACGATAAGCTAATCAAGCTCGGCTTTGCCGTACACCGTGGAGAAAACTCGCATGCTCTTCAGCCATCCTCCCCAGACCCCGTTCCAGCGTGCTTCGATGCTGGTGTCTGCGCTCTTCTGCCAGTTTGTTCTGGGCGTCTGCGCTTATGCACAAGTCGATGTACTTACGCAGCACAACGACAACGCCAGGACGGGAGTCAATCTACAAGAGACCGTGCTGACACCGGCCAACGTAAATGGGGCTCACTTCGGCATGCTGTTCAAACGGGCCGTGGACGACCAGTTATATACTCAGCCATTGGTTGTCACGGGCGTGCACGTAAACGGCGGCACTCGCGACCTAGTGTATGTCACGACAGTGAATAACAGCGTTTACGCTTTCGATGCGAACGATAGCGAAGCCTCGCTCCCGCTTTGGCATGTGAACTTCGGAACACCGGCAAATGTGCATAGCACGGACTTCGGCTGCCTGGACATTAATGGGCAGATGGGCATCATTGGTACGCCCGTCATCGACAAGGCGCGCGGAGTTCTTTACGTCGTCGCTCTCACACAAGCTGGACCTGTAACCGGGTCACATACAGGCTTCGTTCAGAAACTGCATGAGCTCGACCTGGCAACAGGCGCCGACTTGCCGGCGAGCCCGGTCGTGATCGCCGCTCAGGACTTTAACGCTTTAATGCAGAACCAGCGGCCAGCCTTGATGCTCGCCAACGGCATGGTGTACGTAGGCTATGCCTCGCACTGCGACAAAGAACCCTACCACGGGTTCCTGATGGCCTATGACGCCAAAACACTGACTCAGGGAAGCGCACTCAATACGTCGCCCACCGGGTCCGAGGCGAGCATTTGGCAATCCGGCCAGGGACCGGCCGCGGACGACGAAGGCAACGTGTACATCGTCACTGGAAATGGAAGCTGGGATGGCGTGAGTAACTTCAGCGAGAGCTTCATGAAGCTGACCCCAAAGCTCAAGCTGATCGACTGGTTCACACCGACCAACCACTTAGCCTTGGATAAGCGGGATCAGGATTTAGACTCCTCCGGCGCGACTTTGATTCCCGGTACTCACCTGGTCGTAGGCGGAGGCAAACAGGGTGTTTTGTACATCTTGGACACGCGCCATCTCGGACACCTTGGCGACGAGCACGCCATTGAGCACTTCCAGGCCACGGCTTCGCACCTCCACAGTCTCGTCTTCTGGCAAAGCGCAAAATCCGGCAGCCTCCTCTACATCTGGGGACAACGGGATAAAGCAAAGGTCTACCAATTCGACGGCGAGAAACTCGGAGAGACCCCGTTCATCATGCGAGATATTCCTAACGAAGGACATCCAGGCGCCATGTTGTCGCTCTCCGCAAATGGCAACAAAGACGGCATTCTATGGGCAGCCATTCATGCCACTGGAGATTCCTGGCATGAGTCGAGACCGGGAATCCTTCATGCGTACGATGCAGATGATATTCGCCGCGAAT
Source organism: uncultured Acidobacteriaceae bacterium (assembly GCA_964235575.1). Lineage (GTDB taxonomy): Bacteria > Acidobacteriota > Terriglobia > Terriglobales > Acidobacteriaceae > Edaphobacter. The sequence continues at coordinate 28,816 of CAXSDM010000002.1, read as the reverse complement.
TATGGAACTCTTTAGAAATACCGTCGCGAGATGATTGTGGTGAATACTCTAAAATGGCTCCACCTACGATTGCCAATGGCAAAGTCTATCTGCCGAGTTTCGGCTTAGCCAATGTAGGAACGGGCCAGCTCTGCGTGTATGGACTTCTGCCAACGAAGAGCGCAACACCTTTGCCCCCGCCGACCGGAGCCAGGGCGTCCGTCGTCGCGGGCAACCTCACACTCACCTGGACTCCTGTGCCGCAAGCAAAGCTCTATCGTGTCGTACGAAGCAGCACCCTGGAGCGCGAGGACAAGACCATTGCGCTCGGTCTCACCACGCCTCAGTTCATTGAGCCCGCCCCCGAACGTGGAGAATCGGCTTCCTACAGAATCGTTGCCGTAGGACCAGACGGCAGCAGCGCTCCATCCGAGCCAGTGACGGTTACATCCCCAAAACCACAGCCGATGAAGCACTGACCTGGTTGCAAACGTATGACACTACTACGTCAGAAGTGCGGGGTCATGCGTAGCGGTCCTGGCGACAAGTTCTCCAAACAGAGTATTTGCCCACGCAAACCACGCTCTCGTGAAAACTGCACAATCATTTCGGTTGTAAGACTCATGAATAAAACCGGTAGCGACGGCACATTTCTTTAGCAATTGAATCATCCCTCTGATCTCAGTCCCGGAGTCGCTCGTCAGAGCGTACATTATTTGGGACATCGGCCAGATACTATCTCGGCCAATGTGCGGACCGCCGATTCCCTCCCCGGCCGTCCCGCGGAAGAACCAGGGATTGCGCTCGCTCCAGACAAAGCTTCGCGTACGAGCATAGGTCGCGGGGTCGAGTGAGCTATCAAGATAAGGCAAACTTAACAGGCTAGGCGCATTGGCATCGTCCATCAAAATCGTGCCCCCATATCCATCGATCTCATAAGCCCAGATCGTACCTGCCGATGTTGAAACCGTAGCGTGCTGCCGAGCTGCAGCCTCCACTTCATTTGCAAGAGCGAGCGCTTCGTTCGCCATGCTCGCATCTCCAAGAATCGTGTTCGCCATCGCCGCCAGCTGCCGTAGCGATGTGACCGCAAACAGGTTGGCGGGCACCAGGAATGGCAAAATGCAAGCATCATCCGATGGTCGAAACGCGGAAGCGATCAGACCGATCGGATTGAGTGGATTGCCGACTCCGTTGACCAGAGAATCCGTGGGATTCAGCGCGGCTCGTTGGAAGCGATAAGGGCTCTGACCATCTTTGCGCTGCTCTACCCGCATCGTCGTCAGGATGGTCTGCATCGCAAGCTTCCATGCTGCGTCAAAGGGCGCCACATTTCCGGTACTCTTCCAATAACCATGGGCAAGACGAATTGGATAGCATAGAGAATCTAACTCGTATTTCCGTTCACCGACACCTTGTTTCATCACCGTCTTATCTCTGCGGCTTCCCTCTAACGGTGGTGCGTTCAAATCCGCCATAAAGCAGTTTGCATACGGATCGATGAGCAAACATCTTACCTGCCGCCGAACGACGCCTTCCAAAAGCTCGCGCAGCGGGCGGTCGTTTCGCGCAAGGGAAAGATAGGGCCAAACCTGAGCGGAGGAGTCGCGAAGCCACATGGCAGCGATATCGCCGGTGAGCACTGCTGTATCCGGTTTGCCCTCGAATTTACCCGGCTGCACCGTTGTATCTAATGTATTGGGAAAACAATTGGTAAAGAGCGCCGCCAGCACCGGATCTTGGGTTCTTCGGCAGATTGATCTAATGTACAGTTCCACTGCATCACTGCGAAACTTGCGATCCTGAGGAACCGGCCGCCTCGACGCGACCGCAGTACTCGCCTGCGCAGGCCACCCACTCGGCAGCAGCGACAAACTTCCGGCGCCGGCCGCCAGTTTGCGCAGCCGCGATACAAATATCCTTCTTGTCACGTCCATGGCTCTCTCACGCATCAGGGTTCCTGATGTTCTGCACGTCGTTCCCTTCGCAAACCTCACTTATGACAACCCTGAGCCACATCGATTGACTTGCGCAACCAGAATCATATAACGTTTCGAGGCAGAATCGACAACGTTGTCAACTCCTCCTGAACTTGAACCGGAACCGACTAAAATGATCAAGCGAAACAAAGCCCACAATCAAAAGCTCGCAGGGAGCCACGTCGAAGCTTCATCCATGTTAGGACCAGCCGCCATTCAGATTTCTCTCTCACTTCTATTGGTGTTCCTTTCCGGATGCATTCAATCACCAACCAAATATCATCAAAGCGCGCCGGCGCTCGATGCTTCTGGCATGACCTACTTGCAGGAGTCGACAGATGGAGTCCGAACCTTGCAAACATGGTACAACCCCACGACAGGCCTCTACCAAACGACAGGTTGGTGGAACTCCGCCAATGCGATCACAGTGCTCGTCGACTACGCACGTATAAGCCACTCAACACAATACAATTCTACTTTCGCAAACACTTTTGCTCAGGCGCAGAAAATCAATCCGGGCTTTCTTAACAAATTCTACGACGATGAAGGTTGGTGGGCCTTAGCATGGATCGACACCTATGATCTCACCCGCGACAAGAACTACCTTCTGATGGCCGAATCGATCTTTACCGATATGGCTGGCGCGTGGGATGAAACCTGCCAAGGAGGCATCTGGTGGAGCAAGGACAAGAACTACAAGAATGCGATCGCAAACGAACTGTTCCTTTCTGTAGCGGCTCACCTGGTCAATCGAACTTTCGGTTCTGACCGAAGGCGTTATCTGAAGTGGAGCAACGAGGAATGGAACTGGTTCCGTGCGTCAGGCATGATCAATGCTAACAATCTGATCAACGATGGTTTGATGAAGCAAGAAGGACTAGCTGGAAAGTCGACTTGCATCAACAATGGAAAGACCACCTGGACCTATAACCAAGGTGTCATCCTCGGAGGACTTGCGGAGTTGTCAGCCGCTAATCATGATCCTGGTCTAAAGCAGGCCGCTCAAAGCATTGCAACCGCTGCCATCACCCACCTCGTCGACCAGCAGGGAATCGTACATGATCCTTGCGAGCCTAAGTGCGGTGCCGATGGAGTGCAGTTCAAAGGAGTTCTGGTTCGTAACCTCGTCCTCCTCGATCATAAAGCTCCCCAAACCTCCTACCTCCCTTTCATCGACAACAACGCCAATGCTCTGTGGACCAAGGCACAGGGGCCAAACACCGAGTTCGGGGAACGCTGGTCAGGACCCTTCAGTTCCGGTGACGCCGCAAGTCAGACTTCGGCGCTCGACGTCCTTATAGGTGCCGCTACGCTCCACGGCAGCCGCTAATAAGCAATGTTTTATAGAAGTACTCCTTTCTCGCAATAAGCCTAACTGTCGCCGAAAGAGGAAGAGATGCGAGCGCGTCGGCCTCACCGACGAAGATAGTACGATCACCATAGTCTGTGATCCATTGCTGACCTGACTCGCTCCAGTATTGAAATGATCGTTCCTCTAAACGGATAGTTACTTCCTTGTCCTGTCCCGGCTCAAGGTATACGCGATCAAAGCCGCGCAATGACCTTACCGCTTGTTGCACGCCATCTACCGCCGGACCGGACCCTACATACACTTGTGGGATGACCGCTCCTGCCCTCTTGCTGCTGTATTTCTAACCTGAAATTTAACATCAACAGAAGTGTCTTTGTTTTCCTCTAGCTTTAACGCAGAAAAGCCAAAGGTCGTGTAAGAAAGCCCGTAGCCAAACGGATATAGCACCGGAGCTGCCGACATAACTCCATTCAGAAATGGGTCTTCACCTGAAGTATGATGTCCTCGCTGCCAATTCACAAATACATCCGTCTCCGCCTGCGGGCCTAGAAGCCCGGTGACCATAAGATTACGTCCTTCACGGCCTTCGACTTGTCCCATGGCATTGGCAAGCTCACGATCGAACGAAGAGGCTAAACATAAGCATGGAGGGCAGACCTGTTGTTTTGCCAACGTTCGGTCCGGAATCCACGTTGATCCCAAGTCCATCGGAAAAACACAGTGGCATAATGCGTGGTATCGTCATGGTTTTTATGTTGACGTTGGCGAGATTGTGACAGGTCGGATTTGAGCCTTCTGGGTGCGCATATGTTCCACCATGGGTGGTCAAGAGCGTCGCCGCATTCGCCAGATCTGTGGATGTAGGTGGATTATGCGGCTCCAATTGTCGGATTAAGCTGACAACGATGGGAGTGTACGGTGCCGCGGGATCTTCAGGCGGTGACTGCCTGGAGGGAGGAATGACGACGGGCAGAGAATAGGGAATGTTTTGGCTCATTGACGTTGGAGCTTGAGCAGCTAGACCAACTGCATCGAGGCAGAGCGTCAAAGTAGCAAAGGAAGATGCCACCATCCGCATTTGTTGTTTTTGGCAGGAATGAACATAAGAAGTTTTCTGTTTCATGGTCCGTCCTTGATGCTGCAACACGGAGGGTTCGGTGAAACTAGATGCCAAAGGTAGGTTCAGTACGTCCAGAGAAAACGTTGTCTATAGACTACGCAAGCTATACGATCTGATTTGGGTCTGTCAAGATCTGGCGAGAGGGATTGGGCAACGTGCAGTGCCCTTCTAGTTGGCTTGAGCAATCTGTAAATTAAGCTGCTGCTTAAACGCTTATGTACATTGCATTGCTGACGGACTCGTTTTCCTAGGAACTTAGATAGGTCCTGCGTCCACAGCCAGATCAATCATCTGGTAGCTAGGACAACGATACTTCTTGTTCTCCTGTATGTAGCCATTGTTGCCGGGTCAGGCTGTAATCGCAGTTGCACGCCGGCGCTCTCAAGGAGACGAGATCTTCTGAAGTGTCCTATGACGAACGCGAGCACTGAAACTATGAAGCGATTCCAAGGCGCTCGTCCGACTACAGCCAAGCGAAGAAGCTGTTCCACTGCGGTGACACAAAAGACGCCCGCATCTCGGGCGGTGTTCCTGCACTCTAAATTGTCCATTTGAGTAGCTTCTCTTGGTGCCCGGAGGGGGACTTGAACCCCCACGACCGTTTCTGGTCTGCGGATTTTAAGTCCGCTGTGTCTGCCGATTTCACCATCCGGGCCGGAGGTTGAGCGCCGTGCAGCTTCCATGCTACTGCACGCGGCTTACCTGCGGAGCGTACAGCATGCGATACATCTCGCGGTTGCGCAGGATGGCCTGCACATACTCGCGCGTCTCCGTATAGGGAATGGACTCCACGAACTCCGGCAGGTCCTTGTACTCGCCGGCCGCCATCCACTGCCGGACAGGAACGTCACCCGCATTGTAGGCCGCGAGCGCGTACTCCGGCTGACCGCCGAAACGATCGAGCACCTGCCGCAGGTTGCGGGTGCCGAGCTGCAGGTTCATCGACGGATTGAGCAGCTCGCCGGCCTGGAAGCCCTTGATGCCCTCCCGCTTGGCGTTCTCCTTGCCCACCGAGGGCAGCAGCTGCATTAGGCCGTAGGCGTGCGCGGGGCTAACCGCTCCAGCATTGAACTCCGATTCCTGCCGAATGAGCGAAGCTACCAGGTACGGGTCAAGGCCGTTGCGCTCGGCGTTCGACATAAGGTCTCCCCAGTAGGGCTGCGGAAACATCAGCCTCCAATATTCGCTCGGCACCTCTTTCGCGGGGATGGAGAAGAACGAGATGCCGGAGTGCTTCATCGATTGCAGCGCGCGCGTGTACTCGCCATAAGAAGCATAGATCTGCGCCTGCGCGAGCGCGCCCCACTGCGCAGCGCCGGCACCCAAGGCAATTTCCGGACCGATGTACTCATTCAACGCTGCGTTGGCGAGCAGCTTGGCCTTGATCACGTGCGGGTCGCTCTGCGGAACCGCGTCGATCAGCTCCGGTATGTTGAGCTTGCGGACAAAAGCAAGCGCCGGGGCCGGAGCAACCGCTGACGCCTGGGCGGAGATAATCGCCAGCCGCTGCCGCGCAAGGTCGCCGTAGTAGAAGTTGGTGTAGTTGGCATTGAGGGCGCGATAGTAGTTCGCGGCCTGCCCTAGATCGTGCTCCTCGTCTTCAAGGATCCGCCCCCGCCAGTAGACGGCGCTCGAAGCTTCGACTCCGGCCGGATAGCGAACGATCTGCTCGTCCATCCACTTGCCGGAGTCTGCATAACGGCGCAGACGGTAGTACATCCAGGCGACGCGCCAGTGCGCGGATGGGGCGTAGACGCTGTTGGGAAAGCGCTCGACCAGCAACTTGTAATGGTAGATGGCCTGATCGGTATCGTGCGTCAGCAGGTACATGTTGCCGCCGGAGTAGAGCGCCTCTTCGAGCCACCGGCTCTGCGGGTAGCGGCTCAGCATGTCGGCAATCAGCGCGTCGTGGCCGGAGCGGTCTTTTTCCGTCCGCGAGATCTCGGCTAGCAGATATAGCTTCAGCGCAGCGGTGTCATCGCTGGTGGTCGGAAGTTTCTCGGCATCGTGGCGGCTCAGGCGCTTAAGCTTCAGGTCGCAGACGGCTGTGTAGAGCGCGAGGCCATCGCGGTCGGCCTCGGTCAGGCTTGCGTCGTTGCGGACGGCGTTGTACTCGTTCAGCGCGTCATTGTAACGCTTGGCATTAAAGAGCTGGTCGGCGTGCAGCTTGCGCTCGGCTGCGCTGGGCGGCGTACCCATTGCGTTCAACTGCACCTGCGCTTGGCCGGCCTCGTAGCTGAGCGGCTGGTTGACGTAGATCGAGCGAAAGATTGCAGACGCCTTGCCATTCTCGCCGGACGCCTGGTAACCGCGGGCCAGCGCGAGCTTGAAGTCGGAGTGGTCGGCCTCCGGCGTTCCGAGCATCGGCTCAAGCACCTTCACCGCACCGGCCCCGTCCCTCTGCTGCACCAGCGCGTTAGCCAGCAGCAGCGGCGCGTTCACCTCGAAGACGCTGTCCGGGTGGCGGTCGGAGAAGTGATCGAGCAGCGGCGTTGCCTCTTCGGAGCGCCCGGCGCCAATCAGGGCCTGCGCCCCCAGGAAGTCCGAATAGTCACTAAGGGCGTCGCCGGTTCCGCCCGCCCGCTTGTACGCGTCCACGGCGTCCGAGTAGCGATGGTCGAGGGCGTAGGCATGCCCGAGCGCCAGGTACGCGGTCGCCGCGCCCACCCCCGGATGCGCCGAAGCATAGCTGGATATACCCGCGAAGCTCGCTGCGGAGCGGGTCGAGGCAAGCTGCTGTGCCATCGGTCGCAGTTGCGAGGTGGCCACAAAGGCGCTGTTCAGCCGAACCACCCGCTCGGTGGCAGCGGCACGCACCGCGGCGGTCGCCCGAGATTCGGCGCGGCCGGTGCGTTTGCCGACGAGCTTTTTGTCTTTCGCGGACTTCGCCGACACGGCAGCAGTCTTGTGCGAGGAGGCTACGGACCGGGTGACGACTTTGGCCGATTTGGTCTTGAGCGGTTTGGCCACGGTGCTGGCGAAACCGGAGCAGGCGCCAAGCAGGAGCGCCGCGGAGAGCAGCGCAGGCGATCGATGTGAATGCAGGAAACGCAAACCTTCCTCCCTCCGGGCAAACGCCTCTTCGATCACTTTATCTGGCGCTCTGCTGCTGCGCGATGCAATCTGCACGTGGCTCCGAGCGTGAATCAAGGGAGATACACGGCGCAAGGTTGCCGCCGACGTTTGACGAACGCGGTGCGTCGTCCGCCAAGCAGAGCCCCCTTGCGTTGCCCCTACCCCATTTGACGTTTACTATCAGGGTTGGACGCGGGCAATCCCCCGATCGCGTTCGTTACACTGCCGAAGTTGCAGCATCGTTTCCTTATGCCAGCCATCCAATCTCCAGAAACCGTTGAGATCCACCCCGACGTTGAGCTCGTCGCGCGGGCCAAGGATGGCGATGCTGCTGCATTTGAAAAACTCGTCCGGCAGTACGATCGGCAGATCTTCCGGGTCGCCCAGCACATTACGCAGAATCGCGAAGACGCTGAAGACATCACGCAGGATGTCTTTTTCAAGGCCTATCAGAAGCTCGAGCAGTTTCAAGGAAATTCGAAGTTCTCCACTTGGCTGGTCCGGATCGCGGTCAATGAGTCACTTATGCGACTGCGCAAGCGCAAAACCTCGAAGACCGTCTCGATGGACGAAGACGTGCATACCGAAGAGGGATCCATTCCGCGCGATTTTGCCGAGTGGCGGCCCAATCCCGAGCAGGAGTTCAACCAATCCGAGCTCGGCGAGATTCTACGCAAGACCATCCAGGGTCTGCCGCCCGGCTTCCGGACCGTTTTCACCCTGCGCGACATTGAGAACCTTTCGACCGAAGAGACCGCGGAGGCGCTTGGTTTGAGCGTTCCCGCAGTCAAATCGCGTCTGCTTCGCGCCCGTCTGCAGCTGCGGGAGCGATTGAGTCGCTACTTCAAACGAAAGGAGGGCCAACCCGCATGACCTGTACAGACTTTCTCGCTCGCCTCACCGACTATTTCGATGGCACCGTTCCCTCAGACCTGCTGGCCGAAGTGCAGAAGCACATCGCCGAGTGCAAGCACTGCGAGGTGGTCCTCGACTCGACCACCAAAACCATCAACATCTATCGCAACCAGGAACTCTACGATTTCACCCCCGACGTGGAAGAGCGCCTGCACGCGACTATTATGACGCGCTGTTACGGCGCGGTGAAGCAGCCCAGCAAGTAGGTGTGCGCGGCTGGTTAGGCTTGATGACGTCCCGTCCGCACTTTGGTGCTAGAGGGGCTCGCGCGGGAAGAGCCGCTACGCGCAGCAGCGAGCGGACCGCGACCCGGAGCGACGACGAGATGCCCTGAAACGTCAGGCAGACTGAAGCTGGAGCCAAGAACGTCCATGCCCGGCACCCAACCATCGCAGCGCCTGGCTGCGGCGATCCACGCCATTCCCCTGCCGCGCGCGGAGTCCGAGGCGCGCGCTCACCTGGACACCCTGACTAAGCCGCTCGGCTCGCTCGGCCGGCTGGAAGATTTGGCCGCTCGCCTGCACGCGCTGGGCCTGACCGAGCTGCGCAAGGCAGCCTACGTCTTCGCGGCCGACCACGGGCTCGCCGCCGAGGGCGTGAGCGCGTACCCGTCCGAGGTCACGCGGCAGATGGTGCTTAACTTCCTAGGCGGGGGCGCGGCCATTAACGTGCTTGGCCGGCTGCATGGCGCGGCGGTGCACATCGTCGACGCAGGCGTCGCAGGCGAGCTTCCGGAAGCTGCGCAGCTGATCCGCGGCCGGATCCGGGCGGGTTCGCGCAACATGCTCCAGCAGCCTGCGATGTCGGAGCAGGGGTTTCCCGCCGCGCTTGAGCTCGGGCTCGACTGCGCCGGAGCCGCATCCGCCTACAACCTAGTCGCGGTGGGCGAGATGGGCATCGGCAACACCTCCTCCGCGAGCCTGCTGACAGCCTGGATCACCGGGCGTCCGCTTGCCGAGGTTACGGGCCGCGGCACCGGCCTGGACGATGCCGCACGCGAACGCAAAGTGCAAGTCCTGGCCCGCGTGCTCACGCTTCACGGCCCTCACGCGACCACTCCGGCCGAGGCGCTACGGCGCATGGGAGGTCTCGAGATCGCCGCCATGACGGGCTTCATGATCGGCACTGCCAGCCGGGGCGCGGCCGTGCTCGTCGATGGCTTTATCTCAACCGCTGCGGCGGCCTTCGCGCTCGCCTTCGCGCCGGCCGTACGCCCCTGGCTCTTCTGCGGACACTGCTCGCAGGAACCCGGCCATCGTGTGCTGCTCGAGCACCTTGACCTCGAGCCGATCCTCGACCTGCGCATGCGCCTCGGCGAAGGAACCGGCGCCGTACTGGCCATGCCGGTGCTTGAGTCCGCGCTGGCCCTCTATCGCGAGATGGCCACGTTCTCTTCAGCCGGGGTGTCGGAGGCCGGCGCGTGAAGGCGTCTTCCCCCCTGCTGGCCGCGCTTCAGTTTCTTACCCGCATTCCGGTTCCGTTCCCGCGCTCAACCGAGGGCGCCTTCACGCGCTCGCTCGCCTGGTTTCCGGTCGTCGGCCTGCTGGTCGGCGCGCTTGCCGGTACGCTGCATCGTCTGCTGGCCGCTCACCTGCCGCGCACGGTGGCCGCGGTGTTGACCGTTACGTTTCTGGTCGTCCTTACCGGCGCCCTGCATGAGGACGCCCTGGCCGACTGCGCGGACGCCTTCGGGCTCAAGCACTCGCCGGAGAAGACCTTTGCGATCCTTCGCGACAGCCGCATCGGCAGCTTCGGAGGCGCTGCGCTGGTGCTCTCGCTTACCGGGCGCGTCCTTCTGGTCGCGGCCTTGCCGCTGGATCGAGCCCTGCCCTTCCTCATCGCTGCGGCGACCCTCGCACGCTGGTCGACGCTGCCGCTCGCGCTGCTGCCTGCAGCCTCGGCCAGCGGCCTGGGGGCGCGCATCGCTGGCCGCGTTCCGGCATCGGTGCTGCTCCTGGGCACTGCCTGGATGCTGCTCATTCTCGGCGCGACCCTTCGCTGGCAGGCGTGCTGGCCGGTTGCCGTCAGCCTTGCGCTCGTGTTCGCTACCGGCGCGTTCTACCGGCGGCGGCTCGGCGGAGTCTCCGGAGACTGCTTCGGCGCCACCAATCAGCTGGTCGAGATCGCGGTTCTGACCTGCGGCGTCTGGGCAGCCTGACGAGTCCTGTTTGTCTCATCAAAAAACATTCCTGTCCCCACACATACACTGAAACGGACCATTCACTCTGGATCAGGAGTAAAGACCCATGTCTTCGATTGCAACCAAGACCGGCGATGCCGGCATGACAGGCCTGGTGGGCGGCATTCGCCTGTCGAAGGCTGACCTACGTGTGGAATCGTACGGTACGGTCGATGAACTCGGCGCCTCGCTCGGCTTTGCCCGCAGCCTCTGTTCTCACACCGACGTGAAGGCCTGGACCGAAGAGATTCAGCGCACCCTGTTTCGCGTGGGCGCCGCCTTATCGACGCCGGTTGAGGCGCGTCGCCCGGATGCGTCGATCAAAGCCCCGTTTGTCAAAGCCGAGGACGTCGAGCGCCTCACGCAGTTGGTCTATCAGATCGAGTCCACTGAAGGCATCCTCTCGGACTGGTCGCTGGCCGGGGCCAACACGGAGTCCGCGGCCTACGAGGTGGCGCGCACCATCTGCCGCCGTGCGGAGCGCCTCGTGGTGCGCTTTGCCGAAAGCTCAGCGGACGAAGAACTGGTGCCCCACGAAGTGCTCGCCTACCTAAACCGGCTTTCCGATCTCATCTGGCTCTTCGGGCGTCTGATTGAGGTGCGTGCCGGCGTCGATGCCCGGCTGCGCGACGAGACCAAGGCCGGCCCAGACTTCTCACGCGCTTGGTAGCGGTCGACTGGCTGCCCTGGGGACATCTCACACCTTCGCTCGACCATCTGACTTCCGTAAGCACCTGAGCGGCCGCCGTGAGTGGCGCGCTGGAGAACTACTTGCACTTTGCTATCTTCGGCCTGACCATCTCCTCTTCCTGGGGAAACGGCCACGCCACTCTTTGGCGCTCTCTGGTCAAGGCGATGTTGCGCCGCGGCCACCGCGTCACGTTCTTTGAACGCGACGTGCCTTATTACGCGAACGAGCGGGACCTCAACGCACTGCCTGCAGGCGGTACCCTTCGTCTTTATGACGATCTTCCTTCCATAGAGTCTGAAGCTCGGAGCATCCTGGACAGCGCTGACGTCGCGCTCTGCACCAGCTTCTGCCCGGATGGCCCTACTGCCTGCGACTGGATTCTTCGCAGCCAGGCACGGATAAAAGCGTTTTACGATCTTGACACGCCGGTCACGCTCGATGCGCTTGAGACCGGAAGCGAGGTGGCCTATCTTCCCGCGGACGGACTGGGGGCGTTCGATCTCGTGTTGAGCTACACGGGTGGACTCGCGCTTACCGAACTACACAGCCGCCTGGGCGCGAAGTTCGTCGCGCCCTTGTATGGCTCGGTTGACCCTGAAAGCCACCATCCCGTCGCTGCGGTGGAAGAGTACCGTGCCGACCTCTCCTACCTCGGAACCTACGCCGCGGATCGACAGGAGCGGCTGGCAAAGCTGTTTCTCGAGCCCGCAGCGGGCATGCCTAACGCCGCCTTTCTGATCGGCGGCGCGCAGTACCCGGAGAGCTTTCCCTGGGCAGCCAATATCGCCTTCAAACGGCACGTTCCTCCGCCGCGGCATCCGGCATTCTTCTGCTCCAGCCGCGCCACGCTCAACATCACGCGGGCGGCCATGGCCCGCTACGGCTTCTGCCCGTCGGGACGCCTGTTTGAAGCCGCAGCCTGCGGGGTTCCGCTGCTCAGCGACACGTGGAAGGGCCTCGACAGCTTCTTTGAGCCCGGCCGCGAGATCCTCGAGATGCGCACCGCGGACGACGTGGTCGAAGCGCTCTCGATGTCGGACTTCGAACTGCAAGCCATCGCCGCCGCCGCCCGCTCTCGCACCCTCACCGAGCACACCGGCGAGTGCCGCGTGCGAGAACTGGAGGGCATTTGCGCATCCATCCTCAGGCCTGCCACGCAGACCGCGCAGGAGGTGGCGGTCTGAGCGTTTGGGGCATTATTCCAGCGGCCGGTGCGGGCAGCCGCATTCAGCCGCTCGCGTTCTCAAAAGAACTCCTGCCCGTCGGCAGTCGCATGGAAGACGGCCAGGAACGGCCGCGCGCAGTGAGCGAATATCTGGTTGAGCGCATGATTCGCGGCGGTGCCGACCGCCTCTGCTTCGTCGTCTCTCCGGGCAAAACCGACATCCTCGAGTACTACGGCTCGCGCGTCTGGGGCGCGGAGATCGCCTACGTCGTGCAGCAGCGTCCGGGCGGGCTGTGCGACGCTCTCTTCCGCGCCTTGCCTCTGCTCCACGCGGACGACTCCGTATTCATCGGTCTGCCGGATACGGTATGGTCGCCCGAGGACGGTTATGCGAGACTACCGGAGGACGTGTTGTCTTTCCTGCTCTTTCCGGTCGAACACCCCGAGTTCTTCGACGCTGTGGTCATGCAAGCGGACGGAGCGGTGCAGGAGATCCAGGTCAAGCGGCAGGGCGCGCAGTCGAACTGGATTTGGGGAGGCATCCGCATGCCCGCGCATGTCTTTCAGGAGCTCCATCGCTTGTGGTGCCGGCCGGAGCGCAACGATGAATATCTAGGCACGCTGGTCAATGCGTGGATTGCAGAAGGAGGACGGGCCGTAGGCGTCCAGGCCGGCGAGGCTTATGTCGATGTGGGCACACTGCACGGCTATCGCGCCGCCCTGCGCTGGCTTGAAACACACTCTGAACGGGAGAACGAAGCATGGCTGTGAGCTTGGCCACAGAAGAACGCCGCACCTTGGAACAGCGCATCGAGGAGCTGGGCCCGTGGTTCCACAACATGGAGCTTGGCGGCATTCGCACCGCTCCAGATCACTTTTTGGGCGACTACCCGGCGGTCAAGTACGCCCATTTCCGCACCTCCCTGCCTGCCGATATGTCCGGTCTTACCGTGCTCGATATCGGCTGCAACGCCGGCTTCTACTCGCTCGAGATGAAGCGCCGCGGCGCAGCCCGCGTGCTCGGCATCGACACAGACGACCACTATCTCCGGCAAGCCCGCTTCGCCGCCGAGATCTCCAGCCTGGACATCCAGTTTGAACGCATGGCGGTCTGGGACGTAGGCGCGCTGCAGGAGCGGTTCGACCTCGTCATCTTTATGGGGGTGCTCTATCACCTGCGCCATCCGCTCTTGGCGCTCGATCTCATCCACGAGCACGTAGCCAAAGACCTGCTGCTGTTCCAGAGCATGCAGCGCGGCAGCCGTGCGATCGCGGCCATTGAAGAGGACTATGACTTCAATGCTCCCGCGCCGTTCGAGGAGCCGGGATACCCGAAGATGCATTTCATCGAGCATCGCTACTCCCACGATGAGACCAACTGGTGGGTACCCAACCGCGCCTGCACGGAGGCCATGCTGCGCTCGAGCGGCTTCGACATTGAAGCGCAGCCGGAAGATGAGGTCTACGTCTGCCGTTGGTGCCCAATCGAAATACCGCCCGATGGTCCCCACTGCATTTACCCGAACGCAGGCGCAACCCGCTCATGACCGAGTCCGAAGCCTGGCTGCAACGTGCCGAGGCGCTGTTGACCGAACGCAGACTGACGGACGCGTGGCCGGCTTTCGATAAGGCACAAGCTCTCGGGGCCGCTGCCGACCGATGCGACGCAGGCCGCTGGATGACCGCCATGTTGAACGGGAACTTCGGCTCCGCGTGGCGCACCAGCGATCTGCTGCGCGCGCGCAATGCACCCGACCCGCACCGCCTCTGGAATGGCGAAGCTCTCCACGGCGCCCGCGTCATCGTCCGCTGCCTGCACGGCCTCGGAGATACGGTGCAGATGCTGCGGTA
>CAXSDM010000002.1:0-14450 GCA_964235575.1 uncultured Acidobacteriaceae bacterium | reverse complement strand
CCGACTGGCGATGGATGAACGCGCGCAGCGACAGTCCGTGGTACCCGCAGACGCGGCTTTTTCGCCAGAGCCGCGAAGGCGAGTGGAAGCCAGTCGTCGAGGCCGTTCTTCTCGCGCTGGAAGGAGGCCGATGAGCCCGCAGACCAACACTGTTACAAATATCCAGTGGGATGAGTACGACGCCTATCTCTTCGACATCGATGGAACCCTGATGCAGTGCACCGACGCCGTGCACTACTTCGCCTTTTGCGAGGCGCTGACCGCGATCGCCGGGCGTCCGCTGAACCTGGACGGTGTCGTCGCCCACGGCAATGTGGACGTGGGTATTCTGCGCGACGCCTTTGAGCTTGCTAACGTTCCTGGTGAGAAATGGCGGCCGCGCCTTGACGAAATACGCACCTCTATGTGCGACTTCGTAGAGCGACGCACTGCAGACTTGTGCATCCAGGTACTGCCGCAGGTACGCGAAGTGCTGGCTCACCTGCGCCATCGCGGTGCAGTGCTCGGCGTTGCTACAGGCAATCTCGAACGGATCGGAGAGGCAAAGCTTGAGCGCTGCGGGCTGCTTTCCTGCTTTGATTTCGGAGGCTACAGCGACGCCTACGAGTTCCGGCGCGACGTCTTTCGAGGCGCCCTTGCGAAAGCCCGCGCACTGGCTGGGCAACAGGCCTCCGTATGCGTGGTCGGCGACACACCGGAAGACATCCGCGCCGCCCATGCAAATCACCTGCCGGTGATCGCGGTAGCCACCGGGATTTATTCCTATGAAGACCTGCTCAACGAAGCCCCGGAGTGGTGCCTTCACTCGCTTGCCGAGTGCATGGACTGCCGCTCATCCGAGAGTTGAAACGATCTGCTCAAATTGCACCGCGCGATGCTCCGAGCTATGTGCATCGAGCACACGTGCACGCGCACGCTGGCCCATCCGCTCACGCTCCCCATCATCCATCCCGCTCACAATGCGCGAGACCTCGGCCGCATCCTTGGGCAGCAGGATCTCTTCGCCAGGTGTCAAAAACTCCGCCAGCCCAGGCCAATCGTCCGACAGTATCGCCGCTCCACACGCCGAGGCTTCAAATAAGCGCACCGAAGGCGAGTAGCCAGCGGCCACCATGTCGTCGCGCGTAACATTCAGGGTGAAGCGGCTGGAGCAGTAAAAGGCAGGATGATCCCGCGGCGGCACATGGACCAGGCGCTGCACATTCTTCTGCCAGGCAACTGCTTCGGGATACTGCGGTCCGGCAACCACAAAGCTCTGTTGTGGAACCAGCGCCGCCGCATCGTCCAGCAGACGCATCAGCTTCGGCTGGCGATCCGCCGCATAGGTGCCCAGATAGCTTAGATCGCAGGCAAACTCGGCGCGCGCCGGCACCGGTCGATACAGCTCCGGATCGACAGAGCAGTAGAAAGCAATCGCTCTCCGCGCATCGAAGACTTCTTCCAGCTCTCGCAACGCCGGTCCGCCCGTGAAGCTTAGATACGTGGCATAGTGCGGGATCAGCGCGGCCGTAAGATAGTCGGTGCTGCCACGAGTGCGAAGCTGCTGCAGCGTAATCGGCGTATCGATATCGTAAAACAGGACAGGACAACGAGCGATGCCCAGTAGCGCCTCAGTCGCAGCAATCGCATCCGGGAAGTACGAGCCAACGACGATCACATCGGCATCCGCGCTCTCCGCAAGCAATGCGTTCGACTCTCGCTCCCAGCTCTCATACAACTGGACCGTGCAGAAGTCAGGCTTTGGCAGATCGCGATTGCTGCGATACCACTCCACGTCTTTCTCGATAAACGTGACGCGATGTCGACGGCATGCGAGCGCCTTAAGCAGGGAGCGATACGTGGTCGCGTGACCATTTCCCCAGGACGAAGTGATCGTCAGACCGAACACGACAATCTTCATGCCGGCGCTGAGCTCCGTGCGGCTTCACGCGCCCGAAGACAAAACCGGAACGCCGCATCCGCCTGCACGGCACGTTGAGCATACGTATGGTTCCGCAGCGCACGCGCGTGGAACGCCGCACCGATCTTCCGGCGCGCGGCGTCATCGTGCGCAGCTAAAGCCTCGACAACGTCCTGAGCGCTCTTCACCACCAGGATCTCCGTGCTCGGCTCGAAGCAATCATCGATGCCCGGCCAGTCGTCGCAAAGCAGGCACGTACCGGCTCCAGCGACCTCAAAGACGCGCGTCGGTGGCGAGAATCCAGACGCGGCCATGGAAGCTCGATTGATGTTCATCACCATACCAGCCGAGCAGTTTACGCGATTGTGATCGGACGTCGGCACGTGCCCAACATACCGGACGTTGGGCGGCATCGGCTTGTCTCCCCAGCCTTCGCCGCCAAGCAGGAAGCGACTTTCCGGAGCAAGCTCCGCAGCATACAGAAAGAGCTCTTCAACGCGCGCCTCGCGATCAGGCAGCCGGTTGCCAAGGAATGCCACGTCGCAGGCGAGCTCAGGATCGGGAGCGACAGGAAAGTGCGTCTCCGGATCAAGTCCGTTGTACATGCTGAAGTAAGCGCGCGCGCCGAACTTGAGGAAGTGTTCACGGCAGTAAGGCCCGCCGCCGTAGGTCAGCACCGCGTCATAGCGCGGCATATAGGTTCGGAATGGATCGTTCGCATGCGCATACATGCGCGCCAGGGTCGCAGGCGCATCAACATCCCAGTACGTGATCGCACAGCTATGCTGCAATTCCAGCACACGGCGTTCAAGCGTCTCGTCATCCACGCCGATGCCGCTATGCTTGACCACCACATCGGCGTCCGCAGCCAGGGCCAGCATTGCGTCCAGGTCCGTCCCCGGCCGATATACTAACGAGCGCACATACGAAAAGTCGTCTGAATCCCGGTGCTGCTGGCGCCCATAGGCATCCGGCTCGGCAAACGTGATCTCGTGGCCCATGCGCGCCAGGTATTTGTAGCAGCCGCGATAATATGTGGCCGCACCGTTCCAGTAGGAAGAAACGATGCTGGATCCAAAGGCAAAGATCTTCATGCGAGAAGTTCCTCGCATATCTGCGTAAGCTCCCGTGCACGATGGTCACAGGTGTGCCGGGCGAGCACGGTTTCAAGCCCGCGCGCCGCTTGATCCTGCGCCTTCGCGGGGTTGGCAAGAAGGTTCTGCAAACTATCTTCCATTTGTTCACTATCGGTTACAAATACGAAATCTCCCTTGCGGAAAAGCTGCTCAGAGTCCTGCCACGGCGCAGACACAAGGGCAACGCCGCAGGCCAGCGCTTCAAACACACGGATCGTCGGGATGCCGGGCATTGCGGAGCTATACTGCCGGCGCGGAATATGCACCGTCAACCCTGAGCAGCCATAAACGCAAGGCGCCTGCAGATTGGGAAGATAGCCGCCATAACCCACCCCTGCCTGCGCCAGGGCCGCGAGACCTTCCGGAGGGTAGCGAACGCCGTAAATCATGAACCGGCGGGCATCCTTAAAGCTCGCTGCAGGCCGCAGGAGGAACTGCTGTATCTCCGCGGAGCGTTCCTCGTCCCCCCAGTTGCCAATCCACACAACATCGTTGATTCGCTGCTCTGCAGGTTGCGGGTGAAACACCGAAACGTCTGCCGCCTCATGGAGCGTCCATACGCGCGTGAGGCCGAAGCGCTCACAGTAGATCGTGCGAAGAACCTCACCAAACGCTAGGATACCGTCGAAGCGATGCAGCCCGAACGACTCAATCTGCTGAGGCGAAGAGGACGCACGATGATGCGTATCGTGAAAGACCAGCCGAAAGGTCAACTCATCTCGCAGCTGCAGTAAAAGCCGCGCCAGCGCGGGCGGATTCCACTCATGCAGAATGACGACATCGGCATCGCGCAGACTCTCCCGCAGATGCTCGCGCAGCACATCGGCTTCGTCCTGAGACGCATACGTCTCGATCGTCAGTTCCGGGTAGGTTCGAGCGAATTGCGCAAGCGCCTCTTTGCCCTCCGCTTCGGCTTGAAGATTCTCGATCGACCAGTCGGACGCAGGCTCGAGCAGCTTGACCGAGTGTCCCATCGCGACCATAGCGCGCATCAATCCACGAAGAAAATGTGCGTTGCCGTTGTTCCAATCGGAGCGGAAAGAATGCGCGAAGTAAGCCAGCCGGAGCTTAGTGCGCATAGCAAGCGAGCTCCCTCGAGCCGGCCGAAGAAGTGGCCAGTAGCTCACGGTAGAGGCCTTCGTATTGGTCGGCCATGCGTGTGGCCGTAAGCTCCCGCGCTCGCCGCGCGGACCGCTGTTGCGCTTCGAGCAGCGACTTCAGAGAGAGTGTTTGGAGCAAACGGCTGAGAGAGTCGGCGTCGTGAAAGTAAAGCGCGGCCTCTCCCCAGATCTCGCGGAATGAAGGCAGATCGTTCAGCAGCAACGCGCACCCACACTGCGCGGCTTCGAGCGGAGCAAGCCCGAACGGCTCATAACGCGAAGGGGCGATATACACGCTGCTCTCTTGAAAAAGACTCACAATCTCCTCTTGTGCAAGCGGTCCGAGCAAGGACATGCTTCCAGACGCAATGGACTCCGAGCCCTCAAAGCGTTGCTCGCCTGCAACCAGGATCGGCATCGACGAAGTTACCTCCGTAAGCAACGCAAGATTCTTTGCCTCGTCCCAAAGCCGGCCGACGCAGACCGCCTGGTGCCGCTTTAAGACTTCACGCACGACAGAAAGATTCCTTCCATTCAGGATTACTCTTGGCGCGGATTGAAGAGGGTAAAGTTTGCAGAGCATCTCGCTCATCCACTGCGTGGGCGCGACCACGGCGGTCGCATGCTGAAGTCCGCGCTCCACCAGAAATCGATAGTGCGTCAGCCACGCGCTCGGCTCCAGCCCGTGCGGACGGCAAGCCGCGGCCCAGCTCAGCACGTCACTGTGTGCGGTGACGACGACCGGAATCGCAAGCGGCAGATCGCCAAAACAAAACTGGCTGCTATGCACAATGGCGGCTTGAAAGCTTTCAGCCAGGGCAAGCAGAGCAGCCGTCCCTTCCGTGTAGGCGCGCTCATTGCCTTGCATCCATTCGAGCGGCGCAGCGGAAGCCGCATAGCGAAAGCGCTCGCCATAGCAGGCGCGAAGACCCTCGCAGGCTTGCGCTTGTGACGCAGAAGGCTTGCGGCCCAGGCTGAGCAGAGCCACGGAGTGACCGCGCCGCAGCAGTTCGGCCGACAACTCCTGGGTAAACGTCCACACGCCGCCGACTGTGTCCGTGGTCAGCAGGAGGCGCATGCCAGCTCCACCTGCCGGCCGGCTTCAAGCTCCTGCAACGAGAGCGGCTGTTGGTCCTGAATATCGCTGTAGCCTTTGTCCGCAAAGAGCTGCAGATAGTGGCTGTGCGCGCGCTCCCACGCCGACTCATCCGGCTGCGCGCCAAAAGTGGTTACATATTCCGGACTGCCCGGAAACGGGAACATCGGCACCGGCTCGCTTACCCAAACGCCTCGGGCCTTCAGGCCCTCCTGCCAGGCCGCCACCAGCGCGGGATCATCTTCCGGCGTCTTGATCAGGTTCGCCTGCACCCACGGGATACGCTGCTTTGCATAGACCAGAAGCTCAGTAATACGATTCGTGCTGATACGGCAGTTCTTGTTCATCGCGTCACGGCCTTCATCGGTAATCGACTCTACGCCGCACTCGAAGCTGACGCAGTGGGCGCGCGCCAGCAGGTCGATTGAGGCCTCATCCCAGAGATCGATGCGCGTCTGAAAGCCGATCGAAACCGGCCGTTGCGCAAGCGCTTCCAGCAGCTCCCTCACCTGCTTGCCCACGCCGAAGATCTCGTCAATGAAGTAGATATAGTCCACGCCGCGCGCGAGCAGCGCATCGATTTCACTCAGCACAGCGGCAAGATTTCGCTCGCGATACTTGTTCCGAAACAGGGTCTTGTTGCAGAACGTGCACGCGTACGGGCAGCCGCGGGCAAACTCAACCTCCGCGCCATGCTGCAGATGGTCGGCGCCATTGCCTGGAAAAATATGGTGCAGATGCGTGTGCCGCTCGACTGGATAGTCCGTGTAATCAAGCGGGCCAAGCGCGCGCATGTCGGTTGCCCCCAGGCCCGGCGTCGTGTGGATCGCCCCCTTCGCATCCCGCCAGCAGCAGCCGGCAATCATCTCCCACGGCAGCGTCGCGAGCTGCGGCAGCGTCTGGTCAGGCTCGCCCCGCAGTACGACGTCGGCACCAGTCTTCTCAAGCGTCGAGAGCGGCGTCACCGAACCGTGCGGCCCAATCACGACAGACTTCGAAGCACGGTCGAGCGCGGCGATCCACTGCTTCGGAACCCGCAGCTCCGGTTGGGGGCAGCGCCAGAAGAGATACGAAGGCGCGGTCGGCAGCACCAGAAAATCTTCGCTAAAGGCTTCCAGCCGTGCGCGCACCTGATCGGTCGTCAGGTCTTCCATGAAGGCGTCGACCAACAAGACATCCTGCCCGGCGGCACGCAGCATCTCGCGTGCGGAGAGCAGCTCCAGCGGGAAGTGAGGCTCCGGACAGCCAAAGTAGGTTGAGCCCTCAAAGCTCCAGCGTGGGTTGACGAGCGCAAACCTCATGCCACCTCCTGGCCGACCAGATCTACACGGTTTTGATCGGCGGCGATCAGAGCCTCGCGCTGCGAGCTGATGGCGGCACGGTTCTCCCGCCAGAATTGATGGATTGCATGGAGCGTCTCGCGACACGAGTGACGCGCCCGCCAGCCGGTGTCCGCCTCGAGCTTGGCAGTGTTTGAAATATAAAGCGGCTGGTCTCCCGGACGCACGGCACTATAGCGCAGCACCGGACTTACTCCCGTTTCGTCGGCAATCGTGTCTAGCATCTCCAGCACCGATACGGAACGCTCCGGCCCTCCGCCCACGTTATAGATCTGGCCAGTGGTACGATCCGCAAACCGATGTGCAGACTCCATTGCATCAATCAAATCATGCACATGTAGGATGTCGCGAACCTGGAAGCCATCTCCGTAGATGGTGATCGGCCTGCGCTCTAAAACCGAATACACAAAGTGCGCCAGCCATCCCTGGTCCTCGGTGCCGAACTGCCGCGGACCGGCGATGCACGACATGCGAAACACCGTTGTGCGCAGGCCGTAGATCCGCGCGTAGTCGCGAACATACTGATCCGCCGCGCCCTTCGAGCAGCCATACGGCGAGTGGAAATCGAGCGGCTCCGCCTCCGTCACACCGTTGAAGCCCGTATCCTGCGCCCTATAACGCGTGCCGTCCACATGCACTGGCACGCTTTCGAGCGAGCCATACACCTTATTTGTGGAAGTAAATAAAACGTACGGCTTGCGTCCAGAACGCCGCGCCGCTTCGAGCACGTTGACCGTGCCTGCCGCATTGATCTCGAAGTCACTCCGCGGCTCTTCGACCGAGGTCGTCACCGCAACCTGCGCCGCCAGATGATAGATCTCCGTAGCATCTTTCGCAGCTTTGTAAACCGCGGAGGCATTGCGGATGTCGCCTCGTACAAACTCAAGGCGCCTTCCCGCGTCGGTTCCCGAAAGCCACGCCAGGTTCTGTTCCACACCGCCGCGAGAGAGATCGTCGAAGATTCGAACCCGTGTGCCGGGATGCTGCAACAGGCGCTCGGCAAGGTTCGACCCAACGAATCCCGCGCCTCCGGTAATCAGCACCGTACGTTGCTCGCCGGAACCCCTCATGCCGTCAACCCGTAGGTGCTGAGTTCCTGCAGCATCGTCTCCGCCTTGTCCTCGGCCTGCTGCCCTGCCAGCCACGTCGCGAGCTCCCGGAATCCCGCCTCGTGCGTAACCTGCGGAGCGTAGCCGAGCAGCTTGCCGGCAAGGGTGATATCCGCAAAACAGTGCCGGATATCCCCGGCGCGATACTTGTGCGTGATCACCGGCGCCAGCTCCTGCTTGCCCAGCGCCGCCGCCAGGATCTCCGCCACCCGGCGTATCGTAATCGGTACACCGCCCCCAATGTTGATCACGCGATCATTTGACTCCGGCCGTTCCATCGCCAGCATGTTCGCCCGCACAATGTCATGCACATGCACAAAGTCGCGCATCTGTTCGCCATCCTCGAAGACCAGCGGCGCCTGATCGTTGATCAGCCGCGAGGCGAAGATCGCCGCTACGCCGGTATACGGATTTGAAAGCGCCTGCCGGGTCCCGTAGATGTTGAAGAATCGCAGCGCCGTTACCGGGATATCATAAGTCCGGCCAAAGATGAGGCAAAGCTCTTCCTGGTCGCGCTTCGATAGAGCGTAAATCGAGTTGATCTCCGATGGCTTGGTCTCACTCGTCGCCTGCGGCCGCAGCACCCCATTACACGATGTACAGTGCAGCTCCCATTGCGACTGCCGAAGCTGCGCCACCGAGCGCACCGGAGGAAAGGCGCTCTGCCCGCAGTCGGAACACACATACGCCCCTTCCCCGTAAATCGACATCGAGGAGGCCACGATCAACTTCTGCGGGAACATCTTGTTGTCGAGCATCGCCTGCAGCAGCTCCGCCGTGCCCTGCGTGTTCACGCTCATGTAGCGGCTGATCTCATACATTGACTGACCTACGCCTACCGTCGCGGCAAAGTGAAATACGACATCCACCCCGGCCAGCACCTCGCGCAGACGGTTGGGATCACGCACATCGCCCTGCACCAGCTCCACGTCAGGCGATAAATAGTCAGGCGCGCCGCCCTGATGGACCTGAGGGGTCAAATCGTCCAGCACGCGCACGGCATGTCCAGCGCTCAGCAATCCGTCGGCTAGATGCGACCCGACAAACCCCGCCCCGCCAGTAATCAATATCTGCTTCGGTCTTGCGGAAGTAGTCATCGGGTAGGGAGCGTCTCCTCAGGAACAGTCTGAAAAATGGAAGAACGGTCTTGCTTTGCGGGTGCCGCATAACGCTCGACCGCCCACGCAGCGAAGTCCGCAAACTGCCGTGGATCGAGCGGCGGGCTGGTGTGATGCTCCTCGAGCCCCAGATGCGCCGGTGTAAAGCATAGCGTCAGCGCAACGCGGAACGGATCAAGCGCGCGCATCTGGCGGTCGAACCACTCCGTCGCCTGCGGACGAAAGGAATCCGCCCAGCTCAGGCCGGTACGCAAATATTCCACCTTATGCTCCTTCATCCACGCCGTGGCGTCCTCCAGCCGGGGATCCTCAAAGTGAAACCACTGGCAGAACCCTACACTGCCATCCGTAGGAAAGTATCGCACTGCCAGCTTCGGCGAGCCATCATCTTTCACCAATCCGAGATAATAATGCCGATAGTACGACGATCCTTCGGCCTCCTTGTGACGCGTTTCCGCCGGCCAACTGGCAGGAAGATCGAACAGACTGTACCAGTGAATGCGTTCTACGCGCCCTTTCAGGAGCTCAAGCGTGCGCTGCAAGCCAAACTCCTGCACCTCTTCGGCGCCAAAGCTCGATACGCCCACCTCGGTCACCCACACGGGCAAGCCGCTCACCTCCGCGGCTTCCGCGATACGCTCCGGCCACTCGGTCAGCTGCCAGTGGTTCCAGTCCAAGGGAAAACCGTGCACCCCGACCGCATCCACGTGTTGCATCACTCCGTAGCTTGCCATGAGCCGCAGAAAATCGCAGTCACAGGAAGAAACGCCGCCAAGCACAATGGGAAGATCGGGGTTGACGCGCCGGATAGCCACGGACGCGAGTTTCACCATCTCCGCGAAACGCTCCCAGCCGGGATCGAGTTTGAAGTTCCAGTGCGAAAGGTTATTCGGTTCATTCCACAAGACGACCGCTTCCACCATGCGAACAGGCCCCTCTATCTTCCAGCAGCACGTACGCCGCGCTTGCCTTGTCCCTTGAAATTTTCAGGCCGGTGCAGCAAGCCGACGTCCTGCTTCTTGCGCTGTAAGCAACGATGTACTTTGGAATGCAAGTAGATGCTGCAGGTTGCCTGACCCTGTCTCATCGCTTAAATCGCTCAGGAGAGCGCCTCAACTCCAGCTGCGTTCCAGCCGGCTGGGCTTTTGGTCTCGGCTTCCGTTTTGGTGAAACAATAGCTAGAGACCTCTTTACACAATCCCCTTCGTGCAGCCAGACTCGCCTATGAACGCTTCTCTTGTCCTCTTTCTGTTTCTTCTGGGCGCACAAGCCTTGAGTCCGCCCTCCGATGTCGTGCCCGCCTTCATCACCGAGGGCCGGGGCGTGCAGATCTATCGCTGCTCTGAGAAGGAGAACGCATACCAGTGGATCTTTCAAGCGCCCGAGGCCACCCTCTTCGACCACATCACCCATCAGCAGGTCGCAACCCATGGAGCAGGCCCCTCCTGGACCTGGAAAGACGGTAGCTCCATCGTGGGTAACGTGCTTCAAAACAGTCCATCTCCGGATCCGGCCAGCCTTCCCTGGCTGCTGCTGGAGGCCCACACCACCGGCTCGATCACCGGAGCGCTCACCCCGATTACCCGCGTCCGCCGCTCTGACACTCATGGCGGTAACCCGCCTGTCACCCCTTGCGACGCGCCTCATGCCAATACCGTGGCGCGTGTTCCTTATACGGCCACCTACTCGTTCTATCAATAGCCAGAAAAGAAGCGCTTACAAGGTGAGCCGCATCACCGGGTCTTCAAACGGCGTCTGCCCCAGATGAAACCTCCGCGTGCCAATCTGCTCAAAGCCGTGCTTGCGATAGAACGCCATGGCGCGATGATTTTCCGGGTGCAGCCCCAGCAGCAGATGTGGCGCAGCCTGCTCGCGCGCCGAAGCGATGGCCGCTTCCATCAGTTGGCGGGCCGCGCCTCCGCCATGAAAGCGGGAGAGCACGTAGATTCTCCGCAGCTCCAGATCGCCGGGCAGAATCAGTTCCGCAGGAAACTCCGGAACGGTCAACATGGCATAGCCTACCGGCGCAGCGGCAGGTTCCACCTCCGCCAGCCAGGCCCGTGAGCGCGGCCGGCCTAACTCCGCTTCATACGCCGCCGGAAAGTGGTGCTTGGCCGCGTGCAGCACCAGTGCATCGCCCGGCAAAGAGCCGGCGTAGGCGTCCAGCAGGGTTGCGGCCCCGACCAGCGCCAGCCGCGGCGCATCGTCCGCCGAACACACCCGCACCGTGCACGGCCGCGGTCCAGTAAGATCGCTTTGCATTCATCTCTCCTTCCGCATCTTACGGCGGTTTTGGCCCTGCGTCCCATTGCTGAATCGTAGGCCCAATCTGCGAAGATGCAGAGATGGATTCCGTTTCCACGCCCGCCTTCCGCATGCCTGCCGAGTGGGAGCCGCACGCCGCCACCTGGATCGCCTGGCCTCACAATCACGAGGACTGGCCCGGCAAATTTCAAACTATCCCCTGGGTCTACGCCGAGATCGTTCGCCATCTCTCCGCCGTCGAGGACGTCCACATCCTCGTCAACGAGGATGCCACAGAGCGCCGAGCCACCTCCATTCTCAAGCGCAACGGAGCCAACCTCGCCCGCACGCATTTTCATCTCTGGCCGACCGACCGCGTCTGGCTGCGCGACTCCGGTCCCCTCTTCACCAAGGATCCCGCCGGTGATCTCTCCATCGCCAACTGGCGCTTCAACGCCTGGGCCAAGTACACCAACTGGCACCACGACGACCAGATTCCTGAACGAGTAGCCGCGCTCTATGCCATGCCGGAACGCCGCCCTTCCATCTCCACGCTTGCCGGCGACCACCGTCTGGTGCTCGAAGGCGGCAGCATCGATGTCAACGGAGCCGGCCTCCTCATCACCACCGAAGAGTGCCTGCTTTCCGAAGTGCAGCAGCGTAACCCCGGAGTTTCAAAACAGCAATTAGAACAGGCTTTCCACGATCACCTCGGCATCGAGCAGACTCTCTGGCTGCACCGCGGCTGCGCCGGAGACGACACCCACGGCCATGTCGACGACATCACGCGCTTCGTCGGTCTCAACATGATCCTCACCGCCGCCGAGTCCAATACCGCCGATGAAAATCATCTGCCGCTGGCCGAGAATCTGGAGCGCCTGCGTGCCGCGCGAAACCTGAATGGTAAGCCCTTCGAAATCGTCACCCTGCCCATGCCCGCGCCTGTGAGCTTCGCCGGCCAACGTCTTCCGGCCAGCTACGCCAACTTCTACATCGCCAACGCGCTCGTGCTGGTTCCCACCTTCAACGATGCCAACGACCGTCACGCTCTCAACACCATCGCCGCATGCTTTCCAGACCGCAAGGTTGTCGGCATCCACGCGATTGACCTCGTCTGGGGCCTAGGCACGCTGCATTGCATGACCCAACAGGAACCAGTCTCATAAAATGAGATGATTTTCGCCATGAGTCACGATGACTGTGCCTGAAGCACTTTGAGACGGCGAAAAGGCACCTCGCAACTCTCTTTCCCGAGATCTCCGCTGAAGCTCTCCAACTAAAAGAATTGGAAGTTCCTCCTTTCGGGAATAAGTGGAGGTTTGTTTTCAGTTTAGCCTTCGCACCACGAGAGTCAGCAACGCTCGGACAGGTGATGAGCCAACGGCGGGTTACAAAATCCGTTGAGACTGATTCAGGGTTTTTCCACTCTGAATGTAGAAACTTGGTTCAGACGCTCCATTCTTGAGGACTTTGTACACGCATTCTAAGGAATCCGTGCAATCTGCCGCGGATATAAGGTATTTCTCGGAAATTCTTTAGCCAGCTGCATCAGCAAATTCCGAGCCTCCGCCGGGTGCTTATCCTTCAGCTCCGCCACGGCCAGCATGAGCCGCGCAAACGGAGCCAAGTAGTGTCCCTTTTCCGCCGTCAAGCGCATTTCCCGGATCCCGTCTTCCTTGCTCATGTGGTCGCCGCGCAGCAACAGGAAAAATCGCATCGCCGCCGGCTTCAACGACAGCATGTAGTTCTCGACCCCCATTGCGATCCTCGCGTCGTAGAGGTTCGGGTCCGCGGCAATCGTCTTCTGCGCCAGCGCGCTTCCCTGCTCGGTGTACTTCAGCGCCGCATAGTCTTTCTTGTCGATCATCGCCGCGTAATCGGCATGCAGCCCCGCAATCAGCGTCTCCGTATAGAGCGCCCGCGCGTCCGCCGGGTTCTTCCCCAGTGCCTGGCTGGCCAGCTTATCCGCCTGCGAAACTCGCTGCTCAAATGCCTGCCGCACCTTTGGATCAGGCTCCGTCTTGCCGCGGCTCGTGAACCGGCCTTCATCGGCAAACAGCTCAACGTCCAGCACGCCCAGCCGGTCAAACTCCGAGAACAGATACGCCGCCGCATCCGACGCTGGACCTAGCGAGTCCTCCGGATGCGCCGCCGACCAGCCCTCAAACGCATGGTGCGCACCCACGAAATCGAGGTTGTACATATCAAAGTAGCCCGCATCCAGCCCGGAATGAGTGAGGTTCTCCGCATGCAGCGTAACAGCTGTCAGCAGGAAGACGACTACCAGGACGACGCAATCGATAATTTTGCTCAAGGAGCAAAGTATAGCTCGGCAAACGACAAGCGCCATTCCCCGTTCGATGTACCAGGGTCAGGCCTCAGGTCCAATACAGCACGCGGCAGTGCGGCAGCATCTCCCCGATCGCCCCATAGAACCACGCCTTCATCGCCGCCATCGGGTCCTTTGGGTACACATACTTGAAGCCGCCAAACTTATTCCGCTTCTGCGTTCGCCCGCTTTCCTCGAGATCGAGCGTCGTCTTCGGATACCACCCCAGCAGCACCTCCTTGGACCCCGGCGTAAAGCGGTGCGTAATCAGCTCCGCCGTCAAATCCACGCCGTCCACTCCATCCAGCGCCTCCGCCACAGCCTCAAGAAGTGCCGAATACTCCGCCTGCCAGCCCTCCACCGGCATGATCGGCGCAATCGTCAGCCCCACCGGATACCCCGCTAGCGCCATCGCCCGCATCGCCCGCAACCTCTGCGTCACACTGGCCGTGCCGCCCTCGAAGTCACGCGCGACACTCGCCGCATTGACCGAAAACCGCACTCGCGTCTGCCCTCGATGCTCCAGCGCCAGCAGCCGCCCCACGCCGTCAAACTTGGTCGTAAACCGCAGCTGCACCGGCGCCTCCCAGCTCCCGAAGAAGCCGATCGCCGCCTCGAGCGCCCCCGTCAGATGCTCAATCCCCAACGGATCCGTGTAGCAGGAAGCCTCAAATGTCGTGCCCTCCCCCATCCGCTCCGCCGACTTCGAAGTCACCTTACCCAGCCCCACATACGCTTGCAGCCCGGCCAGGATCTCCGGCAGATTTGCATACGCCCGCG
This sequence comes from uncultured Acidobacteriaceae bacterium, assembly GCA_964235575.1. Lineage (GTDB taxonomy): Bacteria > Acidobacteriota > Terriglobia > Terriglobales > Acidobacteriaceae > Edaphobacter. Next base: position 298 of record CAXSDM010000002.1, on the reverse strand, counting down.
TGATCGGTGGCCCGCTCAAGCTACCCGCCAGGTAGCAGTATTGACAGTGCGCCGGGCAGCCTTGAGCCACATGAAACTGCCAGTCCGCCGAAGGTGGAATCGGCTGCAGCTTCCTCTGCCCCGGTGGCGAGACCACAATCGCAAACGACGTCTTCGCCAGCGCGTAGGCCTTTCTCTCGTCGTTCCCGGCAGATGCCGCCCCCAGCCCCATCAGCCGATTGCTCTTCAGCCGAACCACCTCTGCGCCAAAGCTCTCCGCCCGCGCCAGCATCACGCGCCCATGCTCGAGCGCATAGGC
>CAXSDM010000001.1:109735-111312 GCA_964235575.1 uncultured Acidobacteriaceae bacterium | reverse complement strand
GTGGCGCCGCGGGCGAGGAAGTTTGCGCAGTTTACGATCCCGGACCTGCTCGAGGCGCGCTACAACCAGACGGCACGGGTGCTGGGCGTAGTTGCCGTGCTGTTTACCTATACGGCGATTACCAGCTACCAGCTGATTGGCGGCGGCGACATCCTGCACCTGGTGTTTCCGGGGGTGAGCGCGCGGCATGGGCAGGAGATCATCGCCGGGTTTGTGATCGTGTTTACGGCGATCGCCGGGATGAGCTCGGTGGCGTACATGGATGTGGCTATCGGGCTGCTGGCGACGGGGGCGCTGCTGGTGGCGCTGCCGGTGTTGGCGCACGAGGCGGGGGGGTGGGGGGCAATGCGGGCGGCGCTGCCGGCGACGCACTTCGAGGTGCTGGGAGACTTTACCGGGCTGCGGGCGATGGAGCTGTTTCTGCCGACGTGCCTGCTGATGCTGGGCAATCAGTCGATGTACCAGAAGTTCTTCTCGGCGAAGACGGAGAAGGATGCGACCAGGGCTGTTGTCGGGTGGTTTGTGGGGATTCTGGTGCTGGAGACGGTGATTGTAGCGCTGGCGGTGGTGGGGTCGGCGCTGTTCCGGACCGGCGAGGTGAGCGAGCATCCGCGGGAGATCCTGGCGTTTACCGCGCTTCATGGGCTGCCAAAGGTGCTGGGCGCGGTGATGGTAGGGGCGATCTTCGCCAAGGTAATCTCGACGGCGAACAACTACCTGTTCTCTCCGGCGACCAACCTGATCAACGACGTGTATGTGCGGTATGTGCGGCCGGATGCGTCGAATCATAGGATCCTGCTGGTGAGCCGCGGGCTGGTGGTGCTGTTGGGATTGTGGTCGCTTTGGCAGTCGCTGGGGACGGGCTCGGTGCTCGAGAAGGCGCTCTATGCGTACACGATCTACTCGGCCGCGCTGACGCCGGTGATTCTGGCGGCGTTCTTCTGGCGGCGGGCGACGGCGGCAGGCGCGGTGGCGAGCATTGCGGCGGGAACGGTGGTGACGGTGTTCTGGGATTCGGGTTGGGTGAAGACGGCGCTGCCGAAGATTGTGTCGGAGCGCGACGCGATCTTTCCGGCGCTGGCGGCTTCGCTGGTGGGATTATTTTTGGTGAGTGTGCTGACCGAGCGGCCGAGCGAGGCACAACTGGCGCCATTTGCAGAGAATGCGTAGGTACCCCCCACCCCCTACCAAAAGTGTGCAAAGTATTCAAAGGATTGAGGTTAGGTTTGGACCTTGGGTCCGGAACCGAGACAGCAGCCTCATAGCGCGTGGCCTGGTGGGGGCTCTCCGGGGCTGCGGTTTGTCAAGTGGGATGAGTTGTTAGACGAGTCACGCGGTGGCGTGTGGGAGAGTGACAGAGGCGCGCCTGTCTTTTGTTCCTGCGGAAGCCGGTGTGCCTTGGCTGCGGGCAGCGCGCGCAATTTGCACTAGACTTCGAAGGGTATGCCACCGCGTGGAAGTGCCCTCCCCGATCTGAGCCGTTTTGCTGATAACACCCGTGTGACGGTGCGCCGCAAAGGCGACCCTGATCCCGAGGGCAAGTGCATTGTGTACTGGATGCAGCGGGCGGAGCGTGG
>CAXSDM010000001.1:72862-109635 GCA_964235575.1 uncultured Acidobacteriaceae bacterium | reverse complement strand
GAGCTGAAGGAGGCGAAGGAGAGCTACTTCAACGAGCTGATTGCGTGGCGGGAGCTCTCGATCAACTTCGTGAAGTACAACCCGCTTTACGACTCGGCCGAGTGCGCGGAGGACTGGGCGAAGAAGACGATTGCCTTGCACGAGCATGACATACGCAACCCGATCTACAGCCTGGAGCAGCTGGAGGCCGCAGAGACGTATGACGAGCTTTGGAATGCGGCGCAGATCCAGATGGTGGAGAACGGCTGGATGCATAACTACATGCGGATGTACTGGGGCAAGAAGATTCTGGAGTGGACTCCGGATGTGGCGACGGCGATGAAGTATGGGGTGTATCTGAACGACAAATACTTTCTGGATGGGCGGGACCCGAATGGGTACTCGGGGCTGGCGTGGTCGATGGTGGGGAAGTTCGACCGTGCCTGGGGGGAGCGGCCGGTGTTTGGGAAGATCCGGTATATGTCGGGGGTGAGTACGGGGAAGAAGTTCGATTCGAAGGCGTATATTGCGCAGATGCAGGCGCTGCGGAAGGGCTGAGGAGAGATGGCTGCTCCTTCAGGAAGAACTACGGAGATTCTGGCTTCTCCAGAATGACGGCTTACCGGGTAGGCTGCATAGCGCGATGTCGTTTTCTTCTAGTCGCGTCCTCATTCACCTCGGCCCACCTTGCGGTTCTCATCTCGGCGACGGCTTGCTGGATGGCCTGCTCCGGCACTCCATGAGCGATGAGTCTTTGGCTGAACTCTTCGACGGTGCTGTCTTTGGCCCGCTGCGTTTAGGTCGTACAGCGGAGAGCGCTCTCTTTTTGCTCGCGGCTCAGAAAGCAGCCGTTTGGAACCATGCATGCGTTGTGCCGTTCTGATTGAAACTCTGCACCGTGACCGAATGGCCGGCGGGAGCCGAGACGGAGCCGCCGGCCGCGCCGTAAAACGACCATCCTGCCGGTAAGGCCAGGGTGGCTGTTCCTCCTGCAAAGCTGATGACCGTAATACGCTGCGTCGGGTAGCCCGTTGCAGGCGCCGGCAGCATCACGGTCGTGTCTCCGTAGGTGACCACCTCGGACACGTTCGGGCCGACCGTGCAGGATCCGGTGCAGTATTGCGAGTATTCGTTGGTCGCCACCTGCAGCGAGCCGCCGGTCAGCGGCATGGCGGGCGCAGCGGCCTGCGCCACTACGGGCACGGCTGCGACAAAGGCCGACGCCATGTTCGCGTCCCCCAGCGCGCTGAGGTGAAGCTGGTCTCCGTTGTTCATCTCGGCCGGCGTGCCCAGCATGTAGAGATCGTCGTAGACATGGGCGATCGAGGCTCCATCCGCGCGTACGATCGCCTCGTCCGCGGCGATGTCGGCGTTGTAGGCGGCGATCTGCGCAGGGGTAGCGATCGGGTTTCCCTGCAGCTGGTTGGGCACATCGGCCGAAAGGATGACCTGCGCCCCGGAGGCGGCGGGTACGGGAATGCTGCCCACGCCATAGATGGACACGCCGCCGGCAGACGTTGAGGCGATCAGCTGCGATGTTCCCGGTGCTCGAACAACGCGCACAACGCCCAGGCTCTGGGTGGTCCCGTTGGCGGTCGCCATCGCGACGGGCGGCAGGGCGCTGGCCGTTGCCAGGACCGTGCCTTTCTCGTCGCTTACCGTGAAGGCGGCGGCGGGGGCCGCGGCATCGTCGATGGAGTAGAGGATGTAGGTTGGCGTAGGACCGGAGACGGCGCCGAGCGAAAACGTCAGGGTTCCCGCGGCCGGCGCATACATGCCTCCGAAGGTGAAGGCCGGGTTGCCGGTGTCCGCCGCGGCGCTCCAGGCGCCCGTGCCGGAGACATTGGCGTTGCCGCCACGTACCAGGCTGGTCGACGGAATGGCGAGGAAGGCAAGCAGGGCCGTGTGGCAAAGACGGTAGGTCGCTTCGTAGGGTCCGATTCCCTTCTTGTCGACGTCGTTGGTGCCGATCATCAACGAGAGCAGCTGCTGCCCGGAGCCTTGCACGGTGATGCTGCCAGGGTAGAGCGCCCGCGGGAAGACGTCACAGGCCTGGTCTCCAATGTTTGCCGTCACGTTCAGGGACGGAATGCCAAGCCGGCTGGCGACCAGGTTGGGATAGCGGCTGGCCGCGAGGGGGTAGCCAAAGGTGATGGAATCGCCATTGGCGATGTAGGAGCTGAAGGTTTGCGGTGCGGTCTGGGCCATGGCTGCCGAGCAGAACGCGGCAGCAGCCAGTGTTGCGAACGTCGAAATGCGCATGGTCCGTGGCCCTCTTGGTGGTGGAAAACCGGATAGATCGATTCTACAAGGCCGTCATGCGGGAGGTAGGCCGGTATGGAGAAAGGTTATCGTGCGTGAGATCAATTTCTGGGACGTGTAGCTGTCCTGAGGATGTATGGTCCGTCGCGCGACTGCAAGGGTTCGTTGAGGCGAGGATCATGTGCGCTTCGTCACTGACCACAAGAAACCAAATGGCACCTTTTATGCTTTTCGTAAGAGATTGTTTTGAAAGCCGGCCTGGCCTCGAAACGCAAACCCGGCCCTCAATACTTGATCGACATCGCTAGCCGACCGAAATGGCTCCGCCATCGATCATGGAGTTGGCGCTCGTCAGATAGGCCGCTGCTGGCCGGAGAGTCGATAGGCGAATGCGATGTAACGCCAGAATGCCTGGTGGGTGGCAATGAATAAACCGCCGCCGGCAGTGCGGGTGTCGTCAGGTCTGATACTGGAGTAGACATTCCCAGCGTCGAGAGGAACATTGTTGTACTGCGGAGAGCCGGGCTTGCTGGGCCGGACCGAAGCGACGTCGAAGGCGAGTGGGGTCGTTGCGCTTTGGGCGAAGGCGGAGGACGCGGCGAGCACGCAAAGTGTGGCGACGATCTGACGCACAGAATATGAGAAGCACACAGGGAATGCGAGGGCCGGAGTAGACAACAGCTTCAGCCTGGGTGGTTTGGGTAACTCCTCTGCTCATGAAAATCCTGTTTGCCATGCCCTGATCGCCGGGAATTCGGATCGGCAACTTCGGTTAGACCGAGCCAAGTTGCATGTGCGCGCTAAGTATGAGCCACTTCATTCCAGGCGTGCTTTCGCTCGATCCACCGGCTCGACCCACCCCAGCTGGTCTCCATCTCCGGCACACTGAGCAGGCCATGCCCCCATTCACAACGCAGCTCCGTGCCGTTCCATTCAAGCAGATTACGGGACGGGCGTCCGACCCGGGCAGGCGCGGTTAACATCCTCAGGCAGCGCTTGCAGCGCAATTCCTGATCTTGCAACGCCCAACGCAAGCCGACCAGCGCAAGCACAACGCAGTCCAGCACCTGGAAGAGATCTGCCGTGTTCGGAAGTTCGCGGTGGAGCGTGATCGAGAGATCCACACTCAGGAAGAAAGCGAGTAGAAGCACGAGCAACACTTTGAGACCGAAGAACAGCCGCCGTGTCAGGAGCACGCTCACCGCGTGGGCGGAACTCCGCTCCTGAGGCTTCGGCGGGGACGTCGCAAACGCTACAAACACGACCAGCACAGACCCGACCAGCGAGCAGGACATGTGTGCAGCCAGGTACCCTTCCAGGGGTCTCCATCCCCCACTCATTAGCGCTCCGATCAGCAACGCGAGCATGCTTGAGCTCAGAAGCACCATCAGGCACAGGCTAGCCGTCCCACGCAGTCTTCGCTTCCAGCTCTCTGTCCGGATCCAGAGCGCATCGGCCGCGACACCGATCAGAAGATCCGTGATCGTACACGTGCTGCGATATCTCCGGGGATGATGTGCATGCCAAAGTTCGGCATGCCAGCTTCGCCACCACTCGGCACGTTCAGCGAAGGGCACCAGTCGGCCCACTATTTGCAAGAGGCTGCACGTCCACCGCGGCAATCCCGGTTCCAAGCCATTCATCAGCGCTTCTCCAGAACAAACTGTGCGAGCAGCGGATACCGCTCGGTCGCTGCGAGCGCCGCAGCCTTCCCGGCCGAGGTCACGTCGTAATAACGGCGGGCGGGACGATTGCTGCTCATCGCCTCATCCTCTGCCTCCCATTTGGATTCCACCAACTCGTCCCGCTCCAGCCGACGGAGCGCCGGGTACACCGTCCCACTCGGCAACCCTGTCGCCTCCATCACATCCAGCCCAAAGCAGTACCCCAGGCTGACGGCTTTCAAGATGAGCGCCGCACTGTGGGATAAACGAATTGGGCTAGGAGGAGTTGTCATAACACTATGTAGTATGCTATCACTCATTCCAGCAGGTAGTAGAAAACTACATAGGGGGGTGATTATGCTCCAGCTCCTCAACGTGTCCAAGACTTATCGCAGCATCCCAGCCGTTGAAAACGTCAGCTTCGAGCTCAAGCCAGGCGAAGTCCTGGGCTATCTCGGACCCAACGGCTCCGGCAAATCCACCACCGTCAAGATGGTGATCGGCATGATTAAGCCGACCCACGGCAAGGTCCTCTTCGCCGGCCGCAACATCCACGATGACCTAGCTGCGTATCGAGCCCATCTCGGCTATGTTCCTGAGGAGGCCCAGGTCTACACCCATCTCTCCGGCCTCGAGTACCTTCAGCTCATCGGCCGTCTCCGGGGGCTCGACGAGAAAGTGATCGAGACCAAGGCGCGCACCCTGCTCCATCTGCTCTCGCTTGAAGCCGCCCAGTACTCCGCCCTTTCTGATTATTCGAAGGGCATGAAGCAGCGAGTCCTCATCGCCGCAGCCCTGCTCCACAATCCCACGCTTATCGTTTTCGACGAGCCTCTCTCGGGTCTTGACGCCGTCTCAGCCCGCCTCTTCAAAGATCTCCTTGTCCTGCTCGCCGAGGAAGGAAAGGCCATTCTCTACATCTCGCACGTGCTCGAGGTCGTCGAGCGCGTCTGCAATCGGGTCATCGTCCTCGCCAGGGGCAAGGTCGTCGCCGACGCCGCACCTACCGAGCTCACCCGGCTGATGCATCTTCCCACACTCGAAAGCGTCTTTACCCAACTGGTAAAGCAGACCAACACCGAACAGGTCGCACGGCAGATGGTCGACCTTATGAAGGTGCGTCATGGCTGAAACCCAGCGAGTTTCCCGTGTTCTCCTTGCCCACTTCTTCCGCCGTTTTTTCGACAGCGACACCCGCGAGATCGAAGCCGAGACCCTCACCACAGTCGTCCGCGCCCTCGCGGCCACGGCAGTCCCCAGCCTGATGGTCGCGTTCTTCCTCCAGTCCGCCTACCCCGGGCGTACCGCGTGGGGAGCCATCGAGGATCAATACTTCTTCGTCCTGTTCTCCTTCGTCGCCCTCGGCGGCGTCAGCCTCTTTGAGTGGGAGATGCTCTTTCCCGATCGCTGGGATTTCCTCATCCTCTCGCCGCTGCCCATCCGGCCGCTCCAGATGCTCCGCGCCAAGATCTCCGCGCTGCTGGCCTTCCTCGCCCTCTTCCTGGTCAGCTCAAATGTCTTTGGAATTCTGCTCCTGCCCGCCATCAGCAAGATGAGCTTCTATCGGCACCTTTATGCCCACGCCGCGGCCGTCCTGCTCGCCGGCACCTTTGCCGCGCTCTGCTTTCTCGCCTTCAGCGGCATTCTGCTCTGCGTGCTTGGCGCACGCCGCTATCGCAGCCTCTCACCCCTGGTGCAGATGCTCTCGATCACCACCCTGCTCCTGCTCATCGTGCACTATGCCAAGTACAGCACCGCCCTCCCGGCTTTGCTTACCGATCAGGCGCACACCGCCCGGTATTTTCCGCCGCTCTGGTTCCTTGGCCTCTACGAGCGGCTCCTTCACGGCGACCAGGCCCCCGCCTTCGCATCCGAGATGACCCGCTACGCCCTGCGCGGAACCCTCGCAGCCTTCCTATTGGTTGTCGTGACCTACCCTCTCGCCTGGGCGCGCATGCGCACCATGGCCATTGAAGGCACATCGCAGATCCGGCCCGCTCAGCCACGTTGGTTGGTATTGCTGCTCGATCGGATCGCCCGCACCCCGGGAGGGCGAGGCATCCTGGTCTTCATCGGACAAACCCTTGCGCGCAACAACCACTACCAGGTCTACCTCGCCCTCTATGCCGGCTCAGGCCTCAGTCTGGCCCTTGCCTGCGCACTCACTCTTGATACCAACGGTCACAGCGTCGCGCTTGCCATCTCAAACGAGGGCCTCCACGCTGTGCTGCCCCTGCTCCTGTTCTGGATCGTCGCCGGCCTGCGTGCAGCTTTCGCCTTTCCCTTAAACCTGCCTGCCGGCTGGATCTTCCGGATCACCGCCGTCCCGGTGAGCACATGCGCCGACGCCGGCCGACGCTGGGTCAGACTCTGCGCGGTTCTCCTCCTGGCCGGCGTTCTTGCCCTCCTCGTCATCCAACGCGCAAGCCCACGCGTGTTGTTCGTCCAGCTCGTCGCCGGGTTCTGCCTCTGCATCCTGCTGGTCGATCTCTTCTTCGCGCTCTATCGCAGCGTTCCCTTCAACCAGCCGCGGCTACCCGGCCGCACCAGCCTGCCTCTCGTCCTCACCCTCTACCTCGGCCTCTTTCCCCTCTTCGTCTTCGCCGTCGTCTCGCTCGAACTCCAGTGGGAACGCGATGTCTTCAGGCTGCTCTACCTCGTCCTGGGCACCGCCGCCGTCCACCTCGGCGTCAACCACCTCCGCACCGGTCCCGACGAAGTCGAAGAAGAGATGCAAGGCTACGAAAGCGAAATCCAACTTCTCAACCTCAGCTAAAGCGGATTCAGGACGTATCTGGAGGTAAACCATTGCTTGAATTGCTTAAAATCCGCAAGCTGTTCTCCGGCATCCCTGCTGTTGAAGAAGTGTCTTTCTGCGCACGCGCCGGCGAGGTAACCGGCTATCTTGGGTCGAATGGCGCCGGTAAATCTACCACCATGAAGATCATCACGGGTCTTCTCGAGCCTACCCTCGGCAAGGTACTTTACCGAAGCAAACCTATCGAAGACGACTTGATGGGCTACAGGCGTTGCTTCGGGTACGTCCCAGAAGAGCCATACCTTTACACACACCTTTCCGGCATGGAATACCTGACCATGGTCGCGCAACTTCGCGGTCTGCGAGTGAGCGAGTTTGCTCCCCGCATCGACGGTATGCTGGAACTCTTCGCACTTCAGAAGGCTCGCGGCGTCAACCTGTGCCGACAGTGACTGCAACTCAGCACGCTGATCAAGCGCCATTGCGACCGTGTCTGAAAAGTTGATTTCAGGCGCTTAAGTAAAGAGGTTCGTATCCCTCAGGTCGGTGGGCTGAGCGTCCGGTAAGTTCAGAATGCGCTTCAAGCCAAAAGATGCCGTTTGTATCTTACTTTGTGCATCGATGAGGCGCTGCTTCTCACCGATGAGGCTGACCGATGTCGATGTCCTGTTACGCGAAGAGAGTGTGACCGTGGCTGGTGAAAAGATGGGGTTGAGCGCACCGGTGATGAGCAGAACACTTTTGCGCGCAAGAAAGATGTTGGGAGATCCTGTTTTTGTTCGTGCGGGGAAGCGCTTGGTGCCCACGCCGAAAGCGCTTGAGCTGATACCGCGGGTCGTCTTTGAGATGCGAGAGATCGCGCTTTTGCGTTACAGATTCACCCGTTGACTTTTCCGTCTTGTACCACATATGATTCGGGGCGCTCCAGAAAACCGCGCGGGACAGGACCCGAAATCCATGCAATATACCCACCGCTCACCCAAGTATTGGCTCGGAACACTGGGTCTCCTCCTTACCCTTTTCGGCAGCGCTTCTGTCTCGCTCTACGCTCAACTCGGCACAGGAACCTTAAACGGAACAGTCACCGACACGACGGGCGCGGTAATCCCGGGGGCAACGTTGACCCTGACAGATACCGGAACGAGCGTGGTGCGCACAACTGTTGCGGACAAGCGCGGGCACTACTCGGTACCCGACGTCAACATCGGCCGATACAGATTGACGGCGACCTCCTCCGGTTTTGGTACCGCAACGAAAGATGGCATCGAGGTGACGGTGGGCGCACAGCTGACGGTCGACGTTCCGCTTGCGGCTGGCTCGCAAAGCACAACCGTGGATGTCAGCTCGGATGTGCAGAGCGAGGTGAACTCGACCTCGGGCGAGCAGAGCACACTGATCAGCCCGCAGCAGATTCACGAGTTGCCGCTCAATGGACGCAACTTCGAGCAACTGGTCTTGCTGGCGCCAGGCGTTCAACCTTCCACGGGTTCGCCCCGGAATTCGATCTATGGCAGGTCCCCTTCCTTCTCGGTTTCCGGTGCCCGGCCCGAGGGCCAGGCGGAACTGCTGGACGGCGCGAACATACAGGGGTATTGGGCGCGCGGGTCTGGCGCGAGCATTGTGGGCACCTCGCTCGGCATCGATGGCATCGCCGAGTTCCAGATCCTCACGGGTGTCTATGGGGCACAGTTTGGCGGAAGCGGCAGTGTGATTAACGCCGTGACACGCTCGGGTACCAACAACGTTCATGGGTCGGTGTATGAGTTCGTTCGCAACAGCGTCTTCGACGCGCGAAACTATTTCGATCCGGCGAGTGGGCCGCCATCCTTTCGCCGCAACCAGTTTGGCGGCAGCGTCGGCTTTCCGATTCGCCACGACCGCACATTCGGGTTTTTGAACTACGAAGGACTTCGTCAACAATTGGGTGAGTTGCTGACATCCAACGTACCCAACGTGAACGCGCGCACCGGCTTTCTACCATGCACCCTGACCGTCGCGAATGCGGCTGTGTGCAAGGCTTCAGGGACGACCACAGCTCCAAACCCGTCGCTGAACCCGTATTTGCAGAGTTTTGGCGTGAACGCTGCCGTTGCACCGTTCCTCGCGCTCTTCCCACAGCCCAACGGAACGGATAACGGAGATGGCTCCGGCCGGCTCACCTCGGTCGCACCGAACCCCGCGAACGAAGACTACTTCCAGGCGCGTGTCGATCAGTATCTTTCGTCGAAGGACAACCTGGCGTTCCGCTACGTTTCCGACAACGCTGTGCTCGTCGACCCGTACCCAGGGCTTCTGACAGCAGGATTTCCGGAAACATCGATCCAGCGCAATCGTTTTGCGACGATCGAAGAAAAGCACATCTTCAGCCCGAAGCTTCTGAACACGGCGCGGTTGCACTTTACACGGACGGGCTTTGGCGCACGCCAGGGGTACAAAGACCCCACCTTTGCCGCGTTGCAGCTGCTGCCCGGGCGCCAGTACGGCAGCCTGTTTATCACCAGCCTGCTGCCGAGCGGAAGCGCTAGCCAGGGCTTTGGTCCAAGCGTTATGGGACCGACCCGCTTCATCCAGAACCGGTATGCGCTGCAGGACGACGCGTATCTCACGGTCAAGTCGCACCAGCTTCAATTCGGAGTGGATGTCACTTCCGTGTTGACGAACGCGCAGATCAACCTGTTCTCCGACGGTCAATATACTTTCGCCAATCTCAGCAGTTTTCTGACCGATAGCGCTTCGGCGCTGGTGTTTGCGGCCCCCGGTTCAAACGGCGAACGCAATTCCAGAGAAGTCGACGTGAGCCCCTATATCCAGGATGACTGGAAAGTGAACGCGCACCTTTCCGTCAACGTGGGGCTGCGTTACGAGTTTGAAACAAACCCCATTGAGGCGAACGGCAAGTTCGTTGTTCTCGCAAATCCCGCAACCGACCCCGCGTTTGTCTCGTCGCAACACCCTTACAGCAACAATCCCTCGTTGAAGAACATCGATCCACGGCTCGGCTTTTCGTACGCGCCTGGGGACGGAAGCACAGCGATCCGAGGCGGTGTCGGCATTTACCACAATGCGATCCAGGCACGTACCTACATTGCACCGCAGTTGCTGACTGGAGCGTATAACCTGCAGGTGATCGCCGGTGGCGTTGTCCCATTCCCTAACCCGCTCAGTGGTCGCGTGGGTGTTCCCACTGCTTCAAACGAGCTGTTCTACAACGGGACCACGACGCCATTCCAGACAGAGGCAAGTCTTGGAGTGCAACAGAAACTGGATAAAGCGACTGTGTTGACGGTGTCGTACGTCGGTAACTTTGGACGGCATCTGTTCTACCTGACGGATGTAAATCCACCCGTTTCACAGATCTGCCCATGCGCCGACCCATTCAATCCCACGGCTGCGGCTCTGCCCAGCGGAACGCGCTACTTCCCTGTTCCGGGAGCGCGCGGCTATGTGCGAGGCAACACGAATTTCAGTTCGCTTGCCTATGATCCGTCGGGTGGCTCCTCCAACTACCATTCGCTGCAAAGCAGCCTGGTACGCTCGTTGAACCACGGGGTACAGTTCCAGGTGAATTACACATGGTCGAAGGCCCTGGACATCAGTTCGTTGACGAATGCCACTGAGCTGATCAATGGAAATACGTTGGTCGAAGATCCGTTTCATCCTCGTGGAGACTACGGACCTGCGGCGTTCGATACAAGGCATGTAGGCACAGCGAATCTGGTGTATCAGCTTCCGAAGCATGGGGACAACCGCTTCGTAAACGGCTGGGAAGCGACAGCGCTCGTGCAGCTGCGGTCGGGCACACCCTACAACGTTCTGGATGGCTTCGATCGCGAGAACTTCAACAACTCTCCCAAGAACGAACGAGCCAACGTGGTGGGAAATCCAAACCTCGGCGGACCCGTTGCTGCGAACCCCACCTGCACGGCTCCGGCAACCGTGCATAACAAAGCGCACTGGTATAACCCATGCGCCTTTATGGTTCAACCCCTTGGAACCATCGGCAATGAACGTCGCGATTCGCTTGTTGCTCCGGGCTTCAAGAACCTCGACATGGCACTGGTGAAGAACACTCGTCTCGGCGAGAACATCAGCGTGGAAGTTCGCGGTGAACTGTTCAATGTGTTCAACCACACAAACCTCGGCTTCCCGAACCTTGTCGCCATCCAGGGTGCACCCGCTACGCCCGCGAACACTCCCGGCTCGCCGGCTGCGGGTGCCGTAACGCTCAACCAGATCGTTGGATATAACCCAGCGGCCGGCAGCTTCAACTCAACCAATGGCACTTCGCGGCAGGCCCAGTTCGCGCTCAAGGTGCTCTTCTAGACCGTTACACCGGAACGAAAAGAAGCGGCCCGGCAGGTCATCCTGTCGGGCCGCTTTGCCGTGCGCTGCAGGTGCGTTAGACGCCCGCTTTCAGCTCCACGGCTTCTATCCCCGCGATCGCGCAGGCTTCGTCCTTGTCGGGAAGATCGCCGGATATGCCGACAGAACCCATCGTGTCGCCGTTCGCATCCAGGATGAGCACACCTCCGGGTACGGGGGCGATACGCCCTTCCGAAATGGTTCCCAGGGCATTGACAAACGCGCCATGTGAAGCCGCACGTTCGGCAAGCGCGCGTGTACTCATGCCCATCCCAAGCGCGCCCCATGCTTTTGCCTGCGCTATTTGTGGACGAAGAATGCTGCTGCGGTCTTCACGGCCAAACGCTACGAGATGGCCACCTGCATCGAGCACAGCTACCGTCATCGGCTTCAAACCGAGTTCATGCGCCTTGGCGAGTGAGGCTTCGATGATCTTGTTCGCCTGGGCAAGTGTCAACAGTTCCATGAGGAGCTCCTTGTTCTGAGGTATGAAATTTTGGTCAAGCGCCAATGGCCATCTGTCGGGTGATCGTACGGCTTGCGAACCGCCATGCGCCAGCTGTGATTCTCACAAACGTGTCCTCGACGTCGTTGATGCGCACGGAAACTGGGCCGTCGCCCTTCTGCTCGAAGGTCATCTGCATGCAGGAAGCCTGCGCACTGTCGGCGTCCTTCCGCTCGATGAGCAGGTTAGACCAGAGGTGCCTCGTCTTCCGGTTCGGGTCTGCTGTGCGTTCGTTGGTGAACTTCGCGATGGCTGCCTGGCCTTCAGCGAGCTTCGAGTTGACGTTCAGTACGCCGCCCGTCACAAACAGCAGCGAGAGTGCGTCGCCGTCACCGCGGTCCGCGCAGCGGCCGAAATTTGTCAAGAGTGTCTCGATGGCTATGCGGTCTTCATCCATAGTTCCTCCTACAATTTCTGCTACACGCTAAGGGAGCCGCGCGCAGCTGCGCATCCGATCCAAGCAGCAGGCGTTCTGTCACCGATGTGTCTTCTGGAGTCATGAGTTCGCGGACGAAGCTTATGAGGGTGTTTCAAGCGCTTTGACGAACTCCGACAAAAAGCCGTTGGTCTGCTGGCCATCAAGCACGCGGTGGTCGATGGTAAGCGTGACGTACATCATCGGCCGAACGCGGAAGAGCTCGCGGCCGCCTGTTTCGCACACGATGACGCGCTTCTGCAGCTTGCCCGTGCCGAGGATGGCCGACTGTCCCTGCGGCAGAATGATGGGCGCGGCAAGAAGACTGCCACCGACACCGTGATTCGAGAGCGTGAATGTTCCGCCTTGCATATCCGCTTGGGTAAGCTTGCCATCGCGGGCTTTCTTCGTCATGGAACGCAGAGCCTGCGAGAGCGCAAGGAGGTCCATATTCTGTGTATCGCGGAGAACCGGGACTACAAGGCCGCCATTTTCGAGCGACGTTCCGACGCCAAAGTTAACGTAGTCGAACTGCTCGAGAAACGCGTCGTGCCACTTGCTGTTAACTTCGGGGAAGAGTTTGATCGCCTGTACCGCAGCGCGCAAGATGTAGGCCGTTACCGAAGGTACGTCGGCCTCTGCGGAGGCCTGCTTGCGAGCCGCGCGATCGGCCAGAACGTTGTAAAAGTCGACCTCAAAGACAGAGGTGACGTGCGGCGCGGCCTGTACGCTCTGCACCATGTGCTTGGCAATGCTCTTGCGCATGGGTGTGTGCGGCACTTTTCTGCCGACCACTGCGGCCTCGGGAGTGGCGGCGGGTGCTGAGGTCGCCTGCGGAGATGCTGCTGGGGTGGCGCCCGCTTTCAGAAATGCGCCTATATCCTGCGGGGTTACACGGCCGCCGCGGCTCGTCTTGGGAATAGATGCTGGGTCTAGCCCAAGCTCGGCGAGCATTTTCCTCACTGCGGGGGAGTACGTCGCGTCCCGATTGCTGACGGAAGCCTCCGCTACAACAGGCGACACGGGCGCTACTTGTTCCGTAGCCTCCGGGGCAGATGCCGCGGAGACCGTGTTGCCGGTCTCGATGGTACCCAGCAGATCCCCTGGAAGCACGGCGTCTCCGCCCTGCTTGATGAGCAAGCCAATGCGACCGGTGGCAGGCGAGGCAATCTCGATAGTCACCTTGTCCGTGTTGATTTCGACGAGCGGCTCATGCTCGGACACCATCTCGCCTACCGCTTTGAACCACGTTCCAAGAGAAGCTTCGGTGCCTTCCTTTTCCTCGTTAGGCATGCGTATGTCGATGATGGCCATGGTCTTCCTTAGAACTCGAGTGTGGCGCGGATTTGGATTGCGATCGAACTCACGGTCGGTAGAATCGTTTCAAGCAGCGCAACGTTATAAGGCAGCGGAATGTCGGGGACAGCCATTCGCTCTACAGGCGCGTCGAGTTGCAAGAAGCTCTCGCGAGAGATGGTTGCGGCGATTTCCGCGCCGAAGCCACCGGTCATCGTGTCCTCATGCACTACGATGCAGCGGCGCGTTTTCGCCACAGAGGCGAGCACAGTCGCTCGATCCCACGGAACGATGGTGCGAAGATCAATCACGTCCACCGAAGCGCCGGCTTGAGTTGAGGCCAGCAGGCAGCGCTCGACCATGGCGCCCCAGGTGACGATCGTCAAGTCTGTGCCTGCCTGCACCGTTTTCGCCAGGCCCAGCGGCAGCACAAAGCTGTCGCCGGGGTAAGCGCGGCGAGCCCATGAGGAGTCAAGCTGCGCGCGGTGTTCAAAGAAGATGCTTGGGTTGTGACTCCGCATCGCGGTGCGCAGTAGTCCGGTCGCGTCTTCGGCGTTGGACGGATAGATGACCTGCCAACCCATCTGGTGAGCAAAGGTGACCTCGCTCGAAACGCTGTGCCAGGGATCGCCGCACTTCGAACCGAAGCCCCCGGGCATTCGCACAACGATGGGCGCGCTGAAGCGGTTAGCTGTGCGCCAGCGCATGGTTCCGCAGTCGCTTAGTTGTTCCGTACCGGGTTCGGCATATTTCCGAAACTGAATTTCGGCAACGGGTCGAAGGCCGGCCTGCGCCATGCCCACGGCGTTGCCGATGATGCCTTCTTCGGACAAGCTGGAATCAAACACACGATCTGCGCCAAACTCCGCCTGAAGTCCCATGGTTGCGGCGTGCACGCCACCCTTCAGGCCCACATCTTCCCCGAAGATAAGCAGCTTCGGGTTGAACTTCAGCTCGGACTCCATGGTGCGGCGAATCGCGGTAAGCATGTTTGTCCGGGCAGGATCGGGCGGTGCCGGCGTGGAGGGTGCGACCGCAGGCTCGTCCTCGGCAAACAGGTGTCGCACAATGGCTTTCTCGGTAGCCTCAGGCTCAGGCAGAGCTAATGCTTCGGTCAATCCCTGCTGAACGATCTGAGCCGCGTCGCGCTCGAGCGCGCTCCACTCTTCTGCCGACAGGGTGTTCGGTACCAGGAAGGAGTGGAGGTGCGGCAGCGGATCTTTCGCACGCTCTTCATCGACGAAGTCGCTGGACTTGTACGTCTGCGTATCCTGGCCGGAGTGACCGCTGAGCCGCGGCATCACCAGCCGCAGCAGGACGACTCCCTTGCCGCTGCGCACATACTCTACCGCGTCATCCATCGCCTGCGCGGTTTCCGCCGGGTTCCTTGTATCTGCGTGCAGAATGTGAAGGTCGCCAAAGGCCGCCAAGTTTTTGGCCATGTTGCCACCCGGCGTTTGCACGGTAGACGGAACGCTGAGCCCGTAGCCGTTGTCTTCAAGGAAGAAAAGCATCGGCAGCTTGCGGACGGTGGCGATGTTGAGCGCGGCCCAGAAACCATTGGTAGCGACCGAACCATCACCACCCAGAACCACTGCCATGGAGCGCTTGTAGGAGTCGTCGCCGAGCGTTTCCGCGTGGTAGCGAATCGCGTGCGCCCACCCGGCGGTGGTGGTGTACTGCGTGCCGACGCCACCAGCCATGGGCAGCAAGGTGCAGCCGTTGTCGTTGGGGTAGTTGAAGACGACGCCGATATCCCGCCCGTCACACAGGCCGCCGGCCTTTGCCATGCCGCCAGCGAGCGCTTCGCGCACACTGAGACCCAGAGTCAGCAGCAAGGGTCGAGAGCGGTAATAGCCGCTCGCGGCATCGTGCTTCTGGTCCAGCTTCATGCCCAGAAGTATCTGGCCGAGCTCGTGGCCGCGCGCAGAGAACTGATACAGAATTTTCTTCTGCGGGAGCAAAGTCGTTTCCTCCAGCTCATCGAGAGCGCGAGAGACCAGGAAGGTTCTCGCGACGCGGCGCCAATCGACGGAAAGCGACGAACCGCTGCCGGCAGTGGGCTTGCTCGCCTTTTCAGGTACGTTCCTGCGGGTACGCTTCGGTGGCATGCTCAACTCACTTCCTAACAAATTGTGTTACACAATTGCGTGGGAGCTTTCTGCAGGTGTAACTTTACTCCGTGAAGTCAATGGGTGACAAGAGCGTGAGGACACGGTGACCGGAATTCATTCTGTCAAAGAAAAAACACCCGGCGCACCGCAGGCCTGGGTCCTGATCGCCTGCACGTGGCTGGCCGCCATGGCAAGCGCTGTGATCGCGCCTGTGCTTCCCAGGATGACGTCCACCTTCCACGGAGCTGCGCACGAGAACGTAGGGATCGCCCTGGTGGCGACGCTTCCGGCGCTGTTCATCTCTCTGCTCGCCGTGCCTTTCGGTCTGCTCGCGGATAACGTGGGCCGGCGCCGGCTGCTGCTTGCCGGCCTCGCCATCTACGGAGTGTTCGGTATCGCGCCGTTGTGGCTTGGCTCGCTGCGGGCCATTGTCGCGTCGCGAGCGGGTGTGGGCTTTACCGAGGCGATGATCATGACCTCGGCGACCGCGTTGATTGGCGACTACTTTTCGGGCAAGCGCCGCGAGCACTGGTTCGCCTTGCAAACCGGTTCCGCCAACGTCATCGCTATCCTGATGATCGGCCTTGGCGGTCTGCTCGGGGAAGCGAGTTGGCGCACGCCGTTTGCGATCTACGGGCTTAGCTTTCTTCTGGTGCCGCTTGTGTTGATCCTGGTCTGGGAGCCGGGGAAGCCGCTGGAATCGGTGAGTGCAGCGCTTCAGCCGGTGGCCGAAGAAGCGGACGTCACGGACTTCCGCTGGGGGCCAACCGTCTCCATCTGCCTGATCACCGCGTTTGTCAGTACGGCCTTTTACATCGTCGTTATCCAGCTTGGCTTTCTACTTGCCGAGCGCGGCATTACGTCGCCGAAGCTGATTGGCCGGGGCACGGCGATCGCTGTACTGGCGATGCCCCTGGGAGCGGTGCTCTTCCGGTTCCTTCGCGCGCGTTTTGTCACAAAGCTTGCACTCAGCCTGGTGCTGTCGAGCGCAGGCTTCTTTGTCGTGGCAATGAGCAAGGGCTATGCAAGCACCGTGGCTGGGGGTGCGCTGAACGATCTGGGTTCAGGCCTGGCGCTGCCCACACTGATGAGCTGGACACTTTCCACGCTGCCTGCTCGCGTGCGCGGACGCGGCACCGGGGCGTGGCAATCCGCATTTGCCTTCGGGCAGTTTGCCAGCCCGCTTCTGATACTCGGGATGGCACATGTACTTGGAGGACGCTCACGCGCCGTGATGGCCTATGGATGGGCGTGTGCCGCGGCCGCCGGGGCTGCGCTTGCGGCCACCATGAGAAGCCGGCCCGCCTGACGTCACTCGGTGGTTCGTCTCAACCGAAAGAGCGGATCGAGCCCTGCAATGCGCCCCATCCTGCGGCGCTGAGGCTCAGGAGCAGACAACGGCGCCGCGGGTCGCAGCGACTTGCGGCTACGCTCTACCAAATCGTGGTACACGCCTGTGCCGGTCGTCTTCCAGTCGATTTCCTGCTGCGTCACCTGCCGGAGAATCTTGCCGGGCACCCCGGCGACAAGACTGCGCGGCGGCACTTGCATGTCGGCCTTGACGAAGGCAAGCGCGGCCACGATGCTTTCTTCGCCAATCACGGCGTTATCCATGATGACGGCGTTCATGCCGACCAGGACATTCCTGCCGATGCGGCAGCCATGCAACACTGCGCCGTGGCCGACGTGGCCGTCCTGTTCGACGACCGTATCGGTTTCAGGAAAGCCGTGCATCACGCAGGTGTCCTGCAAGTTGCTGCCGTCGTGCAGCATGAGCCTGCCGAAGTCGCCGCGCAGAACGGCATTGGCTCCGATGTAACAGTGTGCGCCGATGATGACGTCTCCAATCAACACAGCGGTGGGATGCACGTAGGAGCTCGGATCTACGACCGGAACGATCCCATCGAACTCATATGTGTTCATCAGATACGCTCCAGGATGAGGGCTACGGCCTGGCCGACACCGATGCACATGGTGCAAAGAGCGTAGCGTCCGCCGGTGGCCTCAAGCTGGTGGAGAGCGGTAGTTACCAAGCGAGCGCCGGAAGCACCGAGCGGATGGCCGATGGCGATCGCTCCTCCATTGGGGTTCACGCGGGGGTCATCGTCGTCAAGACCTAACGCACGTGTCACGGCGAGTGCCTGGGCGGCGAACGCTTCGTTGAGCTCGATGGTGTCCATCTGGCCGGTCTGCAAACCTGCACGCCGCAGCACCTTGGGGACCGCCAGCGCGGGCGCATAGCCCATGATGCGCGGCTCCAGCCCGGCGGCAGCGGCAGCAACGACCCGCGCACGCGGCCGCAGCCCGTGGGTCCTCAGCCCGCTTTCGGAAGCGAGCAGAACGGCAGCGGACCCGTCATTGAGCGACGACGCGTTGCCCGCAGTCACGGTGCCATCGTGCCTGGTCACGCCCTTCAATTTCGCGAGCACCTCGGTGGTCGTGCCCGGGCGCGGTTGCTCATCGGCAGTAAACATGCGGGTTTCGCCCTTGTGCTGGTGCACGGCAACAGGAACGATCTGCCCGGCGAAGAAGCCGCGGTCATTCGCCGCCGTCCAGCGCGCCTGGCTTCGCGCGGCGAACGCATCCTGGTCGGCACGCAATACGCCAAACTGCTCGGCTACATTCTCACCTGTTTCCGGCATGGAGTCGACACCGTACTGCGCCTTGATGAGGTGATTGACGAAGCGCCAGCCCAGGGTCGTGTCTTCTATCTTTGCCGCGCGTGAAAAGGCGCTCTCTGCTTTGCCCATGACGAAAGGAGCGCGAGACATGCTTTCCACGCCGCCGGCGATCAACAGGTCGCCTTCATCGCAGCGGATGGCGCGCGACGCCATGGCGATCGCATCGAGGCTGGAGCCGCAGAGACGATTCACCGTGGTGGCCGGCACGTCGACCGGCAGCCCGGCAAGCAGCACGGCCATGCGAGCCACGTTGCGATTGTCTTCGCCGGCCTGGTTTGCGCAGCCGTAGATGAGGTCGTCGCAGGCGGTCCAATCCACGGATGGGTTGCGCTCGATGAGCGCCTTGATCGGCAGCGCGGCAAGATCGTCTGCACGCACTGTGGCGAGCGATCCACCGTATTTGCCGAAAGGTGTTCGAACAGCGTCGCAGATGTAAGCCGTATTCATGGTGTGTTTCTTCCTTCCGCGCCAGGCGTTGTTGTCTTGCGGCGATCGATCACGTGGCAGGCTTTGCCGGCGGAGCGCTCGAGCGTCATAGGCTCGGCCAGCCGCAAGGCTATGCTGATGCCGACGTTGGTCTTTACCTGTTGCTGCATTCGCTTCGAGATTTCTAGGCGGCGCTCTGTGCTGAGTTGCGAGGCAGCAGCGTTGTTGATCTCAACTGTGACGCTCATCTGGTCAAGATTGCCTTCACGCGCAACCTCAATCAGATAATGCGCCGAAAGTTCCGGGCATTTGAGCAGAAGCTCTTCGATCTGCGTGGGGAAAACATTGACGCCGCGGATGATGAGCATGTCATCGGAGCGGCCGGTGATCTTGTCCATGCGACGCATCGCGCGTGCGGTATGCGGCAGCAGGCGTGTGAGGTCGCGTGTGCGGTAGCGGATGATGGGCAACGCTTGCTTGGTAAGGGACGTGAAGACGAGTTCACCTTCAGAGCCGTCCGGCAGCACTTCGCCGGTGGCAGGGTCGATGATCTCCGGGTAGAAGTGGTCTTCCCAGATCACGGGACCGTCCTTGGTCTCGATGCACTCACTTGCCACCCCGGGGCCCATTACTTCCGACAAGCCATAGATATCGAGCGCGTCGATGCCGGCGCGTGTTTCGAGCTCGTCGCGCATGGCGTTCGTCCACGGCTCTGCGCCGAAGATGCCGACCTTGAGCGAGGACGAGCGCGCGTCCAGGCCCTGCCGCGCGAACTCATCGATGATGTTGAGCATGTAGGACGGCGTGACCATGATGATGTCGGGCTTGAAGTCGCAGATGAGCTGCACCTGCTTTTCCGTCTGGCCGCCCGACATGGGGATGACTGTGCAGCCGGCGCGCTCTGCGCCGTAGTGAGCGCCAAGACCGCCGGTGAACAGACCGTAGCCGTAAGCAATATGCACCATGTCGCCGGGCCGGCCACCGGCCGCGCGAATGCTGCGCGCCACCAGATTGGCCCAGGTGTCGATGTCAGCCCCAGTGTAGCCGACGACCGTAGGCTTGCCGGTGGTTCCGCTGGAAGCATGGATGCGTGACACTTGCGAGCGCGGCACGGCGAACAGACCGAACGGGTAATTGTCGCGCAGGTCTTTCTTCGTGGTGAATGGAAAGCGGCGCAGGTCGGCAAGCTCACGCAAATCGCTGGGGTGAACGCCGGCGGCGTCGAAGCTGCGGCGATAGTGCTCCACGTTCGCATAGACGTGCTGCAGCGTCTGCTTCAGGCGTGCGAGCTGAAGCGCCTGCAGCTCGTCCTGGCTGGCTTTTTCGATGGGCTCGAGATCGGAAGGCTGAGATTGTTTGACTGGCATAAAGACCTGGCTAAACCGTTGCGAACTCTGAGTTTTCCCCGTCGACGAGAACGCCGTCGACGCGGCAGGACTTGCCACGGAAGAGAGCGATCGTTTGTTGCTTTTGATTGACCACCGTGACGTCATACAGACCGAGCCGCTTGCCCGCCGAAACTTCGACAGCGGTTGCGCGGAGCACGTCGCCGACCCGCGCAGGCCTAAGAAAATCGATCTGTGCGCCCGCTGCTACCGTGCACAGGTTGCGGCTGTTACAGGCGATGGCAAAGGCAGAGTCCGCAAGCGAAAACAGGATGCCGCCGTGGCAGGTTTCGTACCCGTTCAGCATATCCTCGCGTACGCGCATCTCCAGGCAGCATGTGCCTTCTGCCGCACTCAGCACCACCATGCCGAGCATCGGCGTGGCGCGGTCCTTTGCGAGCATGGCGGTGACCACGCGCTGCGCAAGAGTCAGACCGGTATCAGGCATGGCTACTTCTCCGTGGCGTGGAACGGGCTGGAGGTAAGGGCTTTACGGCGAAGCAGCGGAGACACGCGGTAGCGCGTATCGCCGTAAGCCTCGCGAATATTGTCGAGCGCTTGCACCACTGTGGCCGCGCCGAGTTTGTCAGCCCACTCCAGCGGACCCAAGGGGTAGTTCACGCCTTTGCGCATGGCGAGATCACAGTCCGCCGCGCTGCAGACACCCTGGTGCATCGTGTCTGCGGCTTCGTTGGCGAGCATGGCGACGGTGCGAAGCACGACCATGCCGGGGACATCGTCCACTTCAGAAACAACGTAACCGGCGGCTTGCAGAAGCCCCACTGCAGCCCCAAAGGCTGTGAGGCTGCAGCCGTCGGCGCGTGTCACTGCGAGCCGTGTCGTCGCAGCTAGATCAAGAGCGAGGTCGACCAGAACTGTATTCGGTTCGCCGGTGTGGTGCGCTCGCCCGTTCGCTGTGCGGCCATCACAGAGATAGAGCACGGCGCCCTCCGCCTCGGCGATGCGACCATCAGCCGCCTCCGCCGCACGCTCATACGCGACCGATTGTTTGGTGAGCCTGTTTGCAAGCGTAGCGGCAAGGGCACCCTCGCCGATCAGCCGGATGTTCTTCGGCAGGGCGCACGCAATACTCGCTTGCGGAGTGACCGCCGGCGCGCTCTCGCCATAGGCATAGAAGCCGCGTCCCGACTTTCGTCCGAGGAAGCCGGCTTCCACGAGCTCCAACTGACGCAGCGAGGGTGTGAAGCGCGGGTCACCGTAGAACGCGTCAAACACGGATCGCGTCACGGCGTAGTTCACATCGTGGCCGATAAGATCCATCAACTCGAACGGGCCCATGCGGAAGCCGCCTGCTTCGCGCAGAATGGCATCGATGGTCGCGCAATCGGACCCACCCTCGTTCAGTACGCGCAAGGCTTCCGCGTAGAAGGGACGCGCTACACGGTTGACGATGAAGCCCGGAGTCGACTTGGCGTAGACGGGCGTTTTCCCCCACGCTTTTGCGGTAGCGTACAGCGTTGCTGAGGCTGACGGTGCCGTGGCTACCCCGGCAATAATTTCCACCAGCGGCATCAGCGGCGCAGGATTGAAGAAGTGCATCCCGAGCAAACGCTCTGGCGACCGGAGAGCCGATCCGATCGCCGTCACGGAGATAGACGAGGTGTTGGTAGCGAGCAGGGCATCCGGCGCAACAAAGGCTTCGAGGCTGCGGAAGAGACTTTGCTTTCCATCCAGCTTTTCCACGATCGCTTCCACAATGAGCCCGCAATCCGCAAGCTCTTCGAGCGATCTCGCAACAGATAGACCGGCGCGAAGGCTTGCCGTCTGCTCTGCCGTGATGCGGCCTTTTGCGGCCAGCTTGTCGACCATCGCGACGATGCTCTCGATTGCACCCTGGGCGGCATCGCTGCGAGTGTCGAACAGCCGCACCGGGTGGCCGGCAAGCGCCGCGACCTGCGCGATTCCCGTGCCCATGGCGCCTGCTCCCACAATGCCCACCCTCGTGGTAACCGCCAGCGGCAGAACGGAAGCGTCAGCGGCCATGGAACACCGGAGCGCGCTTGGCTAGAAAGGCTTGCACACCTTCCTGGTAGTCGGAACTCATGCCAAGCTCACGCATGGCGTCGCGTTCAGCCTGGAGCTGCTGCGCGAACGTAGCATTGGCGCCGGCATAGATCGCCTGCTTGGTGCGGGCAAGGCCAAGCGTCGGTGCCGTCGCGAGATGCTGCAGCAGCTTCTCGGTTTCCGTCTCGAATGCGTCATCGTCGAAGCACTTCCAGATCAGACCCCACTCGGCAGCCTGCTCGGCCGGAAGCTTGTCGCCGAGCAGCGCCAGGCCCATGGCGCGCGCGTTTCCCGCAAGCCGCGGCAGCAAGTATGTGCCGCCAGTGTCGGGGATCAGCCCAAGCCGCGCAAAGGATTGGATAAAGCTCGCGGACTTTTTCGCGATCACCAGGTCGCAGGCCAGAGCGAGATTCACACCCGCACCCGCGGCCACGCCGTTCACTGCGCAAAGCACAGGAGCGGAAAGCGCACGCAGCGCAAGCACCATGGGGCCGTAGTATTTTTCGATCGAAACGCCCAGGTCGACAGGCTCGTCACCCGGAGCGACGGCGCGATCGCCGAGGTCCTGTCCCGCGCAGAAACCGCGTCCGGCACCGGTAAGCAGAAGGACACGCAGATCCTTCTGAGCTTGAAGCCGCGCGAGCGCATCGCGCACTTCTTCGTGCATCGCGGTCGTGAAGCTGTTGAGCTTATCGGGCCGGTTGAGCGTGAGGCGCGCAACGCCGTTCGAGGTGTCGAAGAGGATGTTCTCGTAGCTCATGCAGGCACCGCCGCGTCTTCGCGTTGCCGCTCTTCTGCGGTCTGAATGGCAGCGCTTTCCAGCGGTTTTTTCTTGACCATCGTGAGCACGTCGTACTGTGCCACGAGCTTGTCGTCCTGGTTTGTGATCACCGCGTCCCACCGCACTTCTCCGTAGTTTTCTGTTTCGCGCGGGTTTTTGGCCTTGCACGTCAGAATTACTTTGAGCGAATCACCGGGGAACACCGGAGTGATGAAGCGAAGGTTGTCGACGCCTGTGTTGGCCAGCACGGGACCCGGCGCTGGGTCGACAAAGAGCCCCGCGGCGAGCGAAACGATGTAGTAGCCGTGGGCCACGCGACCGCCAAAGAATGGATTCGCCTTGGCAGCCGCTTCATCCATGTGCGCGTAGAACTTGTCGCCGGTGAACTCCGCGAAGTGTTCAATGTCTTCAAGCGTGACGAGCTTTGCAGCCGAGACAACACAGTCTCCCAGTTCCAGCTCCTCAATGTACTTGCGGAAAGGGTGCACGCTCTCGTGCCGGTTGCTGCCCGTGAGCCAGCGCTGCCCGATCTGCGTCAGCGTCTCCGGAGAGCCCTGCAGAGCCGTACGCTGCAGATAGTGCATCACGCCGCGAATGCCGCCCATCTCTTCGCCGCCGCCGGCGCGCCCGGGGCCTCCATGCACAAGGCCCGGCAACGGCGAGCCGTGTCCGGTGGACTCCTTCGCACAGTCGCGGTTGAGGATGAGCATGCGGCCGTGAAACGCCGCCGTGCCCATCACGAGTTCGCGTGCAAAGGTGTTGTCGTACGTGAAGATCGAGCCGACCAGGCTGCCTTCGCCCATCTTGACGAGCTCGATAGCGTCTTCAAGCGAGTCATACGGCATCAGCGTGGCGACAGGACCAAACGCCTCGACATTGTGGGCCGCCGCATGCTGTTTCGGGTGAGGACTGTGCAGCAGCATGGGCCCAAGAAACGCGCCCGCGACAATGTCTGCGCCCTTCACATCGAAGGTGGTGGGGTCGCCAAAAACGAGCTCCGCACCGCCGTCGCGCAGCTCCTGCACCCGCTCGCGGACCTCGTCACGCTGGCCCAGGCTGGCGAGTGCGCCCATGGTGACACCTTCTGTCATCGGATCGCCGAGTACCACCTTCGAGAGCCGTCTGCCGATCGCCGCGATCAAGGGCTGGATCAGCTCTCGCGGCGCGAAGGCGCGGCGGATGGCCGTGCACTTCTGCCCGGCTTTGGTGGTCATTTCACGAACCACTTCCTTGACGAAGAGCTCGAACTCCGGCTGATCCGGTGTGGCATCGGGGCCGATCAGCGAAAAGTTCAGCGAGTCCGCTTCCATGGTGAAGCGAACGGAGTTCAACTGAACGGCCGGCATCTGGCGCAGCTTGCGGCCCGTCGAAGCCGAGCCGGTGAAAGTGACCGCGTCCTGCGCCTGGAGGTGCGACAGCAGGTCGCCGGTGCTTCCGCAAATCAGCTGTAGCGCGCCTTCAGGAAAGATACCCGAGGCAACGATGTCGCGAAACATGGCTTCGGTCAGGAACGCCGTCTGACTGGCAGGCTTGACGATTGCCGGCATGCCCGCGAGCAGATTGACAGAAATCTTTTCCAGCATGCCCCAGCAAGGAAAATTGTACGCATTGATGTGGACGGCTGCGCCCTGCAACGGCGTGCAGATGTGAAGGCCAACGAAGGTCCCGTTCTTGGAAAGCGTCTCCGACGTTCCGTCTACCAGGAACGTCTGGTTCGGCAACTCCTTGCGTCCCTTGCTCGAATACGCGAAGAGCGTCATGATGCCGCCTTCGATGTCGATCCAGGAATCGTTACGCGTGGCGCCTGTGGCATGGGAAATTTTGTAATAGCTTTCCTTCCGCTCCAGCAGGTACTGCGCCAAAGCTTTCAGCCGCAGTGCGCGTTCGTGAAACGTCAGCTTACGCAGGGCAGGACCGCCTACCTTCCGTGCGTGCTCGAGCATTGCCTTGAAGTCGAGGCCTTTGCTGGAGATAACGCACACAGGCTCGCCTGTCACTGCGTTCGATATCGTGTCTCCACCTTCACCTGCGAACCATCTGCCTACAGCGTAACTTTCCAGTCTCATGCGAATGCTCCTCACAGCGATATGTCGGTTACCGATTGTTGAAGTGCGGCTTGCGTTTTTCGAGGAAGGCAAGCATGCCCTCCCGGCGGTCCTCGAGCGCAAAGGTCATTTCAAAGTTGCGTGCTTCAAAGCGCAGCCCCTCGGCGAGCGAGCTTTCCTCCGCACGTTGCACGGCTTCGCGGGCTAGCCGCACTACGGGTGCGGACAGCTCCGCAATTTGTGACGCGACTCGCAGCGCTTCGTCGAGAAGCTCCGCAAGTGGAAGCACGCGCGCGACAAGGCCTGCCCGTTCTGCTTCTTCGGCGGTCATCATGCGCCCAGTCAAAATCATTTCCATGGCCTTGCTTTTGCCGATGAGGCGCGTCAAGCGTTGCGTGCCGCCGGAGCCCGGCAGCGTGCCAAGCTTGATCTCCGGCTGTCCGAAGCGCGCGTTATCCGCGGCCAGGATGAAGTCACACATCATGGCGAGCTCGCAGCCTGCGCCCAGCGCGAAGCCCGCAACGGCAGCGATCACCGGCTTGCGCCTCCGCGCCAACTGCTCCCATGCCGCGCGCAGCTGCACAGAAGTGGACACGTCCGCATAGGTCCAGCTGCTCAGCAGCTTCACATCGGCACCCGCAGCGAACGCTTTCTCGTTACCGGTGAGAACGACAGCACCGATCGTCTCGTCAGCTTCGAGCTCGAGCAACGCCAAGCGCAGCTCTTCACGAAGTGGAAGCGAAAGCGCGTTGAGAGCGTCAGGGCGATTCAGCCGGATGAGGCCGACCTTTCCGTGGCGTTCCATCTGCAGTAGCTCATACATCATGGTTTGGCTAGCTTTCCTGATCGAAGTCAAGCACGAGCTCGTTGCTGACGGGGTAGCTTTGGCAAGTGAGAATGAAGCCACGAGCGACTTCGTAGTCTTCCAGCGCAAAGTTGACATCCATTTCCACTTCGCCGGTGGTGAGCTTGCAGCGGCAGGTGGAACAGACGCCGCCTTTGCAGGAGTACGGCAGTTCGATGCCCTGTGCGAGGGCTTCATCCAGCACGGTCTGCTGGTTCTTGCGGATCGTAAATTCACGTTGGCGGCCATCTTGGATCACGCGGACGGTGCAAGCTCGATCGCCCGCTGCTTCCGCAACGGCGACTTTGCGCGGGCTGCGCGGCGCGGTGCCAAAGAGCTCTCGCTTGATGCTTTCTCTTGCGACGCCATGTTCCGCGAGACTTGCGTAGACGTCTTCCATCATGGATTGTGGTCCGCAGATATAGGCGAGATCAATGTCCGTGGGATCGATCCATTGCTTGAACAGCAGGTCGGCCTTGGCGCGATCGATGCGGCCGTTGAAGAGGTCGATGTCCTGCTGCTCACGGCTGAGAATGAAGACGAGCCGGAAGCGCTCGAGATAGCGGTCTTTCACGTTTTCGAGCTCTTCCTTGAAGATGACCGACGAGGAGGCGCGGTTGCCGTACACCAGTGTGAACCGGCTGTGCGGCTCTTCGTGCAGCACGGTCTTCAGGATGGAAAGGATCGGCGTAATGCCGCTGCCCGCCGCGAACGCTACGTGATGACGGGCTCTTGCGGGCTCGACCGGAGCGCCGAAGTTGCCGCTAGGAGGCATGCACTCAATGGTGTGGCCGGGACGCAGCTCTTTGTTGGCCCATGTTGAGAAGAGGCCATCCTGCACGCGCTTGATCGCGATCGAAACCCTCTGCTCAAAGGGTGCAGAACAGATGGAATAGGAACGCCGAATCTCTTCGCCATCAAAGTGCGCGCGTAGCGTGAGGTTCTGCCCCGGGGTGAACCGGAAGTCGCTGCGCTGCTCTTCGGGTATGTCGAACGTGACGACGACCGTGTCACGTGTTTCATACGTGAGGGAAGCGACGCGAAGTGAATGGAACTGGCTCATTTCGGCTGGGCTCTGGTCGTCGTGCTGGTTACGCTAGTGGCACTTGAAGTGGTCGAAAGGTTCCTGGCAATCGAGACAGCGGTGCAGCGACTTGCAGGGTGTGGAGCCAAACCGGCTGATCATCTCGTTATGCTCCGATCCGCAGCGAGGGCAAAGCAGACTGGGCTTCTGTGCGCCGAGCCCAAGCATTCGCAGGCTTTCAGCCATCGCACCACCCGCTGCCGTGGCCTGCTCCGTCGGCGGAGCGATGCCGTATGCCTTGAGCTTCTGCTTGGCCGCGTCTGTAAGCCAGTCCGTCGTCCACGCAGGTGAAAGCTGCACGCGAAGATCGACTGCCGGTACTCCGCGTTGAAGCAGTTGTTCACGAATCTGGTGGCCGATCACATCGGTGGCGGGGCATCCTGAATAGGTCGGTGTGATGGTCACTACCGCAACGTCTCCTTCGCCCTCGCTCCATGCGACATCGCGCACAATGCCGAGATCCGTAACGGAAACTACCGGGATCTCGGGGTCGGGAACGTCTCCGAGCCAAGCCCAAAGCGTATCGAGCGCAGGCCGCACGTACCCCTCCCCGGCAAGCGGCCGGGCCGGACGAATCGTCGAAATGAGGTTGGCCGGAGTGTTCACCACCTGGCTCCTGGATGCGCGCGATGCACTACCTGCATCTCCGCCAGCAGGTATCCGAGATGCTCTGTATGTACGCCCTGCTTGCCGCCTTTTTGCATCCAGCCATCTGGGGCGGGCACTTGGAGCGTGGCCACCTGAAACACCTTGCCGACGTACGCGAGCCAATCGTCTTTCAACGAGGATGGATCGAAGCCTTCGCCCGCTGCAACCATTTCGTTGTCGATGGAGTCTGTCGTAAACATCTCGCCGGTAAAGGGCCACAAGGTAAGCACTGCCCTCTGCGCAAAGGCGTGGCTCTGCTCGGTACCATCACCCATGCGCACGATCAGGTCAGAACTGCGACGCAGATGATAGGTGACTTCCTTCTGCGACTTCGCCGCGATTTCCGCGATGCGCGGGTCCGCGGATCGTATCAGGCGATCAAGCGCAAGCGTGTGCCAGGCATCGAAGAAGAACTCGCGAACCATCGTGTCCGCATAGTTGCCGTTGGGCTGCTCGACGAGCAGGAAGTTGCAAAACTCGCGATCATTGCGTAGGAAAGCGAGTGAGTCTTCATCGCGGCCGCTGCCTTCCACTTCCGCGGCGTAGCTAAGCCAGAGCCGCGCCTGTCCCAGAAGATCGAGCGCCGTGTTGGCCATCGCCATATCTTCTTCCAGCGCAGGACCCTTGCCGCAAAGCTGGGACATGCGCTGGCTCAACACCAATGCGGTGTCTCCCAACCGAAGCAGGTAGGTCGTCTTTGCGTTTTGCTGAGCTACAGGCATGGGCCGCTCTCGGGGAGATTTCAGATGTGCTTGACTTCGGTAGGCATCGGGAAAAATGTAGGGTGCCGATAGACCTTGCTGTTGGCCGGCTCGAACAACGGCTCTTTGTCCTGCGGCGAGCTGGCTATGATGTCTGCCGAAGGAACTACCCAGATGCTGACACCTTCATTGCGGCGCGTGTAAACGTCGCGTGCATTGTTGATCGCCATTTGCGCGTCCGATGCGTGCAGGCTGCCCACATGCTTGTGCGCAAGGCCGTGCTGGCTGCGGATGAAGACTTCCCAGAGTGGTGACGGTTTTTCCATGGCTCTCATTTCCCTTGTAACGCCTGGCGATACGGCGCTCGCTACGCTGCTTGCGCTGACGCCATGTTGCGTTTGTCGGCATACGCCATCAACGCTTCGCGGAACCAGGCTCCGTCTTCATGCGCTTTCACACGGGTCGCGAGCCGCTCCTTGTTGCAGGGCCCGTTGCCTTTGATGACGTTATAGAACTCTTCCCAGTAGATTTCGCCGAAGTCGTAGTGGCCACGCTCTTCGTTCCACTTGAGGTCCGGGTCGGGCACGGTAAGGCCCAGGAACTCCGCCTGCGGCACTGTCTGGTCGACCATCTTCTGACGCAACTCGTCGTTCGAAAACAGCTTGATGCCCCAGCGCGCCGACTGCGCGCTGTTGACCGACTCCGCATCGCTCGGCCCGAACATCATCAGCGACGGCCACCACCAGCGATTGAGCGCATCCTGTGCCATCGCTTTCTGCTCCGGTGTTCCGTTGCACAGTTGGATCATGATGTCGTAGCCCTGCCGCTGATGGAACGACTCTTCCTTGCACACGCGCACCATCGCACGCGCGTAAGGCCCGTAGGAGCAGCGGCACAAAGGAATTTGGTTGATGATGGCCGAGCCATCGACCAGCCAGCCGATCGCGCCCATATCCGCCCATGTAAGCGTCGGGTAGTTGAAGATGCTGGAGTATTTCGCCTTGCCGGCATGAAGGTCGTCGACCATTTTTTCCCGCGCCGTGCCCAGCGTCTCCGCGGCACTGTAGAGATAGAGCCCATGGCCGGCTTCGTCCTGCACCTTGGCAAGCAGAATGGATTTGCGCTTCAAGCTGGGAGCGCGCGTGATCCAGTTACCTTCAGGCAGCTGTCCGACAATCTCCGAGTGCGCATGCTGGCTAATCTGACGGACAAGCGTTTTGCGGTAGCCTTCGGGCATCCAGTCCTTGGCTTCGATCTTGATGCCGGCATCGATCTTGGCTTCAAAGGCCTGCTCTTCCGGGCTGAGTTCCGCGCCTGTACGTACCTTCGAAACGCCTGTGTCTACCAATTGTGCGTACATGCTGCCTCCCGAAAGGACACCCATTCACTTGTAGATTGTTGTATCGGTACAGAATAGAGATTGTCAAGATAAATTGTGTAATACATTGTGAGCCGTTGTATTCACCGCTTGCGGGCTCCCGTATCATCAAATGGAGGAAAGCGCGGGAGCATGGCGGCGAAGCCGAACAGCATTCAGAACTGGATCAAGAGTTCCCTGACAAGCGACCCACCGCGCTCAAAATCGCTGATCGTCACCATCTTCGGTGACTCACTTCTTCCTTACGTCCCGGGTATCTGGCTCAGTGAGTTGATCGCGCTGCTGACGCCGTTCGGGATGAACTCTCAACTCGCCCGGACAAGTGCGTTCCGTTTGGCTTCGGAGAACTGGCTCGAATCGCAAAGGGAAGGGCGCAGAAGTCTCTACTCCCTTACGGAAGGGAGCCGGGAACGGGTGGAGCACGCCTACGGGCGCATCTACGAGTTGCCGCCCAGGGAGTGGGATGGGAACTGGACGATCGTCATCCTCAGCAAGCTTCAGGTTTCAGTGGCGGTGAGGACAGAGGTTCGCCGGGAACTGGAGTGGGAAGGGTACGGGCTTGTATCTCCGGGCGTCTTCATCCACCCACGGGCGAACCGAGCGAACCTCGACCAGATCTTGCGACGATTTCGGCTGGCCGACGATGTCGTCGTCATGCAGGCACGCGATCTCGATGGGGTCGTCACCAAACCGGGAGCCCGCCTGGTCAGTGAATGCTGGGACCTGAAGCGCGTGGCCGATCATTACAACGGCTTTCTTCGCAAGTTCCAACCTCTGGAGCGGCTCCTGCACGAAAGGATCAGCCCC
Source organism: uncultured Acidobacteriaceae bacterium (assembly GCA_964235575.1). Classification (GTDB taxonomy): domain Bacteria; phylum Acidobacteriota; class Terriglobia; order Terriglobales; family Acidobacteriaceae; genus Edaphobacter. Next base: position 79,475 of record CAXSDM010000001.1, on the reverse strand, counting down.
GCGAATGCCTTCGTGGTGCAGACTTTGCTAATCCATTCTTTTCGCCGGGTTGTTCTGCACGACCCGCAGCTGCCCGCCGTGCTGCTTCCGGAGGACTGGCCGGGTCATGCGGCGTATGAGTTGTGCCGCGCCATCTACCGTAAGACCTCTGCACAGACACGTGCACACTTGTCCGCGCACCTGGATGCGGCGAAAGGCGCACCCTTGCGGCCTTCGCCTGAGTTTCAGGCCAGGCTCGGCGGGCTGACCGAGCCCGCTATGGAACCGCAGACTCGCCGGTTCTGAAACCCTGTCGTCCCGTCTCACGAGGCTATCTCGCGTGCTCAACTCTCAGAAGCATGCCGCAGTGCCGAGACAATCGTGACAAGCCGTGACACGACAAGATGTCCGCTCTCCACACTGTTTCGAATTTGCGTGCTTAGGTCTGATGTGGGAGAGTATGCGGGCCACGGCTCGCCATCTTCTCCTGCAGGAACTCCGGTGCGCGCGAACGTGGTCCAGGCATGTTGCATGGAATGCGAGATACTCCGGTCAACCTCATCGTATGCCTCACCAGGCTGCAGAGTCCCGAAGACATAACGGATCTCCGCGGTGTGTTTCGCGAGCTCCTGAGTCACCCGTGCGCCGGGTGACTCCCTTCCGAAGACATAGAAGAAAACGGTGTGGCCGCTGAGCGCCAGATGCTGCAGCGTAGCGTATGCGGGCTCCGTCCAGATAGCCGTGGAAAACAGCTCTTCCAGGGATTCGTAGACGGAGCCACCCTGTTGATGCAGCGCTGCTATAGCTTCATCGCGCTTCGGACCGCAGAGCGCACCGGCCATCCGCTCGAGAACCTCAGTGGTGACAGGCGCATTCGGCTTGATAAAGTAGCGAGCCTCATTGGCCATATACCCCATCAGCACGGGGACAGACATGGGCCACTCCGCCGGTGAGCTACGCGTGACCAGTTCCCCGTCATGCACCGGCATCCAGACGAGATTGGCAGGCGTATGCACGCGTCCAGGCTTCGGTATCACGCCGGACAGCTCGTGCGAGACCCTCTTCAGTTCTTCCCCTGGCACCAGTTGGAGCTGGGCAACGTCCCTGCTGCCGAGCATCGCGAACAACTCTTCCGCTGCAGCGTGCGCGCGGCTCAGAGACCAGGCTTCGGCAAAAGCCGGAGCTTCGAAGCCGGCACTCTGCATTACGGCACGATGGTAGAGACCATCCGCGGTGGGACAGGACAGCAGAACTCTTACAGCTTGCGCTCCTGCCGACTGGCCCATCAGCGTCACATTGTCCGGATCGCCACCAAACGCGGTGATGTTGCGCTGGACCCAGCGAAGCGCCGCGATCTGATCGAGAACAGCAAAGTTCGAGCCGATGGATGGATGGGAAAGAAAACCAAGCGCTCCAAGGCGGTAGTTGAAGGAAACAACAACAATGCCAGACTGGGCCAACTGGCTGCCGTCCGTGGCATCTTCGGAGCCCGCTCCACCCAGGTTGCCGCCGCCGTGAATCCACACGATGACCGGGCACCGGGCCTGACTGCCGAGCGTTGCCGTCCACACGTTGAGGAACAAGCAGTCTTCGCTCTCTTCCGTGACGCGAGAGTCAAACGAAGCGCCAACCGTCTGGAGGCAGCGCGCGCCAAAAGCCTTTGCCTCGCGAACGCCCTCCCACGGACGCATAGATTGTGGAGCTTTCCAGCGATTAGGGCCCGTGGGGGCCGCGACGTAGGGAATACCGAAGAACATGTGAACGCCATCCTTCGTCAGTCCCGCGAGGTCTCCGCTGTCAATCGTGGCAAGCGCCTTTGTCTGTGTCCCGCTCTGCATAGTACGTGACTGTAAGCGTGCCGCCTTCCGGAAGTCAACCAGTGACTCCAGTCCGTGCGGCGAATCAGTCTCGCACGATCAGTTGAGTTGCAGGCCAGCCCGGCGTCGTTCCGAAGCTATACTCCAAGGAATGCCGAAACCCGCGAAAACTGAAGGGGTTGAACCGCTCAAAGCGCCTCAGACACGGGCAGCCGAACACATTTTCCAGGTGATCAAGGCGAAGATCCTGAGCCGTGAGCTTGTCCGCGGCAACAAGCTCCCAACCGAAAAAGCACTGATGGGGATCTATGGTGTCAGCATCTCGACGGTGCGAGAAGCTATTCGCGCCCTTGCGATGTGTCAATTCATCGAAGTGCGGCACGGGAGCGGAGCCTACGTTACCGCCGACACCGATGAGCTCATCTCCTCTTCGCTCGGCTCTACGATGCAGATCGACCAGCTAAACGTTTCGCAGGTCCTGTCGGTGTACCGGGCGCTGAACATACTTGCTATCGAACTGGCCGCCCAAAATGCCACCACCGACGACTTGACCGAGATGAACGACGCTCTCGTTGAAGTGCAGAAGTCAAAGAACAGCGCTGCTATCACTGCCGCACTCACACGCTTCACGAACGCGATCGCAGCTGCTTCTAAGAACCCTCTGCTGGCGGTTCTTTGCCGTTCGCTGGCCGAGGTGCAGTTCGCGTTGGCCGCAGAGCTGACCGGTGCATCCGACAAACTACGCCGGCAGGTCGCGTTGCAACTTGCAAAATACCGTCAGGACGTTGTTTCGGCCATTCGTGCACGCGACGTCGTGGCTGCTCACGCTGCTGCCGTGGCCTACCACCAGCAGACAGCGGACGCGATCATGTCGCTGCCACGAACTTCGCCGTCGCCGGGCGGAACTTCCGCTCTTTCCAGCTTGCTGTCGTCGTTGCTTCGACGCTAGCTTTAGACCTCACGCCCCGGCGTGCCACTCCAGTAAGCGCTTGCTGCGTTGTTCGGCGGCAAAGAACAGCATGTCGGTGTCTGTGCCGGTCTGGTAGAGCGGCGCAATGCCGAGCGGACGCAGAGACTTCAGGATCGCAAGATCGCTGATTCCACCCAGCATGAACAGCTTGTCGTGTCGCTTGCATGCCTCTGCGACGGCCGTAACGCATTCACGCAACCGCACGTCCTCGAAGCGACCCGGAATGCCGAGTTCCGCGCACAGATCATTGGCGCCTATGCTCAGCACATCGACACCCGGCAGGGCTGCGATAGCGTCGGCATTCCCAACGCCCTGCGGAGTTTCCAGCAGCACCTGCACAATGGTGCTTGCGTCCAGCAAGGGGTTCAGTTCGCAAGCAGGCATCGGGCGCATGCCGTATTGCGGCACCATCGCCAGCTGCGAGCGTTGCCCGTCCGGCGGGAAGCGGCACGCGCGGCTAAGTTCTTCGGCCTGCGCGACCGTTTCGATCCGTGGAGCAAGGATGCCCAATGCGCCGGAGTCGAGAAGACGGCCGATGATGCCGTAATCTCGCTCCGGAATGCGCACGAAAGGCGTAAGCCCCAGGTCGCCGGCAGCACCGCACATCTCGCCTGCCGTGTCGATGGTGATCGCACTGTGCTCCAGGTCGACCATGACAGCGTGGTTTCCGGTCGCCTTGGCGATGCGCACGATCTCCGTCGTCCGAGAGCTGCGAATCGCCATCATCAGCGTCGGCTCGTCGGCACGAAGCCTGTCGAGGAACGGATTCTTGCGTGGCGATGTCGTCATATAACGCTCTCCATCGAGCAAACTATTCGCCTTGGTCACTAGGGTTGAGGGATGGCGTCCATCATGCAACCCACAAGCAGTGCGGGCTTGTCGGTAAGATTGCTCCAGGCGTGATTCGTGCCCCGAATCACAACGGAGTCGCCGGGACGCATCACGACGTCGTCGATATCGGTGACGAGGTGAATTTCGCCGAGAACGCACACGATGCAATCCAGCGTATCCGTCCTGTGCATGCTGGGGTGACGTGCCAGATCTTCCGCTGTGGGCGTATGTTTTTGTTGCACGGAGGCATGCAGCTTCTTCAGCTGTTCGATGTGATGGGTCTTCTCCTTGGAATCCGGAGGGATCTCAACAGCGCGCATCAGCATGCCGCCCGGGTGCGGGTGACGCGTCTTGTGGCCCTCTGCCCGGTCGCCCTTAATGGCATTGTTTACGGGCACTTCTTCCGTGCTCCACAAAGTCGCCCGCCAGAAGATGCCTGGGTCCTCCTGCACGTTGGTCGCTTCGTCCGTCAACACCGCGGACTTGCCGTTCTCGTCAGGCCCTACGACATACCGTTTCCATTTTGAAACCATTGTGGATCTCCCTTTTGAGTTGCTTTTATGAGTGGTTCTAGCCGGGAAAGCCGCTTTCCGGAGCAGGGCGGCGCGTGTACTGCGTTCCTTCGAGCGACTCGTTCAACGTCGTAACGGTTCCCTCGCAGAATTTCCGGAATCCCAGTGTGTCCAGACCGAGACAGAAGATAGTCACTCCATCTGCCAGCGCCTTTTTGCAGCCGGCCACAGTTGGATCGAGTACTGGGCCGCCGATGACGGCGACACCATGTCGCCTGGTCGCTTCCATCACCTTCTTGTAAGCCGCTTGTACTTTCGGGCCACGCATCATGGAAGTGCTTTCGCCGAGTTGAAACGCCAGGTCACCAGGCGCGAAAACCAGCATCTTCACGTCTTCCAGAGCGCAAATCTCATCGATGTTCTCCACGGCTTCGGCGTTCTCGATCATCGGGATCAAGGCCACTTCTGCGTTATTCCAATCTGCATACTCCTGGAAGCGGCGGAAATTGTAACGCGCTGCACGCGCGGCTGGGCAAATGCCTCGCTTTCCCTTCGGTGGAATGAACGCGTGATCGGCGGCGGCGAGTACGTCTGCCGCACTGCGGATCAGCGGGAGGAAGATGCCTTCAGCGCCGGCTTCGATGGCGCGACGGATGTCGATTTCGTTCGAGTGATCGGGGACGCGTACATACGGGAAAAGCCCGGCGAGCTCCGCGGTTCGGATCAGGTTTTCCAGGGCGCGTACATTTGTTCCACTGTGTTCCGTGTCGATCATCACGAAGTCGTATCCCGTTGCGCCGATCACTTCGATGAGTTCGGGGCTTCCCGTAAACACCTGAATACCGAGCGGAATCTCCTTTCGCTCGAGCATAGCCAGAAGCCTATTCTTTTCGAACATGGAATTTCTCCCGTAGCAAACTTTAGTGACTTGATCAAAAGTCACCCGTTGACTCTAGCACGGGCCGCCTCTTTCTGGCGCGGTGAATAAGCGATCGGCTGGTAGGTTGTTGGAGCAATGTGCGCTTGGCGAGAGTGGTTTCTCCTTGTTTTCGATCCATCCCAAGCAATGACTGAAGCAAATTCTGGAACGGGTATGCCGCCGTGTGACGCTGGCCTGATCCTATCCATCCCAGGCGTTGGTCCAGCCGTCGCCGCAGCGCTCTTGACGGAAGCTTCGAGGCCGATCCGAGAACGGGATTACGAGGCTCTACGCTGCTATGCCGGAACGGCTCCGGTAACCAGGCAGAGCGGCAAAAGAAAGACCGTTGGGATGCGTCAGGTAAGCAGTCCACGCTTGCGCAACGCGGTCTTTCATTGGGCGACAAGCAGCCTTTGCTGCGACAGGAGAAGCCGAAGTCAGTCAACCGACTGACGGGTCAGTGGCCCGCAAAGAAGTCCAGCAAACTTTGAGGCGAGTTGTTGCCAAAGAGCACCTCTTGTCCACGGTCCGCCTCCGCAGCTTCCGAGGCACTACGCGGAAACAAATTTTCTTCATACGCGAGAAGCGCAGCTTCCACATCACCCCTGTTCGCCGCCAGCATCTTCCCGAGCTCCGCGCCGTCGTACATGGCAAGGTTGGCTCCTTCGCCCGAGGGCATCATCAGATGCGCCGCGTCACCGAGTAGCGTCACACCGGGTATCCGTGCCCATCGGTGGCCCACAGGAAGATCATAGATCGGGCGAACCACAGGGCTGGTGTCGCTGTCCGTGAGGAGTGAAACGAGCTCCGGGGCCGAGCCGTCAAACTCCTCCGCGACGCGGGCTAAGGCCATTGCTGTATCAGAAAAATCGATCTCGTCTATCCATTCCTTCGGCCTCCTGAAAGCGGCGTACGTGTGGAGCACATCGTGAGGCTCGCGGTGCGCCATCAAACCTCTCCCCGGAGCCAACGCAAAGAGCGCACCTCCGCCAACTGCTTCGGCACTCGGCCTGTGCCGGTTGTCACTGTCGTAGAGGTACGTCTCGACGTAAGTGATACCCGCATACGCCGGCTTCGAGTCCGAAAGCAGCGGGCGAACTTTTGACCACGCACCGTCGGCGCCTACGAGAAGGTAAGAAGACACTGTTGAGCCGTCGGCAAACGCAAGGCTGTGACGGCCGCCGCCAAGCGGAGTCGCGCTTATCAGCTTATGTCCCCACTGCACTGTCCGGACTGGAAGGGAGTCCAGCAGGATATCGCGAAGCTTTCCCCGGGGCACTTCAGGCCGGCCGCCTGTGCCATCGTCCGGGTCGTCGCGCAGCACGTTTCCCTGGGTGTCGAGGACACGGGTCTGTTGGCCGCCGGGGTGAATGATCTCGAGGAACTGCTCGTATAGTCCCGCGTCCTTCAGCGCGAGTTGGCCGTTCTCCTCGTGGATGTCGAGCATGCCGCCCTGCGCCCGGGCCGTGGAAGAGAGTTCCCCATCGTAGACTGTGGAGGAATGCCGTGCACATGGAGAACGCGCGCAAGTGTCAATCCGCCGAGTCCGGCACCGATGATTGTTACTGGAGAGTTCATACAGGTC
>CAXSDM010000001.1:54165-72762 GCA_964235575.1 uncultured Acidobacteriaceae bacterium | reverse complement strand
ATGGAGCATGCTCAACAAGGCTGGCAGACCTCGACACGGTGAGTCGCTCACGCGGGAACGCATCCTCGAAGCCGCAATCGAGCTCCTGGACCTGGGCGGTGAAGAGGGTCTGACGTTTCGCGCGCTATCGGAACGGCTCGCCACCGGTTCCGGTGCCATCTACTGGCATATCGCAAACAAGAGCGACCTGTTGGCCGCTGCCTGTGACGCCGTGGTCAAATGCACGATGGACCAGACTGCTCTCGTCACCACACCGGAAGAAACGATCCGCACTGTCGCGTTGGGCATCTTCGACGCGGTCGACGAGCATCCCTGGGTGGGCTCGGCGATCACCAGCTCCCTGGCAATGTCGTCCGTCGTGCGCATATTAGAACCGCTGGGACAGCAGGTTCGCGCGCTTCGTGTGCCGGACGCGCAACAGTGGGCGGCGGTGAGCACATTGATGACTTACATTCTCGGCGTCAGCAAGCAAAATGCGGCGAATGGGCAGCTAGCTCGGACGCGCGGCCTGGATCGCTCCGCCTTCCTGAACACGGTATCGGCTGCCTGGTCGCAGCTTGATCACAAGCAACATCCGTTTGTGCGCAGCATAGCTGGACGGTTTCGAGAACACGACGACCGAGTAGATTTCATTGCAGGCGTAGATGTCATCCTGAAAGGAATCGGTTCCGCGCGGCGTCGTTCGCGATCCTGAGGCGTGGCTATCGCGGCAAAGCTACTTAGGCCTTTCGGACACGCTTGCCGGAATTGAGCTGCTTTTACGATCCTCTTGGTGACACAAGAGAATCAAGCGGCGGACCATCTCATTCGCGAGAAGCAGATTCCTCTGCCTGTTGGCAAAGGAGGACAACAGCGGACTGCGTTTGCTTTGTCTTATTATTTGGAAGTCCGTTGCTGGGGTTCTACACTGAGCTTGGAGAGAGTTTTGCATATGTCTTCTGTACCAGCGCTCGTGGTTGCGAATCAGTTTATCCAGCTTGGCATCGCTGATGGGCGGCCGGTCGATCCGATGAAGCTGCAAAAACTTGTCTACATCGCCGAGGGTTGGAGCCTGGTCAAGCGGCACAAGCCCCTCATCCGCGAGAGCGTGGAGGCGTGGCCGTACGGCCCGGTGGTTCCGCAGCTCTACTCGGCGTTCAAGAGCTATCGCGCCGCAAACATCGACCGGCCCTGTCCTCTTCCGGCGCAGACACCGGCGCTCGATGCGGAGGAGGATGCGCTGATCCGCCAGGTCTGGGAGCAGTACCGCGGGCTGACCGCTATTGAGCTTTCAATGATGACCCATGAACAAGGCTCGGCCTGGGACCTGGCGCGCAAGGCTGCCGGCCAGGACATCGCCAGCCCCACCATTCCCCCGGCGTTCATCCGCGACGAGTTCCAGCGGCGGCTGAGAAACACGCTCTGATGGCGGAGCCGGCGGGCGCAACACCTCCAGTGCCGGACGAGAATCCAGCGTCAGTTCCAGTGCAGCCGTTCGAGGGCCTGCTCCAGTCCACGGCGCACTTTGCGGCGCTTGAAAGCAATGCAACCGGGGCGGCCTCCGTGCGGAACGCGGCGCTCGAGCTGCAGGGGTTCAGCGATGGAACGCTCTCGCCGGTGAAGGATCGGGAAGACCACTTCGACTGGACTTTGGACTTCTGGCTGCGCCTCAGCTTCTTTCTCTTCGCGCTGCTGATCAATCTCTGGTGGGACTACAACGTGCGGCAGATGATCTGGCAGTCGGGCCGCGATAAGGCGGGCTTCCACCTGAGCGACGGCGTGCTGATCGCGCTGCTGACCACGTCCATCGCCAACTTTATCGGGCTGCTGACGATTATTGCGAACTACCTTTTTCGTGAGCGTCCCAGGATCGTGCAAGCGCTGCAGCAGTCGCGCCAGAGCGCTCAGCCGGACTCCTAAGCTACTGCGGGTCGCCGGGCAGCAAGTTTTCAGAGAGGATGGTCAGCTTCGCCTGGCCTGCGCTGTAGGTGATCTTCCAGATCTGGTTGAACACCTGGGCATCCCACGCCGCGGGCGCCTCTGTTACGCCCAGCGCCGCGGCCAGCGCCGGAATCTGGCCGTGGTGCCAGCAGACGAGCACCACCTTACCGGCGTATTTACCGCCCAGCAGCTCGGCTGCAAGGGGTCCGGTGGCGTGTTCATCGAAGTCGTGGTGGAGGGGCAGCTTCAGAAACTGGGCCAGCGGGGTCACCGTCTCGACCGGCCGGTTGCTGCTTTGGCTGCGGGCAGTGGCGAAGATCGCGTCCGGTTTCGGCAGCCGAGGTGCGGGGGCTCCGGGCATCTGAACGAACAGGGACGGCAGCGCCTCTGCGCGCTTAAAGCCGGCTGCGGTCAGGTCGGGCGAGTTCTCCTCGGGTGCCGGCTTCTCCGCGTGGCGGATCACGTAGACCACCGCGGGAGACTTGTCGGCGTCCTGCGCTGTAGCCAACTGGAATGCGAAGGCAAGCAGGAGGATGGCCAGCAGCAGGTGAAGACGAACCGTTTTCATATTCTTTCGGCGCATAGAGCTGGGTCCAGTGTCCCGCAAAGAGCACCGGATGACAACCGGCTTAGACCGCGGTCGGAACACGGATCGCCTGCCAGGCCTCCTGCACGGCGCTGACCGTTTGCCGGATTTCCTCCTCGGTCACCGCATCGGTCAGGGTGAAGCGTACCGCGGTCTGCGCCATCTCCGGCGAGAAGCCCATGGCCAGCAGCACATGCGAGGGCTCATCCCGGCCCGCGGCGCACGCAGAGCCGCTTGAGCAGAGGATTCCGCGCTCCTCAAGCTGCAGCAGCATCGCCTCACCGCTCGTTCCCGGAAAACAGAAGGAGGCATGGCCGGGCAGCCGGAGCGTGGGGTGTCCGGTCAGGATGGCGTCCGGAACGCAGGCCCGTATACCGTCGATCAGGTCATCGCGGAGCCGGGTGAGGCGGTCGCACCGTTCCGCGCGCGCGGCGCTGGCCAGCTCGAGCGCCCGCGCAAAGCCGACCGCCCCCGCGACATTCTCTGTGCCGGACCGCCGCCCGCGCTCCTGCCCGCCTCCGTGCAGCAGCGGTTCGGCCTGCAAACGGCCGCGCAGAAAAAGCACGCCGACGCCCTTGGGCGCACCCAGTTTGTGCCCGGAAAGACTCATTGCGTCCACGCCGAGAGTCTTCACGCTCACGTCGAGCACACCGCCGCCCTGCACCGCGTCCGTGTGCATCGGCACGCCTTGCGCATGGGCGACGCCGGCCAACTCGGCCACCGGCTGGATGGTCCCAACCTCGTTGCTCGCGAGCATTATGCTGACCAGGGTCGTATCTTCGCGCAGGGCTGCCGCCAGAACGGACGGCTCGACCATCCCCAACCGCGAAACGGGCAGCCGCGCAATTTCAAAGCCATGGTGCCGTTCCATGTAGTCGCAGGAGGCGAGCACGGCTTCATGCTCAATCGGCGAGGTGACGATATGCCGGCCGCGAGGATTAGCAAGCGCAATTCCTTTGAGCGCAAGATTGTCGGCTTCTGTGCCGCCGGAGGTGAAGATAATCTCGCTGGCCCGGCAGCCAAGCAAGGTCGCCACCCGCGCCCGCGCTGCGGCCAAAGCCTCGGCAGCCCGCTTTCCCATCGAGTGCTGGCTGGATGCGTTGCCGAAGTCTCCCGTCAGATACGGCCACATTGCCTCCAGCACCTCGCGCCGGGTGGGTGTGGTGGCCGCCGCATCCAGGTAGATCATGCCTGCTCCACGCGGAGGTCGAGCCCTAAATCGAGAGCATGCACACTATGCGTCAGCGCGCCGACCGAGATGATGTCGACGCCTGTTTCGGCGATCTCCCGGATGCGCGCAAGCGTGATGCCGCCGCTGGCTTCGATCAGCGCTCGCCCGCCTACCTGCGCAACCCCGGTACGCATGTCGGGGGTAGAGAAGTTGTCAAACATAATCGTGTCGACGCCGGCCGCCAGCACGGGCTCAATCTGGTCCAGGCGATCAACCTCGACCTCGATGTGGGTCGTGTGCGGAAGCGCCTTCCTCATCCTGCGCAGAGCCTCCGTCAGGCTCGCGCCGCCGGACGCCGATATCACTGCAAGGTGATTGTCCTTCGCCATGACGGCGTCCGAAAGCGAGAACCGATGGTTGTGGCCGCCCCCGCAGCGCACCGCGTACCGCTCCACCAGCCGCAGGCCCGGCGTGGTCTTGCGGGTGTCGACGATGCGGGCCTTCGTGCCTGTGGTTTCAGCAACATACCGGGCCGTCAGCGTGGTGATTGCGGAGAGCCGCTGCACGAAGTTGAGCGCAACACGCTCAGCCTGCAGCACACTCCGCGCCGGCCCCTCCGCCTTTGCAAGCACGTCACCCTTGTCAAAACTCTGCCCGTCTTCCACGCGAAACGTGGTCACAATCGCAGAGTCGGTCAGCGACATCGCGGCGCGGAACAAATCCGACCCGCACAGCACGCCATCTTCCCGGGCCACCAGTTCGGCCGAGACACGAGCCTCGACCGGAATCAAAAACTGCGAGGTAAGGTCGCCCCACGGCGCATCTTCCTCAAGCGCCATCCGCACCAGTGCGTGGATGACTGCCGAAGCAGGCCGCATCGCGTCCGCTCCCATCACTTGCCTGCCGGTTTCAGGCTGAGCATGCGCTCGAGCGCCACGCGCGCCGGCACCGCCACCGACTCCGGTACTGTGATCCGGTTCAGCACCTCGCCGCGCTCGAGCGCTTCGAGAACCCAGGCCAGGTACCCGGGATGGATGCGGTACATGGTCGAACACGGACAGATGACCGGGTCCAGGCAGAAAATATTGAGCTCCGGATTCTGGTTGGCCAGACGCCGCACCAGGTTGATTTCCGTTCCGACAGCGATGGTTGCGCCCGCTGGAGCCGCCGCAATCGCCTTGTTAATCAGGTCGGTCGAGCCCGCCTGGTCCGCCGCGTCGACCACCTCCATCGGGCACTCGGGGTGGACGATGACACGCACGTCCGGGTACTTCGCCCGTGCCTCGGTGATTTGCGCAACCGAAAAGCGTTTGTGCACCGAGCAGAACCCGTGCCATAAAATTACTTTCGCGCCGCGAAGGGTTTCCGCATCCGTACCGCCCATTGCCCGGCGCGGGTCCCACATCGGCATCTGCGCAAGCGGGACGCCCATCGCCTTACCAGTGTTGCGACCAAGGTGCTGGTCCGGGAAGAAAAGCACGCGCTGCCCACGCTCGAACGCCCACGCGAGCACCGTCGACGCATTCGACGAGGTACACACGACCCCGCCATGCTGGCCGCAAAAACCCTTCAGCGCCGCCGACGAGTTCATATAGGTGATCGGAATGACCGGCACGCGCCCCGAGGCGTCCGGCTGTGTTCCGAGAACCTCTTCAAGCTCCTCCCAACACTCGGTCACCGAATCCAGGTCCGCCATGTCCGCCATCGAGCAGCCCGCGGCCAGGTTCGGCAGGATCACCGCCTGATCCGGGCGGGAGAGCATATCCGCCGTCTCCGCCATAAAATGCACGCCGCAGAAGACGATCGCCTCCGCGTGCGGCCGGGTGCGCGCCGCCTGCGCCAGTTGAAACGAGTCTCCGACAAAATCCGCGTACTGGATCACCTCGTCCCGCTGGTAGAAGTGTCCCAGGATGACGACGCGCTCGCCCAGCGCATGCTTGGCCGCCCGGATGCGCAAGTCGAGCTCCGCCGGCGACGCCTTCCGGTACTCCTCCGGCAACACGCCCTGGTGTGGGGACGAGGCCGGCAATCGGTCCAGCATGGAAGCTCCCGGGCCATAACTCGGAGTCTCCATGTCAAACACCCACGGCCCCTCCGCGAGCGCGGTGGAGCACGTGGCCACGCCTGCTACCGACTCGGCCCCTTGCTGGTCCCGAATCTGAATCAACTGAATCGTGCTGTCAACAGATTCCACTTGACTGTCCTTCGTTGGCTCGCCACATGCGCGATCCGGTTTTTAGCCTCTGCCTGAGGCGCGTTTCGTCCATATATTAGAGTACCGTCCGGGCAAAACGACGCTACCCTCATGTGGTACGTCAACGACCAATCGGGTCAAACAACGCGCCGAAATCTTTCCCGGTGCATCCAATCAACGTTCTCATATGATTCTCAATGAGAGCGACGCACAGGGAGATTCAAATGTCTTTGCGCATCAACGACACCGCACCCGATTTCACCACCGAGACGACCCAGGGCACCGTCCACTTTCACGAGTGGATTGGCGAAGGGTACGCCATTCTGTTTTCGCATCCCAAGGACTTTACCCCCGTCTGCACCACCGAGCTGGGCTACATGGCCGGACTCGCCCCCGAGTTTACGCGGCGGAACACTAAAGTGATTGGTCTTTCCGTCGATCCCATCGACAAGCACGGCAAATGGGCCGACGACATTGAAGAGACGCAGGGCCATAAGGTCACCTTCCCAATGATCGGCGATCCGGATCTAAAGATCGCGAAGCTTTACGACATGCTTCCCGCCGAGGCCGGCGATAGCTGTGAGGGTCGGACCGCGGCGAACAATGCGACCGTGCGCACGGTTTTCGTGATCGGCCCCGACAAGAAGATCAAGCTGATGCTGAGCTACCCGATGAGCACCGGGCGAAACTTTGACGAGGTGCTGCGCGTGCTGGACTCGATTCAACTGACGGCAGAACACAAGGTGGCGACGCCCGCCAATTGGAAATCGGGCGAGAATGTAATTATCCTGCCCGCGGTGACGGACGAGGAAGCAAGGGTGAAATACCCTGATGGCTGGCAATCGCCCAAGCCGTACCTTCGGATTGTGGCGCAACCCGGCAAGCCGCAAACTCCAGGCGCCTGAACGGCGGCGGCCCTCCCCCGGATGGGCCATCGTTTCTGGCCCGTTCCGGCGAGTATGCTTCGCTGGTGGCCCACTCCTTTTCAGAGTCATCCGAGGAGGTCAGCCCACGCCGCCAGACCATGGCCGTGCTTGGGCTGGCTTTGTCCTTGCGCCTGTTGGTGATCGCCGGAGTTCTCCTGCGCTATCCCAAAGACTGGTTTTTCCAGCGTGGGATTGAGATGGGCCTTTTGGCCCACTCGCTGCTCGCCGGCCTCGGGCTAAGTTCACCGTTTGGAGGCTCGACCGGTCCGACAGCCTTCATCGCTCCGGGTTATCCGCTTTTGACTGCGGCCGTTTTCCACCTCTTTGGAGATGAAACAAAGTTGTCTGCGGCGGTACTGATGAGCGGGCAGATGCTTCTTGGAGTCCTCACTGTTTGGCTTCTCATGCACATCGCGCGGAGCCTCTTCGGCCAGCGGAGTGCTTTGATTGCCGGGCTTTTCTGGTCCTGCTCCCTGCCGCTGCTTTGGATTCCGACCATCTTTTGGGATACCTCGTTCTCCCTCTGCCTCATAGTCGGCTTGTTCGCGATCGTGTTGAAGGTGCGCGACTACGCCTCGCCCTCGATGTGGCTTTCTCTTGGTGCGTACTGCGCAATCACCGCCTTGATCAATCCGGCCCTGCTTCCTATGCTGGCCGCGCTTCTGGCATGGCTAGCCTGGCAGACTCGGAGCACCTCGGGCAGCCACGTTCTGCTTGCCGCACTGAGCTTTGCGGTCGTCTTCGCTCCATGGCCGCTGCGCAACGCCCGAACTTTACACGCCTTCGTTCCACTTCGGACGACCGTCGGTTTTGAGCTATGGATGGGCAATCGTGAGGGTGCCTCGGGCTACCTCGAGGAGCGGCTCTTCCCCATGTACAACCAGGTGGAGTTAGCTGATTACCGCCGTTTGGGCGAAATTGCGTATACGGATCATAAGTCCGCCCTTGCCCGAGAGTACATCGAAGGCCATCCAGTCCGCTTTCTCCGCATGACCAGCATCCGCTTCCTGCGCTTTTGGGCCGGCACTGGCACGAAAGGAGGATCCTCCTTGTTCGCGCTTCATGCCACCTTCACCTCCGCCTTCGGTTTGGCTGGACTATGGCTTCTATGGAAGCGGCGTTCCCACGCCCTCGCTGCCCTCTTTGTCATGCCGCTTCTACTTTTTCCTTTGCCCTACTATTGCACTCACGCCGAGTTTCGCTACCGGCTTGTTCTGGACCCGCTCCTTACCCTTCTTGCCTCTTACTTTCTTGCCGAAAAGCACAATGAGAGCGAAGACTCGGTTCATGAGCATGCGGCAGCGCTGACCACGTAAGAAGACTCTAGACGAAGCAGTACTCAGGCCTGAGCTATCTTAAACTGAACTAGATCCCCAACCTGAGTTTGACACTGCGAAATGCGCCCCGAGGGGAGTTCGACGACGCTCCGCAATGCTGCGCTCACCGATGTAATTCGGTAAGGCCGCAGATTCTCCCAAAGCTTGATCACGCGGTGACTCCGATCCAAGCCGACTACGTCGATGGGGAATCGCATGCCTATAGTATGCACCCCGGATGAAGGCAGAATCCAGAGACCCTCCCCGGCGCCAAGTTCACTTCTGCCTAGAAGGCCGACGATCCTAAGGAGAGAAGTGTCGGCGACCGTGATCCGGTCGCCGATCATTGTGTCGCGTGTTTGATTCATCACCAGCAAAACTGCATCTCCCTCTCGTTCCGGGTGTTGTCTATCTTTGAACGGACTGGCTCCATTCGGAGCCTATCCCGGCAAGTGCGCCGTTGCTGGAGCGGTAATGCACCACGAACGTACATAGAATAGCGCGGTACATCTGCCTAAGTAATTAAGCCTTCTGTTTTCTGCGATAAGCAATGATTGCCAGCACAGCGGCCGCAAGAACGCCGGCAGCAGTACGAACTACAACGGTAGTGTCCATAGGGAAGCCTCCTTTCTGGAGAACCGTCCGAAATAAACACAAACGTCAGCGCGAATCGTAGCGCACTCGCAGAGTTTCTGCGAAAACTTTGAGCAAGGGTACGCTCGCAAACCTGCCGTGGCGAGCTCCTGCTGAGCGGCAAGCAAACAGCATTTCCATCAAATCTGCTTTTCATTGGTTCATCCCTAAAATGCCACTTGATATTGTCAGAATCGCGGGCGCTAGAAGAACGATGAAAATACAAGGAAAGATACACAGAACGAGGGGAAAGATAATCTTGATTTTGGTTTTCGAAGCTTGTTGCTCCGCATACTGCCGCCGCTTGGTGCGTAAATCTTCCGAGAAGCGGCTCAGCGCCTTTGAAATGGGAGTGCCGAATCGCTCTGTTTGCGTCAACATACTCACAAACTGGCGAAACTCATCGATCGCCGTACGATCTGCAAGCGTCGTCCAAGCTTCCAAACGGGGCTGGCCGGCACGTTGTGCCAGATTTACCTGCACGAACTCTTCATTGATCTCCGGATGGCTCAGAGCAAGCTCGTCTCCGACACGCATCAGCGCCTGTTCCATGCCCAAACCTGCATCCACACAGATCACCAAGAGATCCATGGCATCCGGCATACTCCTCCGGATTTTTTTCTTGCGCTGATTGATTTTGCGGGTTAACCAGACGTCGGGAGCCATAAACCCGATCACACTAGCGATCAGCACACAAAACATTGTGTTCTCTGGCACGAAGCTCGCTCCGAAGGCCATCGCGAGCGGCAGAAGACATTGCACGGCAAAAAACACATCCCCTGTGGCCTCTCCGCGCATGCCCGCACTCATGAGCCTTATTTTGAGCTTCGCGTTCTCCATTACTCCCAGTTTGACCCGGAGTGCCTGCGCGTATCCCACCAGTCTTTCCCGCCCTTGCTCGACATAAGCCGACTTGCGAAGGTCGGCCCGGTTTCCGTCAATCACATCCAGCAAACGCTTCGCTTCAGGAGCGCGCTGAAACAGAAAGGGCGCGCCAAGCAGTGAGACGAAGCAGAATAACGTGAGCGTCGAGGCGAGATAAAGCGCGATCATCATCAGATTTCAATTCCTTTCACAATTTTGTTGATAAGGAATGCTCCGATGAAAAGAAGCGCGGCACCCACGTACAACATCTTCTGACCAAAAGGATTGTTGAACAACACACTCGAGTAGCCTGGATCGATAATATTGAGCAGAACCAGTAGAACGACTGGTAATCCACACAAGATCCAACCCGTCAATCGTCCTTGTGCTGTGTGGGTCTGGATGTCTCCTTTTAGTCGAATGCGTTCCCGAATCACATTGAGAATTCGTTCCAGTATTTCAACGAGATTGCCCCCAGTATCCTTCTGGACAAGAATCCCCGTGATTAGAACACGAAGGTCCTGGGAGGGAACACGATCCAGCAACTGCATCAGCGCCTCACGCACCGGCAGCCCGTAATTCTGCTTTTTGGAGACTTCACTGAACTCCGTCTTTGCTGGCCCAACCGCCTGATCGGCGACAATGCTGATGGCTGCATTGAGCGAGTTTCCCGCCCGGAGTGCTCGCGCCATCAGGTCAATGCAATCCGGCAGAGCTGCATTGAAAGCGTTCACTCGACTGATCTTCCGATAATTCAGGATAGCAATCGGTATGTACCCCCCAGCCAACATCGCCGGTGCTGCGAGGAACAGTTTTGAAGAAAAGAAATAAAGAAGAATCGCCGCAATTCCTGCACAGCCCGCGCAGCTCATTAGTACCGTTCCGACAGACGTGGTTTGGTCCGCCTGAATAATCAGCTTTTGGATGAACCGCTGTATTCTTGACCCATCTATAAACTCTTCAACCCACCCAAAGGAACCGCGCTGTAGCGTCTTGAGGTATTGCCTAAGATCATCTCCCCCAGGCACCACCGCACTCTGATCTGCTTTCATCCGCGCAAGCCGGCGCTGCATGGCCTTTTGCTCCGATGTAGGTCGAACGACGAACATCGTTACAGCAAAGGTTAGTGTCGTGGTAATCGAGAACATGACGAGAAAGAGCATAAGTTTGTGAGTATGTCCGGCTAAATTTCTACTGAGTGATCCATCAGACTAAGAGGCAGTTGAACACCGGAAGCGAGGAGTTTGTCAGCTATGCGTGGCATTACTCCCGTGCTATAAAAACGTCCCTTTACCTTTCCGTTCTGTCCGATTCCTTTCTTCTCAAAAACAAACAAATCGCTCATGCTGATCACATCACTGTAAGCTCCTGTAAGCTCTGTGATGTGGGTAATGCGCCTGGTGCCGTCAGCCTGTCGGGCAACTTGTACGATGACGTGAACCGCGGCTGCAATCTGTGCGCGAATTGCTTTCTCGGGCAGCTTAACCGAGCCCATCATTGCCATCGTCTCCAAACGAGCCAGCGCATCGCGAGGAGTGTTCGAGTGAATGGTTGTGATGGAACCATCATGTCCCGTGTTCATGGCCTGCAGCATGTCAAGCGTCTCTTCGCCGCGCACTTCACCAAGGATGATCCGGTCGGGCCGCATGCGGAGCGCATTGATGACCAGCTCACGCTGCTTGATCGCGCCGTTGCCCTCCACGTTTGGTGGTCGAGTCTCCAGACGGACTACGTGCTCCTGTTTAACCTGGAGTTCAGCGGAGTCCTCGATGGTGACGATTCGCTCATATGGAGAGATATAGCCCGAGAGCACATTCAGCAGCGTTGTCTTACCGGCACCTGTACCGCCAGAAACCACAATGTTTAGACGCGCCTTAACTGCCCCGGCAAGAACCTCCAGCATCGGCGGGGTGAGCATCTGGCTGCGCAGAAGGTCCTCGGCTTGCATGGGCTTGCCGCCAAAACGACGGATAGACATGCATGGACCATCCACCGCCAAGGGAGGGATGACGACGTTTACGCGTGAGCCGTCCGAAAGTCTCGCATCGACGAGCGGGGACGACTCGTCGATACGCCGGCCAACTCCCGAGACAATCTTGTCAATAATATGCATGAGGTGTCGATTATCTTTGAAGACAATGTTGGTCTTCTCGAGAACGCCCCCACGCTCAACGTAAACGGAATTGAACGTGTTAACCAATATGTCACTTACTGTGTGGTCCTGTAATAGTGGCTCCAACGGGCCTAAGCCGAAAACCTCATCCAGAACTTCCTGTGCCAAGCGATCGCGCTCGGCGAGGCTCAGCGGCACGCCTTGTTCCGACGTGAGCTGCTGAATCACGGAAAAGAGCTGAAGCTGACCAGATTTCGTCTGGTTTGACGAACTAAGACGATCAAGATCGAGACGATTGAGTAATTCTTTGTGCACAGCCCCCTTGATCTGCTGCTGGACATGCTCGGGGACGCCACGAGGCGCGCGGATTGCGGATGGCTGTAGTCTGTTCGAGATGTTTAGATTACTGGCGAGGTCAGTCATCCTTCAGATTCCTTCGATTACCACTTCGCGAAAATCGATGATTTAGTTTTGATCGGCGAGCTTTGTCCAGTCGATCCAACAAGAGTGTTAGACCAATTAAGAAACTCAGAGTTAAATTCAGACTTGTTCTTCAGAGAGATGGGCTCCCCTAAATTCGCGGAACGAACGAGGTCCGCATAACTGTTCGGCAAACGGATCGCAACTGGCAGACGGATCGCCTTTTCAATATGCTCCACATTGACGGCATACCGGGAAGACACCCGGTTGACGACAACTTGCATCTTCTCCGTTGTCGTGCTGTTTAGCGTTAGGTGATCTACATATCGAGACAGGTCACGAATCGCGCCAATTTCAGGTGTAGCTACCAAGTACACAGTAGTTGAGACGTCGATTACGGCCATTGTTATCTCGTCGAGTCTGTTCGGGCAATCAATGACGATGTAGTCGTACTCCGTACGGAGGAACTTTAATGTACGCGCAATGACGTCAGCATCCATGCCGTACACAGCGGCGCAGGAGTCGGGCGAAGAGAGAACTTCCAACCCGCTTGCGTGCTTACTCACAATGCCCCGCAGCAGTTCTGTGTCAAGACGCGTTACGCTTTGCACGACCTCCTGATACGTACACCGCTGACCATCCAGACCCAAGTAGACACAAACATGTCCAAGCTTCGGATGGTGATCGATCAATAAAGTTCGCTTGCCCTGGATTTGAACAAGATTCATTGCCAGGTGGACGGCTAAGGTGGTCGTTCCCACTCCGCCTTTGACGCCGACGAAGCTTAGGATTTTACCGCCCGACCCACTCGCCTCAGCGGAGATCGACCAAAGCTGCTGAAGTCCTTGAAGGGTTTGATTTAACTCAGCAGCGCGGTAAGGCTTACCCAGGAATTCACTGCAACCGGCCCGCATGGCGCGTAGCAGAATATCCGGATCCCGGCTCTCCGCCAAGGCGATGACCGTAATACGGCCCGCAAACACCTGCTGGAGATACTTGGTGGATTCGATCGCCTGAGCAGGATCAAGGTCGAAGTCCACAACAGCGACGCAAGCCTTTGCCGAGCTGATGCTCGCGCTAAAATACGGCCGGCGGATAGCGCTGATATAGGTGTCGAAGCTTGAGTAAGCCACCGCCCAAGACATTCTTTCCACCGATTCTGCAATACGGGAAGCGTCATCCGGATCAACGCAGACTGTGATCAAAGCAACATCATACGTTGAGTCCTGCTGAAATTGATTTGCGTCCATACTGTCCTCTTCAACTTGCTTGTGCAGATTAGTTCTTTGCTTTGGAGCTGGAAGGGAAATCCTTGTCAAATGTTTTTGGGTCGATAGTGGGCACGGTGGACTGAGGCAATCGCATCGGGATTTCTTCCGTCAGCGGATCGACGAGCGTCGGTGTGACGATGACAATTAGTTCACTTTCCGTGTGATTGATGTTCTTCGACTTGAAGAGCTGGCCCAGCACAGGGACACTGGCAATGCCAGGAGTCTTAGAGAACTGGTCCGCCGTTCTGTTATCAAGCAAGCCTGAGATGGCGAATGTCTGGCCACTTTTCAATACCACCTGCGTTTCTGCGCGGCGTGTCGAGATGGCTGGAATCGTATAGCCCGCGATGTTGACCGAGTTGGTGTAGTCGAGCGCACTTACTTCCGGAGCTACTTTGAGATCGATCGTGTTGTCCACATTGACGACCGGTGTGAAGTCCAATCGCACGCCATAGGGGCGAAACATGAGTGTGATGGTGGGGGCTCCCGTTGAGGAACTCTGCACGACGGGAAAGGGAAACTCTCCGCCAGCAAGGAAAGCAGCTTTCTGGCCACTGATTGCCGTGATATTCGGCTCTGCCAGAATTTGCGCCAGTTGCATTGACTGCAGGTCCTGGAGCGTCGCTCCAATATTGAGCTTGGAGCTGTAGATCGAGAAATTCAGGGGGTTCGCAATCGTTGCCGTTTTGCCCCCGTTTCCGGAGGTGGTATTGATGGTTGAGGGATACTGCCCAGTTGTTGTTGAGGCGAGATTGTTGCCGCCGTTGCTGAAGAAGTTGAAGGCGAAGCTGTTCATTTTGGAACGGTCGACTTCGACGATTTTGACTTCGAGTTTTACCTGCTTCACGTGACCAGAATTAATGAGCAGTGAGTTAGCGACATCCTTCGAGTAAACCGAAGCTAACTTAACGGCGGAATCGGCAATGGCTGCAGTACCGACTGTTCCCGAAAGCGTGATGGTTCCTTCACGCGACTCAACCTCTATGCTGTCGTTCGGCAGGATTTGTCTCATGGATGTGCGGAGAGACTCGACATTCAAGTCTGCCGAAAAAAGGTAGGTCTTCGATTCACCAGCTTCGTCCCAGAGCAGCAGGGTGCTGCTTCCAGTCTTCTTGGCGGTAATGATCACCTGATTTGGGTTGGCAGTGTAGGAGTCAAGAATTTCCGGGTTGGTGATGTAAATCTTAGCCAGGCGATGCTTTGTCTCAACGGTTATGGATCGACCTAGCGTGATGTGGGTGATCTGGTCGCTTGATGTTCTGCTACTAAAATTCATGGAGTTGGCCGGACCATGATCGGTGGCCGAGGGACGCGTTAGAAGCGCTGGGCGGACGCTTGCCTGAGATATCTCCTGAGTTGCGCCGGTGGCTGCCGACGTGAACAGGCCGATCATGGTGGCGAAGCTTGCGAGAGAGTGGTTCCGAGGTGCTCTGTTCTTCATCACTGGAAGCTCTCCGTTGTCTGCTTACCGCCAGCGTTGGTAATGATGGTGTAGCCTGCGGGGGTTGGCGGTGCGATGGGTTTTGTCCTACCCGCAGATGCCGCGACAGCTGGAGGTCCCGGGATCCTGAAGGGTTGGCTGTTGATCGAGAGTCTGGCGTTGAAGGAGGAGACTTTGTCACTCAGTTCTGAGAGTTCGGCGGAGTGGCTATTCACGACGGTATGATCCGCGCCGTTCCGCAGAACGAAATGAACCGTTCCCTGAGCACTGGCCAAGACGACTTTTTCTGCATCCTGGGGATTAACCAGAAGTGTCACCACGTCGGCGGGTGAAATCTTGCCTTCGGGATCGGGCTGCATTTTCTGTCCGGTAGCAAGGATCTGTACGTCCTGAAGGACGGTTGCCGTGATCGGGTCTGGGGACGCCGGAGTATGAAAGGTGACCAGAACGTCAACATGCGATCCGGGGACCAAAAATCCGGCAACGCCAACAATCTGGTCCGTTCTCAACGACATCGCACGCATGCCCTCTGGAATTCTTGTGGAAAGCCCAGCGCCAGAGCCAGCTGTGACCAGGTAGCGCGCCCGGATCGGCTCGCCGGCGCTGACGGGGTAGAGCAACGTTCGGCCAACCAGATCATCGGCTTTTGTGAAGGCACCCTCAAGTGGCTTATCGCTCGGCCAGTCGATGAGGGTAAGGGTTTGTTTCTGCAGGGAGTCACCGGGGGCGACATCCTGCGTGGCAGCAACATACTGCTGCCGATGGTTTGTACCCACCGCTCTGGCCAGCTTTTTGCTGATCCAGAAGGTAAAGAGGGCAGAGCCGAAGAGGGCCATGCAAAGAGCTGCCATAAGCCGACGTGCGTTCATTGGTTCACCTCTGCGTGCCCAGAAGGCAGAAGGTCAGCGAACTGCCTGCTGCGATCGCTACTCCGTACGGTAAGCGGAGCGTGTTCGTGTTGAGCACGTTGATCTCAGGATGAGGAATCAGCCCCGCCTGGGAGTGATGCGAGGTAAGCGCGAGGACATTGCATAGAGTTTCCTTCAGACGGCCGCGCACGAGCGCCAACGCGAGCGCCATGACGCCGCCGGCGAGCGAAGTAAGGACGAGCAGGTACGCGGCGTGAGGCAGACCGGCCAGGCATCCTGCCGCGGTGATCAGCTTTACATCTCCGGCGCCCATGCCGCCGGCGAGATAGAAGATAACGAAGATGACTCCACAGAGCAGGCCCGAGGCCAGCGCACTGAGCAGTCCTTGCCAGCTGTCAAGCGATCCGTGAAGAAGCAGCCCTAGCAGAATGGCCGGTCCGGTGACGAAGTTCGGGATCCGGCGGCTCTTGAGATCAAAGCCCGCGCCCACGAAGGCGCACAGCATCGCGGCGGCCGGGTACACGAGTTCTTTGGAGGCAGGCGTCATGGAAAGGACTTCCTTGTTCTGCGGGTTTACTGCATTCGGGGCCGGCGTCAGCAGGCGCGGCGGATCGATTGTAAAGAGCTGCGACCGAAGTCGCAGAAAGTGGTGCAGGTGAACTGAGCAACTATCCGACGTTTTCGAGAAGCTGCTCAGTCCAAGGTGTGCTGCTTCCATCGCCCATGCGGAAGTAAATTCCTCCGCTGGGGTCCTATGGGCGCTCTGGTTGGAGGCGCCTCATAAATCAAATTCACAAGAGGCTAGACGTTTGAGGTCAGGCTAGTACCGACGCTGTTGAACGCCGTGTTGATTGAGTTTGCGAGCGTCTTCATGGAGGCGACTGCCCCGAGTCCAACGAGAGCGGCGACAAGTGCGTACTCGATCAGGTCCTGACCAGACTCATCGGCCACGAGGTTGTTCATAAGCTGCTTCAGATTCTTCATGTTGTTCTCCTTTGTAAGGGGCTTCCCGTCCCCGTTGTTATTCGTGCGTTCTGGCGCGGACTACGTGTCGAGCATGATCTGGAGTGTCTTTCCTGAACGGCCCTGTTGATAGATTCAAGTTACGGTCCTGGAACTCCGGTCACAACGGCCAGTCCGTGTTAGGTCATGGATCTTTTGGGGCATTCCAAGAGGTTCGGGTAATCCGTCCACGATTCCCCACTCCCTCGTCATACAATTTCCTTATCGGCGGTTCTCTCCGGAACTTCAGTCCCAAAGAGAATATTTTTAGATTTTTTTGTCATGCTTGCGGAATACGTGTCGGCCATGAAGAGCAGTCAATCAGCCGTGCAGGACGATCCGGGCTGTATCGTTGAATGTGTATACGGGGATCAGTGCTGCTGCTCGTTTCCGAGGCAGAAGACGGCAGGATTTCGCCCGCCGAGAGCGCGCAGCAGCTTTTCCATCCTGGACCGGGTTCTCTCAATGGGTTCAGGAAACTTAGAGAAGGTCTCATCAAGCCCTCGCTTGCTATCGCCGGCACGAGAAAAAGACAGATTCCCTACGGGATTGACAAAAAGGAGTGCGGTCGACAAACGACCTGCCCTTGATCAGAGATTCCCTAGGTCCTAGGTCTAGACCGTCTTTTCCTTCGGGTGTAGCTGTACTGATGAGCGAAAAGCAGGTCCTCCGCCTTTGAGCGAAGCATGACAAGCGAGCAAGGCGCGGGAGCTCGACACGGGTCAGGCGGCTTTTTTTCGCAGGACCTGAGCCGGGAGCTTCGACCTGAGCGCGAGCAGAATGCCTGTGCAGACTGCCAGCCAAACGAGACTTCCTGCCGCAAGCAGAAGCGCGTTCCAGAGATGTCCGGTGCCGGCGGGTAGCCGGGTGAGAATGAGCTTTACGCCCAGGTAGGAGACGACGGCGGCCAGGGCGGCGCGGGCGAGCTCCCTCCACTCGAGCGTGGCGAGGCTGACCAGGCGGTAGCGGTGCAGCAGGATGGCGAGCGAGAGCGTGTGAGCGGTGATGCCGAGGTCGGAGGCAATGGCGAGGCCGTCGATGCCGATGCGGTGGAAGAGCAGGCCGTAGACCGGGATGGAGAGCAGGGTGACAAGCGTTCCGGAGATGGCGGGGACCACGGTGTTGCGCGCGGCATAGAAGGCGCGGGCGTAGATGCCCTGGGCGGACCAGAGGGCGAGCGAGACGGCGAAGAGGGTGAAGTAGCGAGCCGTGGCGAGGGCGTCGGCTTCGGTGTACCTGTTGCCCTTGAGGAAGCTGACGATGGGGATGGCGAGGGCGATCATCCAGGCGGAGGTGAGGAGCGCGAAGGCGATCAGGCGCGAGACGGCTCCGTTGACGGCGGCGTTGAAGTCGTACATCTTATTTTGCGCGAAGAGTCTGGAGAAGAAGGGCAGGGACGCGGAGCCGGCAGCGGCGCCGACGATGGTCAAGGGGGCGGTGAAGAGGGTTTTGGCGTTGTTGAGGAGGGTGATGCCGCCCTTGTCGGCGGAGGCGTAGTGGCTGAGGATCCACTTGTCGGCCATGGCGAGCGAGACGCCGACCATGAGGGGCAGCGAGAGCTTGACCCACTCGACGAAGGCGGGATGGCGAAGGTTGAGGACGGGGTGGAAGCGGAGGCCGGAGCGGAAGGCGCCGATGGCGTTGAGGACGGTCGAGCCCAGGAGGGCACCGCCGAGGACGCCCCAGGCGAGCGAATCGATGCCGATGCGGCCGGCGAGGACGAGCCCACCGAGCAGGATGCCGGAGTTGTAGACGAGCGGGGTGACAGCCTGGTAGAGGAAAATTTTGCGGACCAGCAGGCGCGAGCCGAGTACGCCGCCGGCGAAGAAACAGAGCTGGGCGGGCAGGAGAAGACGGGTGAGATGCGTGCA
>CAXSDM010000001.1:28173-54065 GCA_964235575.1 uncultured Acidobacteriaceae bacterium | reverse complement strand
TTGGGTGAACCTGAGAACTGAATCAGTGTCAGGCCAAAGCGCAGGTGAGGAAATACGTCTTTGGTTTGGAGGGTCTGGTGCTTTCGAGGGGGTTGGGTATTACGTTTGGGGAATGGCGAGAAGACGAGCACAGAGGTACGGAGGGTGCACGGAGAGAGACAGAGTCAGGCAGGATCGGGAAAGTCGAAGAGGCTCTCGGAGCGGGGTTTGGGGGTCTGTAGCAGGGTGGGCCTGGGCAGAGGACTACGCGTGAGTTTCGTGACCGGCGCAGTGCGCGGCGCACGGATGGGCTGGAGGGATTGCTTTTCCGTGGCGGGGCGGGAGAGTAGGGCGTGGAGCTCGCGGAGCTCTTTCTGGATGGCCAAAAGATGTTTGGTGTCGACCGTCTCCGCTCCGTCGCCAAGACCGAGCTGGATGTCTTTGCCTCCGCGGAGCTCTGCTTTAAATGCCTGGCGGGCGCCGGGAATGGTGTAGCCCTCGTCGTAGAGGAGCGTCTTGATGCGGAGAGCCATTTCGACATCGCGGCGGCGAAAGAGCCGCTGGCCGGTGCCGCCCTTGTTCGGCCGGAGCTGGGGGAACTCGCCCTCCCAGAAGCGCAGGACGTAGGCCGGAACCTCGCAGAGTTTCGCGACTTCCCCGATGCGGAAATAAAGTTTGTCGGGGATCTCGCGGGCGGGCGGGGAGCTTGGGCGCTTGCGAGTTGGCTCCTGCGGTGCCATATGCCCAACAGTATAGGACAGGGGGATGAGGGCGGGACAGGGGATTCGCGCAAATTCCAGGACGTGTCGCATTCGCCTATGTTCGTCAATGTGTGAGAGTTCGGTTGCACTGAGGAGTGTTCGTCGGTAAAGGGCTTGTGGAATGGCGGTAGGCGAACAAAGCCGTCCGCCACGTCAGGAGCGCGTATAGAACATGGCTGAGCCGATCTGCTGCCTTTGAAAACCGTTGTGTACGTTGATGATCGTTTCAGCACAACCCAGGGCCAGCCGGGAATCGGGCAGCATTGTTTCGCGGAGGGAGCCGAGGATCTGCTTTCGCGTGTCCGTATCGAAGTAAATCAAGACGTTACGACAGAGAATGAGATCGAACCGGCCGAGTCTGCTCACCTCGCGGCGGAGATCCATTTGCTCGAAGCGGACGAGAGACCGCACCTGTTCGCATAGCTGCCACTCTGTGCCCTCGCGAACAAAGTATCTGTCCCGATACTGCGAGGGGAGGCCTCGCTGCATCTCGGCTTGTGTGTAGCGGCCCTCGCGAGCGCGACGAAGGACCTGGGTAGAGAGGTCGGTGCCAAGAATCTCTGCGTGCTCGGGCCCTTTCCCAAGCTCTCGTAGGATCATGGCGATGCTGTACGCCTCCTGGCCAGAAGAAGACGCGGCGGACCAGATGCGTAGTTTGCGCGATCCCTCAAGACGCTTCAGCATGCCTGGCAGCAGATGGGTAAGAAGCGCATCGAACATGCCTCTATCGCGAAAGAAAAGTGTTTCGTTGGTGGTCATGGCATTGACCACCAGGTTCTTCAGCTCTACGGACGGACGCGCGAGGAGTACGTGCGTCAATTCTTCCAGCGTGTGAATGCCGAGCGAACTGGCCACCGGAGAATCCAGAATGGGTAGAAGTCTAGATTCGAGCAGATATCTCTTGTCTTGATCGAGAAGAATGCCGGATTCAATATGAATATATTTTTGTAATTTCGCATAGGTCAGGGCTGACAGCGAGGATGCTTGCTGACCCCAACTTTCCGTCTTTGTCTCGCTCGCTGCTCTCAAAATAACCTCATTGCCTGGGGTAGGATTTCCGCCAGCGGAAGAATAGAATCGGCAAGCCCAGCCTCCGCGACAGCGCCTGGCATGCCCCATACGACGCTCGTTGCGCGATCCTGAACGAATACGGTTGCGCCACAGTTTTTCAGGACGCGTATCCCTCGAAGGCCATCCTGGCCCATGCCGGTGAGAACAGCTGCAACGACAGCGCCTTTGTACACCTCCGCCACGGAACGGAAGAGGACGTCCACGGCTGGACGGCACGAGTTCTCGTGTTCCTCCTGAGTCAACTCGACTTTTACGCGGTTCTGCTTACGAATGGTCTTCATATGGAAATCGCCGGGCGCGATCAAAGCTACACCGGGCCTCACTTCCATCGAGTCTTCTGCTTCGATCACCGGTATTTTGCAGACGCGGCTCAGTCTCTGCGCCAGCTGTGCTGTGAACACGGGCGGCATGTGCTGAACGATCAAGATGGGCAGGGGAAAGTCGTCCGGAAGTGCCGGAAGAATTTCCATCAACGCTGCCGGGCCACCGGTCGAGCAGCCGATGGTGAGCACCTGCGGGACGGTTCGCGCACAATTTGACACGACGGGACGCCTGGGCATGAGCTCTTCTCTAAAAGCTGGAACGAGATTGCTGACCGGAGCCAGCTGCTCTTCCGTTTGCCGAGCTCCGTAAGTGTTCTCGCATACGCTCTCGAGATCCGCCAAAAATTGCAGAACAGATGGCGCGCCCTCAAAACTGAGCTCAGTCACCCTTCTTGAGGGAAAAACAATAGCCGTGCTGAGAAACTCCAAAGCAAGCCTGGCACTTCGCTCCGGGAGGGGGCGGCATAACAGCGTGCGTATGTCTGGAATCTCTTCGCGAAAGAGTTCCAGAGTCAGGGCACGCTCGCCGATGCTCGTAGACGGATCGAGCGCGAGCAGGTCGGGTCGCATTCTTTTGCCTTTGAGTCTCGCTTCCTCGTGATTGCGGACGAATCCTACCACGGTGACTCGCTCGTCGTTCGCCAGAACCTGGGTCAAAAGACGCCGCATCAAGGTCGACTCATTCACGATCAGGAGCCGAAGCGGGTCCTTACGTTGTGGGAACGCGTTCCTGGTCCCGTTGTCAGATGGCAACGGGGGCGCCTCATCAGGACTCTTTGACTCGCTGCTCGGTACTCTCATGCTTGCTTATCCCTTGCACGGCATCGTTCTGCCAGACGGCTCTACTCCTCCGAAGAAAGCCGCTAGATACTGAAGCGGCTTACCAGAGCTTCCAGCTGACCCGCAGTCGCCGTGAGTGTCCGGGCGGCCTGTTCAATGCCTCGTGCTGCGACGGTTGTCTCCTCGGCGGAGGTGGCCACAAGCTTGATGCTATGCGTAATTTCGTTTGTTCCCCGAGCGGCCTCGGTGACGTTGCGTCCGATCTCGTTGGTCGTGGCGGTCTGCTCCTCGACCGCGGAAGCGATGGTGCTCGAGATGTCATCTACCTGATTAATGATCTCGCTCATGTCTCCGATCGCCCTCACTGCGGCTTTCGTATTGTTCTGGATCGCATCAATTTTTTGACTGATCTCTTCTGTCGCCCGCGCCGTCTCCTTGGCCAATTCCTTAACTTCATTGGCGACGACCGCGAAACCCTTTCCTGCTTCTCCGGCCCTTGCGGCCTCAATCGTGGCGTTGAGAGCGAGCAGATTCGTTTGCTGAGCAATCGACGTAATCACCTTGATGACTTTGCCGATTTCCTGGCTCGATAGACCGAGCTCACTGATGGTCTGGGTCGTTGAATCGGCGAGACCAACAGCTTTCTTTGCCACCCGCGCAGCCTCGGATGCGCTCTTCGAGATCTCCCGTATCGAAGCGAGCATCTCCTCGGAGCTGGCCGCTACGATACTCACATTGGACGAGACCTGTTCGCTTGAAATAGAGACGCCGTTGGCCTGCTCAGCCGCGTTCTGCGCGCCGCCGGTCATCTGCTGTGCGATTGTGGACAGCTCTTCTGAGGAGGACGCAACGCGGGTGGCGGTCTGCCCTATGCTCGCGATGCTCTTACGCAGATCAGACAGGAATTTGGTGAGTCCCGTGCCTATCTGCCCTGCAACATCTTCTCCAGTCAGGTTGATTTCACGTGTGAGATCGCCTTCCGCGGCAGCCGCCACAAGCTGCAAGAGGCTGTCGATCCTGGTCTGCCGCTCCAGGGCGACCTGGCGTTCCTGCTCGTGGCGCTCCTCTGCCTGTAGACGAAACTTCGCCTGCTCCGTGACGTCGCTGGCAAGTTTCAGCACCTTGTGAACCTTGCCATCTGCATCGAACACCGGGTTGTACGTGGCTTGGATGTAGACAATTTTGCCGCCCTTGCCAACGCGCTTGAATTGCCCGAACTGAAACGTACCCAGGTTCAGATTGGCCCAGAAGTCCGCGTACGCTTGTGTTCCTCTCTCACTTTCCTCGAGAAACATGCTGTGTTTTCTACCCTTAATCTCCTCCAGCCGATAGCCCAGAAGTCCGAGAAAATTGCTGTTTGCGGTAAGGATAGTCCCGTCAAGTTGGAACTCAATCATGGCCTGCGACTCGCTGAGCGCCTTGATCTGGCTTTTGTAGTCGACCGATGAATGCTTCGCTGACGTGATGTCGCTCGCAAACACGGCAACTTTGTATGGAGTGCCGTTCAGATCGAACACCGGGTTCCAGGTCGCCTGCAGCCAGACTAAGCGATCGTTCTTGCCGACCTGCTTGTACTCGCCGGAGTAGAACTCGCCCTTGTTCAGTCCAGACCAGAATTCTTTTTGCGCGAAGGAACCCCGCTCTCCGGCTTCGGTAAATAGCTCGCAGCTCACGCCTACAATCTCGTCCAGGGTGTACCCGAAAACATTTAGAAAATTGTTGTTCGCCGTGAGCACATGTCCCGTCATGTCGAATTCGATCACGCAGCGTGATCGTTCGACGGCCAGGATGAGGGCTTTGGCGTCCAGGTAGTCGGGTGGAATCGCCGGCACGGTGTCCCCATGGTGCTTCGAACCGTTTTGCATCGAGCTCCTCGACGGCTTCGGCAGGTTGGTGCGAACTGCTGTTTTTACCTGTAGAGGTGTGGTGGGCTTATCCATGTTATGGAGAGTGGGCATGCTCTAGGTCCTCGTCTTCGCTGGGTGAAAGGTGGATGTTGTCTTGGGTGCGTCTCCCTGAAAGGGAAGACTCGACTGGGATGCATTTTCAAGAACGCGGTCCGTATCAAGGACGAGCATGAGCCCGATACTCAGGTCGTACACGCATTTGATCTGGTTCCGCTGCTCGGCAGGCAGGTTATCGGGCAGCGGCGCATAGGCGTTGGAAGGCACATTGATCACATCGTGAATCTCGTCGACGAGCAGACTGACCGCACCGTCTTCCGAATGGATCACGATGTTCATGGGAGGTGCCTCATGTGTGGAGGGAGGCAGGCCGAGACTTTGCCTCGTGTCGATCGCGAGGACGATCTGGCCGCGCAGATTGATCAGTCCTTCCACCGACCGCGGCGCGAGAGGAACGACCGTCATCTCCAAACTGCGGATGACCTCCTGCACCTTCAGGATTTCGATTCCGAGCAGAAGAGGACCGATCCGGAAGGTAACGTATTGCGTGCTTCTGGCAGTGGCGATGTTCACTGGAGGACCTCCTCAAGCCGCGGAGCATGATCCTTCGCCAAGATCGCCGTCAATGCATTGAGCAGCTCGTCTCTCTGGTCCTTGTACACGCAAGCATCGAAGTCAGCTAACCGATCCACTTGCGACTGCCGCACGATGCCACGCTGCGGGGAGAGCATCGCGACCACCGGCAGATGTTTCAGCGATTCGTCTTTCCGTACGCTCTGGAGGAAATCCAACCCGGCTTCGGGCTGCCCGCCAACATCGATTGACGTCAATGCCAGGTCGAAGGTGCCGTGTTGCAGCTGCGTGTCGGCCTCTGCGAGCGTTCCTACGGAAACGGTGCTGTAGCCAGAGGTTTCCAAAAAGCCGTGCAAGAGCTCCCTGGCCGCGGTTCTCCCTTCAAGGAGCAGGAGCCTGGGGGTGGAACCGGGCTTCGCTTGTTGCAGCCAGCCTTCTCCGGCAGAGGCGAGCAGGTATTCAAGATCCAGGAGGTCTGTCACCTGCCCTCCGATGATGGCCGACCCGAGTATGCCTGGCGCGCTGACGCTGCGACGAGCCGTGATTGCTTCTTCCATGATGTCGATGATCTGATCCACGAGCACTCCGGTGCGGCGTCGTCCGTCACTGAACACAACAACCTGCTTGAGCCCTGAACCGATCTCTCGCGCCTCGTTGCCGGGACGGAGCAGCTCAGGCATCGCGAGCAGAGGCAGGATCTCTCCGCGGTAGTGCAGGACGGGCCGGCCAGCGGCTCGCTTGATGATCGCCGCATCGATCTCCTCCAAGCGATCGACCAGGGACAGAGGCACCGCGACGCGTTCATAAATTCCTGCGCGGAAGACCAAAAGCTTTTGCGTCCGCGTTGTTTCATCCGCGCCGGCGCTCTCTGCTTTGAGTGCGGCCCCGTTGGCCGCCGAGATGCCACCGAGATGCGCAAGCCCAACGACATCGAGGATGAGAGCGGGCCGCCCATCGCCCATGATGGTGGCTCCGACGTAACAGCTGAGCCCTTTAAGCTGTCGTCCCAGCGGCTTGACGACAATTTCCTGGGTGTCGCAGATCTGATCGACCACCAGGCCCATCTGCCGATTTTCCGCCTGCAGCACGACGATGTTGGTTACTTCTGAAATCACTCGATCCGACTGTGGCTGCCCAAGAACGCTGCCCAGGTAGAGCAGAGGCAGAAGCTTACCGCGATGGTGGAAGACCGGTGTGCCGTGAATACTATCGATGCGTCTGCTTTGCTCCCCAGCCTGGATGCAAACCAGCTCCACCAGATTGGCCTGCGGGATGATGAAGCGTTCCTGGGTTCTCCAGCGCTGCCGTATTTCTGTTTGCCCGCGGTCCTCCGCGACACTCTCTCCAATGCCGGCCTGGGTCTGCTTTTCCAGAGTGACGACGAGACCGGGAATGATGGCCAAGGTAAGCGGGATTTTGATGCGGATCGTGGTTCCGCCATCGGGAGGAGCCAGGACCTCGACGTTGCCGCCGATCTTCTCGATGTTGTTCTTCACCACGTCCATGCCGACGCCGCGGCCTGAGATGCTGGTCACCTGGGCGGCGGTCGAAAAGCCGGGCAGGAAGATGAGGTGCAGCGCCTCGCGCGTGGTCATCTGCGCGGCCTGTTCCGGGCGGAGGATGCCCTTGTCGATGGCCTTCGACTTGACCCGTTCAGGATCGATGCCACCTCCATCGTCGCTGACTTCGATATTGACCACGCCGCCTTCGTGATAGGCGCGCAATTGAATCAAGCCCTCCGGAGTTTTTCCTTTGGCGATCCGCTTTTCGGGCATTTCGATGCCGTGATCACAGCAGTTCCTGACCACGTGGGTCAGCGGGTCCTTGATAGCCTCAATGATGGTCTTGTCGAGGTCGGTATCGGCGCCCTCCATCTCCACGCGAATCTTCTTGCCGCACTGGGACGCCAAATCGCGCACGACCCGGG
Organism: uncultured Acidobacteriaceae bacterium; assembly: GCA_964235575.1. Classification (GTDB taxonomy): domain Bacteria; phylum Acidobacteriota; class Terriglobia; order Terriglobales; family Acidobacteriaceae; genus Edaphobacter. The sequence continues at coordinate 46,747 of CAXSDM010000001.1, read as the reverse complement.
GAAGCTTGTTCCAGACCACGCCGATGGGCTGCATGCGGGTCTTCATGACGCCTTCCTGCAACTCGCTGGTGATCAGGTTCAGCCGCTGCGACGTCTGCTGCAGAGGCAGGCTGTGCACGGGAGCTTCCTGCAGAAGCTGATTGCGCGCGAGCACCAGCTCGCCGACCAGGTTCATCAATCGATTGAGCAGACCGACATCGACGCGAATGGTCGAGTCCCCAAGCTGCCGAGTCGCGCCAGACGGATCGCCGGTCGGGACTGGGGCGGCCGGGACGGCAGCGGCACTCGTGGTTGAGGCTTCCGCGGGCGGCGGAACAGGTCGCTTCACGCCTAAGGCTGACCCATCTTGCGACACGATATCGGAGGCGCTCGCATTGTTCTGTGCCGGGGCAGGAGTCGGCCGCTTGCGCAGACGCTGAAAGCCGCCGCGTGAGACGGGCTCCTGCTTCGCTGCTGGTGCGGTTGCCTCGCGGGGCACTTCGATTTCTGGAGATGCCGGCTTGGGCTGGTTTTCCGGTAACACGGACCGGTACGCGTCATTCATGCGAGCGCGCAAGGACTCGGTGCGATCTGGGCCCTCCTGGCCCGTGGATTTGATCGACGCCAGCAGGATTTTCACCTCATCCAGAGCGCTCAGGATCAGCGAAATGAGCTCTGGGGTAAGCTCCCGCTCTCCGTCCCGCACCTGGCTGAGGATGTTTTCGGCAACGTGGGTCAGCGCGCCAAGAAGATCAAAGCCGAAAAAGCTGCTGGTCCCCTTGATGGTGTGGACGGCTCGAAAGGCGCTCGAGACCAGCTGCATGTTGTGCGGCGCACGCTCGAGTTCGACGATCTCGCGATCGAGGTTTTCGAGAGCTTCATTGCTTTCGATCAGAAACTCGCGAATGTCTTCTTCAAAACCCATAGGCGTTACGGTGCTTTCTAACGACTCGCCTCTCCGGCGAGCACGTCTCTTTTCAACTCACATTCTTGACGAGGCAACGCGCTGAAGCTGTAGCACAAAGAGGATTTGCGCTGCCTCTTTGGTGCTATTCCCTTGAGGGGCGCGCGGCCACAACATAGACAAGAGACGCGGCTGCGGATGCGGTCATCGGTTGTTAGCGCGAGGAGTGGGGCTATGGACGTTCTTGTCGTAGATGACAGTAAGGTGATGCGATCGATGGTGCAACGAGCCATCCGTCAATCGGGATATCGCACTCTCGTCGTCGAAGAGGCGGATAACGGCGTGCAGGCTTTGGAGAAGCTTCGCACGGCGAAGCCGAAGCTGATTCTTTCGGATTGGAACATGCCGGAGATGTCCGGGATCGAGCTGTTGATCGCAGTTCGAAGCACGGACAGGGAAGTTCCCTTTGGCTTCATTACTTCAGAATCATCGAATGAAATCCGCGAGCTCGCGACGGAATCGGGAGCCGACTTCCTCCTCGCAAAACCATTCACCGTGGAAGACGTATGCGACGCGCTGTCTTCCGTGCTGGAGGCATAACCCGTGACCGAGACGACACCTTATGTTCTGTCAAAGATGTTGACGCAACTGCTGGCCCGCAACGTCACGGTTGCCTTGCAGCTCAAGTCTTCGATTCCGAGACCCAAGTTGATCTATGGAGTGTACCAATCGGTGCCCCAGGGCGAGACCGTCGTCGTAAAGTCGGACCTCGCGTTAATGGGCTCGCTTGGAGGCGCGCTCGTCGGACTGCCAGGCGACGCGGTCGGCGAGCAGATTAAAGCAGGAGATCTTGGAGAGGCACTGAAAGACGGCATCCATGAGGTGTTCAACATCACCTCGACGCCGCTCTCGGTCAACAGTCGCATTGTTTTTCAGACGATGCATACCGACCAGGCGTTACTGAAGGAGGCCGCACGGATGGTGATCGGTTCCCCGGCGCTTGTCACGCGTTTCGGGATCTCCATGCCCGGCTATACGGGAGGCGAGCTCGACATTCTTCGTGCAGCGGTCATGTAGCTTGGATCGATTCGTGCAGGCGAACTGGTGCCCTGAGCCGGCGATAACCGCCCTCGCAGCTCGGTCAGTGGGAGTGGCTGTGCCCGTGGTGGTGGTGAGCGTGGGCTGAGACGGCTTCAAGTTCAGGTGGGGCGGAGCAGCCGTGGGTGGTCTGGCAGCCCTGGGTCTCGAACTGGATGGTGGTGTGGGCGATGTGGAACTTGTCCCAGAGAGCGTCCTTGAGGTTGTCGAGGATGCCGGCGCACTCGGCCACGCTCATCTGGCGGGTTTCGCTGTGCACGATGGTGACGTGGCTGGCGAGCGCGTGAGAATTGGAGCCGAGACTCCAGACATGGAGGTCGTGGACGTTCGCGACGCCGTCGATCCTGGACATGGCGGTGCGGACCTCGTCGAGCATGAGGTTTGTTGGAGCGCCTTCCAGCAGGATATTCAGGGTTTCGCGGACGATGCCGAGCGAAGACCAGATGATCATGCCGGCGATCAGCAGCGAGAGAACGGGGTCGATCCACTGGAGGCCGGTGAGCAGGATACCTGCGCCCCCGGCGATAACGGCGGCGGTCGAGACGGTGTCGCCGAGCATGTGGAGGAAGACGGAGCGGATGTTGACGTCGCCTGAAAACTTCCAGAGCAGGGCGGCGATGGCGCCGTTCATGAGGACGCCGGCAATAGCGACGTACATCATCAGGTGCGGCTCGACGGGAATGGGAGCGTAAAGGCGGTGGATGGCGGAGAGGGCGATCCAGAGCGCGAGCACGATGAGGGTGAGGGCGTTGACGAAGGCGGCGAGGACGCCGGCGCGCTGGTAGCCGAAGGTTTTGCGGTCGTTGGCGGGGCGTGATTGAAAGTAGACGGCGACGAAGGAGAGCAGGATGGCGAGCATGTCGGAGGCGTTGTGGCCGGCCTCCGAGAGCAGCGCGAGCGAGTGGGCGCGGACGCCGAAGAAGAGCGTGGCGCAGACGTAGAGAAAGGTCGCTCCGAGCGAGACGGAGAGGATGCGCTGCATCGTCCGATTGTTGGAGGCGACCATATGCATGGGCCTAGTCTAAACCCGAGGGCAAGGAGGGAGGCGAGCCGAATCCGCCGATCTTCTACACTTTAGTGTATGGCTGAAATCAACCCGCTGCTCGCGTCGCAGATTCATCGGCTGGCCTGTCCGGTATGCCACGCGGCGCTTGTGCTTGCGGAGCAGACGGTGGACTGCACGGGGTGTGGACGGCACTATCCGGTGGTGGACGGCCTGCCAGTGTTGATTGCGTCGCGCAGCAGTTAGCGGCTCGGCTGCCTACGGTCAACATTCCGGCTCGGAAACACATCCTTCTGGTGCGAGCGGGCGTCCGTCAGGCAACGGTGCATGCGCGGTTGTGCTGAGTCGGTTTCCGAGAAGAGGCGTTTCCATGCCTGTCCCATTCCAACTATTTCCGCAGCGGGACCTTACGTTGCTTCGCGGCGAACTGATGCGTGAGGGCCTCGATTGTTTTCAGGCCGCTGATCTACTGTCGATGTTCATGCAGCAGCGTGGCTTCGGCGTGTCGTCGAGCGATGCCCGGAAGGCTGCCTTGCACATTGAGGGCATCGGCTTCGCCCTGGCCGGGATGCGGGCGGAGTTGGAGCGCATCGCCGTGGCCATGTAGCCTGCTTCGGGCGATGCCATAATCGATCTATATATGCCGTCTCTCTGGCTTCCTACTTCCTGGCCGCAACGTCTGGAGGAGCTGTTTGCTCCCGGCGCCGAGGTTAAGTCTGCTCCACTTCGCCGCGATGTTCGCTCGCTGGGCATGCTGCTGGGGTCCGTGCTGCGCGAGCAGGCGGAGCCGGGCATTTATGAGGCCGTGGAAGCGCTGCGGCAGTCCGCGATCGCGCGCCGGGAAGAGGAGAACGGGGCGGCGCTGCTGAGCGTGGGTGAGCAGGCGAACGATCCGCGGCGGGCGTACCAGCTGGCGCGCGCGTTCAGCTTCTATTTCGAGTTGATTAACCTGGCGGAGACGAATCATCGTAAGCGCCGCCGGCTGGCGCACCAGCTGGAGGAGCCGGGGAACGCCGCGGGATCCGGGAAGGTGCAGCGTGGCTCACTGGAGGGCACCCTGCGCGCGATGAGGCTGGCGGGGGTTGATCTGGCGGCGGCGCTCAAGCAGTTGGGGCGAATCTGCGTGACGCCGGTGTTCACCGCGCACCCGACCGAGGTGGCGCGGCGCTCGGTCATGTTCAAGCGGCGGCGGATCTCGGATCTGCTGGAACAGCTGGATCGGATTCCGGTGCCTGGAGCGCAGCTCGAGCAGCTGGAGGCGAGCCTGCTGGCGGAGATCACCGCGCTGTGGCAGACCGACGATGTGCGCAGTGCACGGCCCACGGTGCGGGACGAGATTCGGATGGCGCTGGACTACTTTGAGTCGTCGCTGTTTGATACCCTGCCGGTGCTCTATGCGGAAGTCGAGCACGCGCTCCAGGCGGAGTTTGGCGCGAAGGGCGTTCCGGCGCTGGCGGACTTACCGCTACTTGTGACGTTTGGGTCGTGGATTGGCGGCGACCGGGATGGGAACCCGTTTGTGACGCCAGAGACGACGGCCGAGGCGTTGACCATGGCGCGGGATCTGCTGTTCTCGCATTATCTGCGGCGGCTGCAGAACATCTTTGACCAGCTGGCAAGCTCGACGCAACAGGTTCCGGTATCCGCAAAGCTGACGGCGCGGCTGGAGCAGTATCTTGCGGAGCTTCGGGCTGCCGGGCCGGCCTCGCCGGAGCTGCGGCTGATCGAGCGTTTTCCGCACGAGTCGGTGCGGCTGTTTGTGGCGTGCATGATGGTTCGCCTGGGAGGGAGCGCGCAATATAGCGTGCAGCCCAGCATCCAGGAGCATGCGCCCAGGCTGCGGCCCCTTGCGCCGTACGCAAGAGCGGACGAACTGGTGGTAGACGTTGCGCTGCTGCGCGCGAGCCTGATGAAAAATCGCGGCTCGCGGCTCGCGGCTTTGCTGGTCGATCCGCTGCTGCTGGAGGCTCGCACGTACGGGCTGCATCTGCAGGCGCTGGACGTGCGGCAGCACGCGCGGGTGCATGCGGCGGCGCTGGCGGAGGTGGCGGGGCTTTTGCCGCCGCAGGATCCCGGAGCGCTGAGCGCGCAGACTGCGGAGGTGCTGCATACGTTCCGGGAGATCGCGCACCTGAAGCGGGTGTTTCCCCCGGAGTCGATCCAGAGATATGTCATTTCGGGCGCGACCTCGGCCGAGGACATTCTGAACGTGGTGCGGCTGGCGCGGATGGGGAATGTGAGCGTCGAGGGAACGGACGATGGCGATCCGGGGCTGCAGCCGGTGCCGCTGTTTGAGTCGATCGAGGATCTGCGGAATGCACCGGAGATCTGCCGGGATTTGTGGTCGAGCGAGGCGTATCGGCCGCTGCTCGAGAGCTGGAAGCATACGCAGGAGGTGATGCTCGGCTACTCCGATTCGAACAAGGACGGCGGCATGATCACCTCGACGTGGGAGATCTTTAAGGCGCACCGGGCGCTGCATGGGGTGGCGCGCGAGACGGGCGTGAAGCTGCGCCTCTTTCATGGGCGCGGAGGGACGGTGGGGCGGGGTGGCGGTCCAACGCATCGGGCTATCTTTGCGCAGCCGCTCGACAGCTTTTCGGGCGCGCTGCGGCTGACGGAGCAGGGTGAGGTGCTGAACTGGAAGTACTCCGATGTGGTGCTGGCGGAGCGCAATCTGGAGCTGATGATTGCCGCGTCGCTGGATGCGCTGGCGCGGCCGGGATTGAGCCGCACGCAGCCGGACCCGCACCTAACCGGCGTGCTGCTGCCGGAGTGGGAGGAGGCGCTGGAGGCGCTGTCGGCCGCCTCGTATGCGTTCTACCGAAAGCACATCGTCGACGATCCCGAGACCTTCACATACTTTGAGCAGGCCACGCCGGTGGCGGAGCTTGAGCATGCGCGGATCGGCTCGCGTCCGGCCAAGCGCACGGATGCGAGTTCCACGAAGAAGCGCAGCATGGACGACCTGCGCGCGATCCCCTGGGTCTTTGGCTGGATGCAGTCGCGGCACCTGGTGCCGGCGTGGTTCGGCGTGGGGCATGCGCTGGCGGGGTATGCGGACCAGCATTTGGAGGGACTGGCGCGGCTACAGCAGATGTTCAAGTCGTTTCCGCTGTTCATCGACATTCTTCGCAACGTCGAGATGGCGCTGGCCAAGGCGGACTTCGGCATCGCGAAGCTCTACGCCTCGATGGTGGAGGACGAGGCGCTGCGGACGCGGGTGTTTACGAGGCTGGAGGGCGAGTTCAATCTGACTCGCCGGATGGTGCTCGCCGTGACCGGGCAGAGGACGCTGCTCGAAAAGAATCCGGTGCTCGAGCAGAGCATTCGGCTGCGCAATCCGTATGTCGACCCGATGAGCCTCTTGCAGGTGGAGTTGATCCGGCAGAAGCGCAAGAATGTGGCCGCGGGCAAGCCTGAGTCGGCGGAGCTGGACCGGGCGATTACGGCGACGATCAATGGGATTTCGGCAGGTTTGCGGAACACGGGTTGAGCCCTGACGCCGCGGCGTTTTCGATGGGACGCAACGGTCTGCACCGCTTGCGGGTCAACTCACCCAAAGGTTTGCTCTTTTGCAGAAAAGCTGCTTGCGCACTTGCGGACTCTGTGACTAGTATCTGAGACAGCAAGCGGCAACTCCCCTGTACGAAAAAGATCGGCCCCCGTTGATCCGGCGAACCAGACCTGCACGGCCAGCTTCGCGTTGGTCCGTCCTGGAGGTCCACATGAAGCACTCTCTCTTCGCGGCTACTCTCTTCCTCTCTCCTGCGCTCCTGTCCGGTCTTGCGGGCGCGGAGCAACTGGTTCCGGCCGGCTCGATTATTCGCTGTACGGTCGCTGAGCCGAAGATCTCCTCAAAGACCGAAAACGTGGGCGATCCGGTTTTGTGCCAGGTCTCGCACGTGGAGGCTTACGGACGCGCGAGCTTTCCGTATGACGCTTACCTGGTGGGCACGTTTGTCGACTACAAGGATCCCGGCCACCTGGTGGGTAAAGGGTGGATGGAGCTCAAGTTCGACCGCATGATCACGCATAACGACAGCGTGGTTCCGGTCGATGTGCGGGTGATCGACGTGCCGAAGTACCCGGTCGACAAGGAAGGCAAGATTCATGGCACCGGCCATGCGGTGCGCGATACGGTGGAGTGGCTGATCCCGGTGCTTTGGCCGATCGACCTGATCAACCTGCCGCGGCGCGGTCCGCGCCCTGTGCTGAAGGCCGAGACACGGTTGACGCTGAAGGTTCTGGATGACTTCGGGATTCCCTCCGAGATGGAGGTGGAGCATCGCCAGGCGCTGATCTCGCGCGTCCCGCAGTTTGAGCAGTCCCTGCCGCAGAACCAGCCTGCGCCTCAGTATCAGGCGCCCGCGCCGGTGCAGTATCAGCAGCCACCTCAGTATCAGCAGCAGAGTTATGCTCCCGCTCCGGCGACGACGGTGATCTACCAGAACTTCGCCCCGCAGGCCCCGGTATATCAGCCGCCACCGGTGGTGGTACGGTATCCGCCGCCGCCTCCGCCGGTGGTGTATGGCTATGGTCCATATGGGCCGGTTGCGTATCGCGGCGGGTACTACGCGCCGTACTAGAGCGTAGGGAGCTTGCTGGACAGGGAAAAGCCTGAGTGGCGTCATTTTCCTTGAGAGAAATGGCTGCGACGGCTCCACTCTATATCTATAGCTAATTTGCTTTAAGCGCTTGGTTAGGGGACCTGGAGATTGCATAGATTCGTGCGATCTCCAGGTCTTTTCCCGTTTGGAATAGTTCGGGTAACACGAATGGGGCACGGGATCCTGAGGTACTCGCAGTTATTATGCTCGTATGCTGAACTTCTACGCCTGCGCGGTCGACGACATCCTCATGAAGCGCCGCAGCCTGCGCCGTGAGTTGGCGTCCAGGCCGGGATTGCCGGAACTGCGCGTCGCCGTGCTGGGCGGCTCGACGACAGAGGAACTCGTCAACTTTCTGGAGCTGCTGCTCCTCGCGGAAGGCTTCCAGCCGGTCTTTCATCAGTCGGAGTATGGCCGGTTTTATGAAGATGCCGTTCATGATCCGCAGGCGCTGATCGACTTCAAGCCACAGATTGTGTATGTGCATACCTCCTGCTTGAACATCCGCAATGCGCCTCCGCTGGGCTGTACAGAGGGCGAGCTTGCGGGCCACGTCGAGGCCGAGCTTGCACGCTATCGGGAGATATGGATTTCGCTTGAGAAGAAGCTCGGCTGCCAGGTGATTCAGAATAACTTCGAGCTGCCGCCGTATGCACTGCTTGGAAACATGGATGCAGTGGCGACCGGGGGCCAGAGCCGGTTCCTGCTGCAGCTGAACCTTGCGTTTGCGGAAGAAGCCGCGCGGCGGCCCAAGCTGCTGGTGCAGGACGTACACGGACTTTCTGCGAACCTGGGTCTGCGCCAGTGGTTCGACTGGCCGCGCTACTTCAGCTACAAGATACTGTTGACGGCGGAGGCCAACCTGGAGCTGGCGCGGTCGCTCAGCGCGATGATCCGCGCGCTGTATGGCAAAAGCCGCAAGGTGCTTGTGCTCGACCTCGACAACACGCTTTGGGGCGGTGTGATTGGTGATGACGGCCTCGACAAGATTCAGATCGGGCGTGAGACGCCGGTGGCTGAGGCGTACACCGCGTTCCAGGAGTACTGCCTTGCGCTGCGCAATCGAGGCGTGTTGTTGGCGGTGTGCTCGAAGAACAATGAGGACGTGGCGAAGTCCGGCTTTACGCACCCGAGCTCCATTTTGAAGCTCGAGGATTTCTCCTGCTTCAAGGCAAACTGGGAGCCGAAGCACGAGAATATCGTTGAGATTGCCCGCGAGCTGAATTTAGGAACAGACAGCTTTGTGTTCGTCGACGACAACCCGGCCGAGCGCGCGATCGTGCAGGCGCAGATTCCGGGCGTGGCCGTGCCTGACGTTGGCAACGATGTGTCGAAGTATGCGGAGTTCATCGATCGCGGACGCTACTTTGAGCCGGTGTCGCTGTCAAAAGAAGACCTGGAGCGGGCTGCGCTTTACGCCGGGAACTCCCAGCGCGCGGCGCAGGCCAACAAGTTTGCCGACTACGGCGAGTATCTCGATTCGCTCGAGATGACGGCCGAGATCGATGCGTTCAAGCCTGTGTATCTGGAACGCATTGCGCAGCTGACCAACAAGACCAACCAGTTCAACCTGACCACACGGCGCTATACGCTGGCCGAGATGGAGGCCGCGGCCAGGAACCCGGACGCGATCGGACTGTATGGCAGGCTGGTCGACCGCTTCGGCGACAATGGGCTGATCTCAATCGTGCTCGGACGCAGCGAAGGACGCGCGCTGCACATGGACCTGTGGCTGATGAGCTGTCGTGTGCTGAAGCGCGAGATGGAGAACGCGATGCTGGACGTGCTGGCGGAACGCGCTCGGGCGCAGGGGCTCGCGACACTTGTGGGCTATTATCTGCCGACTGCGAAGAACAGTATGGTGGCCGACTTTTATCCGCGGCTTGGCTTTTCGCCCGCTCCTGTATCCCCTGGTTTACCGGAGGGTACGACGGTTTGGACGCTCGACCTGGCCGCCTACACGCAACAAAACACGCACATCAAGGTGCTGGAGTTTGCCCATGCCTGACCTCTCCCCGGACGGCGTACTTGTCGAGTTGCAGCCGATTTTTCGCGAGGCGCTGAACTCGCCCAAGCTGGCCGTGACGCGTAAGTCGAATGCGCTGAACACGCCTAACTGGGATTCGTTGGCGCATATTGAGCTGATCGAGATGGTGGAGCGCTCGTTCAAGGTGAAGTTTGCATTAGGTGAGTTGCAGGACCTTAAGGAGGTCGGGGACTTGGTGGATTTGATTCTGGAGAAGGCCGCGAAGAAGGGTTAGAGCTTCATGCTTTGAAATACCGGGAGCAGGGCTTCTAGAGCGTCGGTCTCACGCTCGGGGAGGACGCCGGCGGTCTGATCCGTGGGCAGCTTGGGCACGCGATGGACGAAGATGCGCAGGTCGGGCAGGCTGAGGTTCATGTCCGTGCAGAGCTGCTCGCCGGCAGCCTTGGCCATCACGTATTCGGTCATGCCGGCGGGCCGCTCGTCAAGGGCTACGGTCGAGGGATAGAAGACGAAGAGCTGTTTGCGTGGCCGGGCGGTGAGGGCGAGGCAGAGATCGTAAAAACCCTGAACGTAGAACTGCAGAAATTCGGCGAGCGACGGCGCTGAGAGGACGCTCAGCTTGGAACGGAAGATGGTGCCAGTGGCGAAATAAAAGAGGTGCGTGGGCTCGGTTTCGAGCGCGTGGAGTTGGTCTGCTGGCGGCTGACGAACGTCGTAAGGAAGAGCCAGGGCGTGTCCGCCCCAGGCCTGAATTTCGTCGACGACGGCCTCGGCTTCCGTACGGCCGAGCGCATAGGTGAGGGTGACGGTTCCGCCCCCGGCGGCGATCAGCTTGGCGGTCAGTTCGCCCAGGCCGCGCGAGCCGCCGATCACGAGAGCGTTCATTCCCGCGAATTCGCCGGGCTGGACGCACTTCGCGATCAGGTCCATGGAGGCCTGGCGGACGGGAGGAACGCGCACAAAGGCTTCCAGCACGCCCTCCACAGCGCGGCCCTCGACCGCGATCCGCAGCTTGCGGAAGCGCTCGTCCACGTAAGTCACCGCGTAGTGCAGAGCGGCGCGGGGCGCGGATGGAATGGCCTTGAGCAGCGTCAGATCGAGCTTTGAAAACATGGAGTGCAGTCCGGGAGTCTCCATGCCCACGACGTAGGAAGACGCGGCAATCTCGGCGACCGTGTTTGCGCCCAGAAGCGCGGCGAGTTGCGGGAAGAGCTCTGCCGCGGAGGCAGAGGGAGCGACGTAGGCCTCGCCGGAACGGCCCGGAAGATCGGTGAGCGTGAGGTCGAGCGCGTGGGTGGGCGGCGCTTCGGGCGATGGCGTCCCGGGTCGCTGCGTGTGCGGCAGCCTTGCTCCGACGAGGACTTCCGCGGTCAGCACGGTCAGGCCCTGGACCGCGACTTCGAGGCGTAGCGGCTCGTCGGGCTCGCTGTCGAGCAGATGCACCGTGGCGAGGTCGCCGAGATAAATCCACTTCAGGAACTTCACTTTAACCCGGGCAACGCCGCCGGCAAGCTGACCGGCTTGCGCGAGCTCTTCCAGCGCCCAAAGCAGGGTGTGCACGCCGTGGACAACCGGCTGGCCGGCCGGCGTACGCCGCGCGGCGATGGTGTCCATGTGCATCGGGTTGCGGTCGCCTGAGAGTGCGGCGAAGCGCTCCTGCAGGGCGGCATCGACCGCGCGTGCGCTGCCGGGAAAGGGAGTGCCATTCATTGATCACGCTCGTGGCTGGCAAGCAGCTGGTGCATGCGGGTGTTGAGGAGGTCGGTGAGCTTGTCCGCGCCCGTGCGACTAAGGTGGATCTCGTCGATGTAGTTGGCGGGGTCGTCGCGGAACCATGCGTACTGCGGCTCGTCAAAGTCGATGATGGGGGCGGGCGGCAGAGTTGCCGGGAAGTGCTTCCGATACGCGAGCAGCGCGTCGCGGTTGAAGTCATAGGCCGGCGTGTAGACCGGGTAGGTGACGTAGATCACGCGCACTCCGTGGGCCTGAAGCTCCTGGACGAGCGCGCGGTAGTCCTCGACAGCCTGCGGATCCTGGGTCATGTTCATCTTGGCGTGTGGCGGCTCGGGTTTCGTGGAAGGCATCTCGTGGCTGCCGTCGGGGTAGAAGATTGGGGTGCGGTGGCGGAGTTTGTCGACGAGCATCTCCAGCTCGATGTTGAAGGCGGCGAGCGATCCGAAGGCCTCGGCGCGGTTCACCTGGTCGAGGCCGTCCTGCAGCTCGTGCGAGCCGGTGACGCGCGGGAAGATGGCGACCAGGGCGACCTGGAAGTGGCCGCGCCGGAGCGCCTGCTCGACCAGCTTGCGCTGCTCGCTGGCATTGCCTCCTTCGAGCGATTCGTCGTAGAAGCGATAGCCGGTCAGCCGCCGGGGACGCCAGTTGACGGAAGCGGACACGCCTACGATGAGCGCATTGAAGTTCTCGGGGACATAGGCTTCGTTCAGTAGATATTTGGCCTGGCGCTCGTGGCTCGAGGTGACGAGGGCGCGTCCGGCGGGATCGCGCAGGACCCCGAAGACGTCCAGCCGCCAGGCCAGCGCCAGCTCCGCGCCGACTGTGAGTAAAAGCAGGACCAGCGTCCAGAGGAGCCAGCGGCCGCTTGAGAGTTTCGCGGCGGTCGCCGGAGCGGCATCAAGAGGGGAGGATTCAGGCATGCGGGGTGTGGAGAGCTCCTTCAAAACGAGAGACTAAAACCGAAAGTAGAGGAAGGGCGTGGAGATGGTCGAGTTGATGAGCGCGAAGGAGACCGCGACAAGACCGACCGCATAGGCGCAGTTCAGCGGGCTCGGCCGGAAGTCGCGGCCCAGTTCTTCGGACGACGGGCCGAAGATGGAGCACAGGACGCCTATCAGCAAAGGCCATTGCGAGAGGCGGATGCCGAGCCCGTAGACCTGCAGCTCCAGGCTGGTGACGTTGGTGACGCGGAAGGCGTGGTGGGGGTCGAACATGGTGGCCAGCCGCGCGTTGGCCTGCCCGACGGAGTCCGCGCCGAAGTAAACCATGGTGATGGTCCAGCAGGCAAAGGTGAGCAGCCAGCCGAGGAACGCGGGGATGTGCGGCAGGTTTCTCTTGCGCCAGTACTGGTTGATGCCGAGGAACGCGCCATGCAGAAAGCCCCAGATCACGAAGGTCCACGCGCCGCCGTGCCATAGGCCCGCGATGCCCATGGCGAAGAACGTCGCCAGCGTGGAGGTGAAAAGCGTGCGTTTGGTGAAGGATTTGAGGATGGGCGTGTAGAGATAGGAGGTGATGAAGTTAGTGAGCGAGATGTGCCAGCGCTGCCAGAACTCGAGGATGGATCGGGCGGAGTAGGGCTTGTCGAAGTTGCGCGGAATTTCAACGCCGAGCATGAGCGCGGAGCCGATCGCCATATCCGAGTAGCCGCTGAAATCGAAGTAAACCTGCATGACGTAGGCGATCGAAAAAATCCAGCCTTCGACCGCGGAGATGTTTCGTGCCGTGGTGCTGCCGAAGGTGGCCACCTGCGCGAAGGCGTTGGCGAAGACGGCTTTTTTGAATAAGCCGAGCGCGAAGAGAAAGACGCCACGGGCGAGCAGTTCCAGGCGCGCGCCGGTTTCGCCGCCAAAGTTGCCGAACTGGTGCCGCATGCGCTTGGCGCGGCCGAGCGGGCCGGAGATGAGGTACGGAAAGAAGGCGACGAAGGTGGCGTGGTCGAAGAGCGAACCCGCGGCGAGCGTGTCTTCGTAGCAGTCGACCAGGTACATGATCTGCGTGATGGTGAAGAAGCTGATGCCGAGCGGGAAGCCCAGCTCCGGGACGCGATACCCGTGCGGCAGCGCGAAGCGGAACATGGAGGCGAAGAAGCCGAGGTACTTGAACAGGCAAAGATAGACCACGTTCAGGACCAGGCCGCTAATCAGGATGCGTTTCCGGACCGCGCCTTCGGTGCGCTCGATGGCACGTGCCAGCAGCCAGTTCGCTCCGAGCGACGCCAGCAGGTAGACCAGGTTGAAGGGCTTACTTGCGGCGTAGAAGACGATGGACGCGAGCAGCACCCAGACCTGGGCAGCGCGTGGGCCGAGGAGCTTGCGCATGGCGATGGCGCCGCAGACCACGATCGGCAGAAAGAGGAGGATGTAACGAAACGAGGCAAACAGCATAGGGGCGTGCGTCCTGATCTCTGAGTGCTGGCCTGGTTTACTGCTTCTCGTCGACGATTTTAGTCGCCTTGCCGCCTTCGAAGGTAATCATCTTCGGGTGGCCCTGGTCGTCGAACTCGACGCTGCGGTCGCCGATCTTGTCGCCGTGATCCACACTGACCTGGCCGAGCGCCATCATCACCTGCCGCTCATTCATGCCGAGTGTGGCCTGGTGGGCGTCGATGGCTTTCCACTTTTCCGGCCCCCAATAGGAGAAGAGCTGGTGCGGGTCGTCGTAGAAGAAGATTTCGTCGGTCGAAAAATTGTAGCTGCCTCCCTCGCGATCGCCGACGGGCACGGCGTAGAGCTTGTCGGGGTTCGCGTGGTCGTCCGGGAGCGAGAAGACAAGCACGACCTGCTTGTCGCCGCCGGGCACGCGGAAGGTGGCTTTCTTCGGAGCAGCCTGCTCGACGGCATCCTTGACCACGATCTTCTCGGCCCCGAGCAGGACCCCTTGACTGTGGTCGTAGTCGACGGTGTGGCCGTTGTAGGGGTAGTAGTCCATCTGGCCGCCGGCGCTCATCCATAAGGTCCGCCCCTTCAGATCCTTCTCATCCTTCAAGGACATGGGGTGCTCGTGCTTGAGGAAGACGTCGTCGTCCGGGTCGGCCTTGTAGGTGGAGGCTTTCTTCTCGGGCGCGGCTTCGTCGGCGCGGTTACGGCGATAGAGATAGAGCGACTCGCCTCCGACGACAAGCAGCAGGATCGCCGACCCGCCCAGGACCCACTTCAAGCCAGTCTGCATGTGTCGCCCTCCGCGCCTCCAAGCATTGTAGCCGCAGCTTTGGTTTAGTCGACCGGCTCGGCTTCTGCGAGCTCAACTTCGGCCGAGCGCAGGCTCTCCGCGGTAAGCTGGTTGGCGCGACGCAGCGCGGGAAAGGCGACCGCGGAGATCACCGTGACGACGAGCGAGCTAATGCCGCCGATGACGACGGCCGGCACGGCGCCCCACCAGTGCGCGGTGAGCCCGCTCTCGTATTCGCCGAACTCGTTCGAGGCTCCGATGAAGAGCCAGTTGACGGCGCTGACGCGGCCGCGCATCTCGGGCGGCGTCGCAAGCTGCAGGACGCTCGACCGAATGACCACCGAGACCATGTCGCTTGCACCCACCAGCAGCAGTGCCACCATACTCACCCACATCGATCGGCTGAGCCCGAAGAGTACGGTGGCCGCGCCGAAGATGCCGACGCACACCAGCATCAGCTTGCCGGCGCGTCGCTGGATGGGGCGGAAGATCAGCGTCAGGCTGACGACCAGCGCGCCCAGGCTGGGCATGGCCCGCAGCAGGCCGAGTCCCTTGGCGCCAGCGTGCAGCACGTCATGGGCGAAGATGGGCAGCAGGGCCACGGCCCCGCCCAGCAGCACGGCGAAGAGGTCGAGCGAGATCGATCCCAGCAGCAGCTTGGTTTCAGCGACGTACTTCAGGCCGGCCAGCACCGTCTTCGCGTTGAAGGCCTTCTTCTCGGATGTCGTCGCACGCACGCGAATCATGCCGACGAACGCCATAAAGCTGAACAGCATGGCCAGCGTAAAAAGATAAACGACCGGCGCGCCCTTCCAGCGGCCCAGCGCGGCGAAGGTGGCGGTAAACAGGAGGCCGCCGACCAGAGGCCCGGTGGCGTTGGCGGTCTGGTAGATGGTGGCGCCCCAGGTGACGGCGTTGACGAAGTCGTCTTTCGGCACCAGCATGGGGATCATCGCGCTCGCGGCCGGCCCGGAGAAGCAGCGGCCTGTGCCGATGAGGAAGAGCACGGCATAGATGGGCGTGATGCTGGTAACCGGATGCAGCGAGATCCAGAGCAGATCCACGGTGCACAGGGCCTGCAGGCCGTAGCAGGCGAGGATCACGTAGCGCTTGTCGTAGCGGTCCGCCACATGCCCGGCGGGCAGCATAAAGAAGAGTCCGGGTAGGAAGAGCGCAAGCCCGGTGTAGCCGAGGCTGAGTGCGGAGTGGGTGAGCTGGTAGACCTGCCAGGCAACCGCGAGCGACTGCGCCTCCGCACCGAGAATGACGCAAAGCCGCGCTGCCTGGTAGAGCCGAAAATCCCGCGAACGGAACGCACTGGCCGCTACTCCGGCCGGCGCCGTTCCGCGCGCAACTGCGTTTGCACCAGCCATGCTGTTCTATGCTTTCATACTTCGGCCAGAGCAGCGGGGGCCATCCTTCACCAGCTCGGAAGCTCCGGCGAGACTCCAGCTATTTGCCAAGATAACGCCTGTACTCGCTCTCCACCACGCCGGTGTTGCGGGCCAATTGCAGCTTGGCGAAGTTGTACTGGAATTCAGCCTGGACGGTCTGGGTCTGCGCGCTTTCAAGCGACGCCTGCGCACGAACCACGGGGAGGTTGTCGTCGACCCCCGACGTGAACCGGGCCGTGGCGTCTTCGAGCGCCTGCGTGGCGAGGATGACGTTGCTGCGCGCCACCGTTACCAGCTCGCGGGCGGTCTGCACGTCGAGCAGGCTGGAGCGGATGTCGGCTTCGATCTGGCTGCGGTTCGCGTTGACCTGCTGCTCGAGCGCACGCACCTGCGCGGCGTTCACCTGGCGCTGCCCGCGCAGCTCGGCCTCGAGGAAGATCGGCACGTTGACGCGACCCTCGGCGGTATAGACGCCGTAGTACGACCCGCCGATCTGGCCGAGCAGGCCGAAGTAGCCTCCCACGCCGAGAACGGGCAGACGCTCGTACTTGAGAGCCTTCGAGGTTTCCTGGGCGACCGCGAGCTGCGCTTCGAGCCCGCGCAGATCCTTGCGGCGCTCATAGGCGATCTTCAGGTCGGCCTGCAAGGCAGCGTCGCTTGAGTCCGCGTCGAACTCGGCAAAAGGGGCAGCCTCGGTCAACTCGAGCTGCTGCCCGGCGGGCTGGCCCATGGCGCGGTTGAGCTGAATCTTATCCTTGGCTTCGGCGTTCTGGGCGCGCACCAATTGTTGCTGCTCATTCTGCAGATCGACCTGGGCGCGCAGCACATCCAGGTTGATTCCTACCCCCGCGTCCCGCTGAGCCTTGGCCTGGTCGAAGACGAGCTGGTCCTGCTTGAGCAGCGCCTGCGCGTTGCGCACCTGGGCGGCGTCGGCCAGGACCTGGAGGTAGAGGCCGCCGACCTGGAGGACCGCTCCTCCGCGCACATTCAGCGTGGACCAGTTGGCGGCCTCGCTCGCGCGGCCCGCGGCCCGGAATAAATAGAGCGCCGGCAGGCTCAGGGTTTGGCTGAGCGAGACCTGTCCGCTGACCGTGTTGACCTTGACGATCTCCGGAATCACGCTGTTGAAGCCGGGGATGTTGATGGAGTTCGGCTTGAAGCCCATCGCCACAAGGTTGATCTCCTGCGCCCGGGCATAGCCGGTCACCTGCAGGTTCGGCAGCAGCGAGTTGCCGACGGTGTAGATCTCTCCGCGCACGAACTTTTCCTGCTGCCCGCTGACGATGATGGAGGTATTGCTTTTGAGCGCGGTGGCGATCGCTTGGTCGATGGTGAGGGGGATGGCACCGGGCTGCTCGTGCTGGATGAGGCCGCTCGTGCCGAGCTGCAGCGGGTGCCGCAGGGCGCTCGGGGCGTCGGGCAGGGACGTACGTTCGGCCGTGGCAGCGGAAAAGTGGGCTGGCGGTTCAACCCGCGCGAGCAGCTCGCCGAATGTGGCGGAAGTCGCCTGCTGAGCGGCGGCAATCTGAGCGGTCGCACCCAAAATTGCGCAGGCAACGGTTCTGGCAGTACTCGGCCATCCTCCGGTCCAGCCGGCTTGCTCTTGGTTTGTTTGCGTCACAGGTATTAGAGTGCCATGCCGGGCGGCCGGTTGCGAGAAAACAGCGGATATCCGCAAACCGCGGTCACGTTACTTTTGCTTACGGCAAAGTCGGGAAAGCAAGAAGATGCTCACATTTGCGGATAAGATGGGTCCTAGACCTGCCATGCGCCTCCCATCATCCGTTCGCCGCTCGTGCCGCCTCTTCGTTCGCCTTGCCGTCCTCGGTGTGGCCTGCCTTTTCGTCCCGGTTCTCGGCGCGCAGGAGTATGTCGGCGAGGGAACCCATACGCCCTACAAAGACACTTCGGTGCTCAAGGTTCCGGCTGGGGCCCGAGTGGCGATTTACGATTTTGAGGACCTGGAGTGTCCGGCCTGCGCGCATGCCTTTCCCATCGTGCACGCCGCGGTCGAGCGATACCACATCCCGTTGATCCGGCATGATTTTCCGTTGCAGATGCACGTATGGAGCCGCGATGCCGCGATCACTGCGCGCTACCTGCAGGACAAGGTCTCGCCGCAGGTCGCGGAGCAATTTCGCGGCGATGTCTTCAAAAGCCAGGCCAACATCAGCAGCAAGGACGACCTGCAGTCCTACACGCGGAAGTGGTTTGAGAGCCACAAGCTGCAGATGCCGTTCGTGATGGATCCCAGCGGGCGTTTTGCTGCCGAAGTGCAAGCCGATCAGACGCTCGGCGAGCGCATCGGCCTGATCCACACCCCTACCATCTTCGTGCTGTATGCGAAGGGCTGGGTGGAGGTGATGGACGTAACCCAGCTCTACTCGGTGATCGACAACGCGTTGGCCGCTTCGCCGGAGACCCATGCCGTTGCCCGCGGCGGCCCGAAGAAGTCGACGAAGACGAATTGACCGTGTCGCCGCCGCGGGGCAACGGGCTGACAAGCCGCTCTCCGCTATACTGAGGTGTCTTGGTCAATCAACTTATTTTCGCGAATCTTACCCACCGTCCGGTCCGGACACTGCTCTCCATGCTGGCGATCGGCGTGGAAGTTACCATGATCCTGACATTGGTCGGCGTCTCTTATGGCACGCTCGATGCGAGCGCACGGCGCGCGCGCGGCATCGGCGCGGA
>CAXSDM010000001.1:20650-28073 GCA_964235575.1 uncultured Acidobacteriaceae bacterium | reverse complement strand
CACGCAGTTCCGGCCTCGCTGGTGCAGGAGACCGTATATGCGTGGTGGCCAATCGCGGGTGCCATCGCGATCGTCGGCGCCATGCTGGGCACCGTCGTTCCTGCCATGCGCGCGGTCCGGCAGGACGCAACCGAGGCGCTGAGCTATGAGTAATCTCGACGTTCACGGCTCGCTTGAGCCGCTGCCCGCGCCGGTGGCTGCCACGACAATCATCGAGGTGAAGAATCTGATGAAGACGTATCGCGTCGGCGAGATCGACGTGCATGCGTTGAATGGCGTGGACCTCAACGTCCGGCGTGGAGAGTTCCTGGCGATCATCGGCACCTCCGGCTCGGGCAAGTCGACGCTCTTCAATATCCTGGGCGGCCTGACGCCTCCAACCTCCGGCTCGGTTGCCATCAACGGCCGGGACCTGCACACGATGTCCGACGCGGAACGGAACGACCTGCGCAAACGCACGGTGGGCTTTGTGTTTCAGAAATACAACCTGCTGCCAACCCTCAGCGCCGAGCAGAACATCCAGATTGTCCGCGATGTGGCTGGCCGGCCGATTGCGTTCGATGAGCGCTTTAAGGAAGTGCTCGAAATGCTGGGCATTTCCAAGCGCATGCATCATAAGCCGCGCGCTCTTTCCGGCGGCGAACAGCAGCGGGTCGCGATTGCTCGGGCGATCGTGAACGGCCCGGCGATTCTGCTTGCGGATGAGCCTACCGGCAACCTGGACACGAAAAACTCAGACATTGTGCTGGGCCTGCTGCGCGATCTGAACAAGCGTCTCGGACAGACGATTCTAATGATCACCCACAATCCGGAAGCAGCCGCTTACGCGGATCGTACGGTGCAGATGCGCGACGGGCGAGTAATCTAGAGCATCCAGGGCAGATTCCCTGGATGCTCTATTCTTCCGAACCGCGAATGGAATAGATCGAGTAAACTTCCAGCTTCCTGGCCATGAGCGTCGCGCCGGCAACTGCGATGAGCAAAGGCACGATCAGGGCGTTCGTGTGATTTGTCAGCTCCAGCATAAACACAACTGACGAGAGCGGGCCTTGTGAGGCGGAGGCCAGCATCGCGCCCGCTCCTACGATGGCATAGCTGTCCTTCGCGGTCGCCGGAGCCAGGTGACTCCAACCTTCGCCGAGCAGACCGCCGAGCAATGCTCCAAACGTCATGGTCGGTGTAAACAGGCCTCCTGGCGCACCCGCCTTGAGACACATCGCCGTAGCGAGCGGCCTCAAAAGAAGCAGCCAGCAGAGCAATCCCATTCCGAGCTGACTGCCGAAGGCCTCCTGCACAACATTCTTGCCGTTTCCAAGAATCTCCGGGAAGCGTACGGACACGAGACCCAAGCCGAGGAACACCAGGACGGGTGCCACAAGCACCATGGATTGCCTGGGCTTTCCGCGTTCCGACCAGCCAATGAACCGCACATACACGGCTGACGCTGCCCCCAGAATTGGCCCCGCCACTGCCGCCCACACCAGGAGGGAAGGGGTCATGGACAACTGCGCAACACGGAACGTGGGTTCGTTCGGCAGCAGCAGCCAGGAGACCGCGACCGCCACAAACGACGTGATAACGGCAGCAAGGACATTGGTAAGCGACATCGTTCCAAGTAAGACCTCGACCGCGAACAACGCGCCACCCAAGGGGACGTTGTACGCTGCCGCCATACCTGCTCCAGCGCCACAGGCGACCAGGAGATGTCGTTGTTGCGGCGACAGGCGGGTCCAGTCGGAGAGCTTCCCCGCGACCGTGGCTCCCACATCTTTCAGGGCCGCTTCACGGCCGATGGCAGCACCCATGCCCACAATGACGATGGAGATGAGCGATTTCCAGAGCGTTGGCGCAGCGGCAAAGAAACCCTGCTTATGCCAGATGGCCCCGGTCAAGTCCACCCCGGAGCCGCCGGAAAATCTCCTGAGAAGATACAGCGACACACCGGCGAAGATGCCTCCTAGCGAGAGAACAACGATTCTGTGTTGCCCGGAGGTGTTGCGTACACCTCCAAGAAAATCTCCCGTCGAGTAGGCAAAGCTGAGATGCTGGGCCAGGCGCAACAGCCTCATCAGCAAACCACTGGTCAGGCCGGCTCCTGCCCCAGTAAGAAGCACCATCGCCCACATGGGAAGGGTCATCAGCGCGGCATCCGGCGCCGCCGCAAGCACGTTCGGTTGAGCACTCTGTGCAGGCGTTCCCGAGGCAACTCGATGGAGAAGCTCAGTGTTGGGCACTTCATCTCCGCTAGTCACATGCTGAACCGGAAAGGCTGTCTCGTTGGATGCTTGTTCTGGATTCTTGGAAATGGCAGTCATCCTTATCCGCCATAAGCAAACGGAATGCGTGCGGGCGACGCAGACCATACTTCCGCAGTCGGGCAAGCGAGTAAGATCGCAAACCATGGAGAACTTTCGGCTCAAGGTGTTTCGCACGGTGGCTCACCATTTGAATTTCCGCCGCGCGTCTGAGGAGCTCTTCCTCACCCAGCCTGCGGTCACGCAGCAGATCAAGGCGCTCGAGGAGGAGATCGGCCTTCCTCTCTTCGACCGTGCGGGCGGGCGAGTGGCGTTGACCTCGGTCGGGAACATACTGTTGCGCTATGCCATCCAACTGAAAGAGCTTGCCGATGAGGCCGCGCAGGCCATTGCCGAAGAGAGTGGTGCGCATGTCGGCCGCTTGTCGGTTGGGGCGTCGCAGACGATTGGGCAATACCTCTTACCGGCCCTGATAGCCGCGTTTCTCCGCGAAAACCCGAAGGTGGAGCTGACAGCGATGAGCGGCAATACGGATGAGGTACTCGAAGCTCTCACATCGCACAGCATCGACATCGCCCTCATCGAAGGGCCTGCGATGCGTCGGGATATCGTCGTCGAGCCGTTCATGGAGGACCACATGGTGCTCGCGGCACCCGCCGGTCATCTCTGGACAGAGCATGAGATCTCCATCTCAACACTCGTCGAAGAGCCGTTGCTCATAAGAGAGCAGGGATCGGGTTCGCGTCGTGTGGTGGAACAGGCCTTGGAGAAGGCAGGATACCGAACCAGGGACCTGAAGATTGCGATGACACTCGACTCCACGGAGGGTCTTCTCAGCGCGGTCGAGGCAGGCCTGGGTACGGCGTTTGTGTCACGTTGGGCTGTGCGCAATCAGCTAAGCCTGGGAACGCTCAAGGTCGTTCACGTCAAGGATCTCATGCTGAAACGAATGTTCTCGATTGCTTACCCCAGGGGACCGATACCTTCCGGCAATGCGGGTGCGTTCCACCGCTTTGTGCTTGGGCATGCAAGCGCACTTACCCCGAGGGCGACGGGGTCGCCTCGCACGCCAGGCTCAGCAGGAGCGAAGACATCCCGAACGTAGCAGGTATCTGCGAAGTGTTTGAGAGCTCCGCTTTCTTGTAAAAGGGTGCTTGCTGCAGCCACTGATCTGCATCGAAGAAAGCACACTGTGAGAGCAAGCTCCATCTTGCTTATGGAAGAGATAACACTGTTTTTTGTCGCATTCCATCTGTACACCGCTATGGACAAGCCCCATCAGAACAACTACCCTCAAGTTGTGTTTGCCTCTGCTGTATGCCATTGCGCCCGAGGAAGGTCATGGGACAAATAGCGATCGATGCTCTAGCGCCGGGACGCCGCGAAGCGAACAAGCGTGACAAACTCGTTCGTATTCGTCGGGCGGCCAGGGAAGTCTTTCTGTCCAAAGGCTTCGAAGTAGCCACAGTGCGCGAAGTTGCCGCCGCCGCCGACGTTGCGTTCGGAACCGTTTTTCTTTATGCAAAAGATAAACAGGACCTGCTCTTTCTCTTATTCGAAGACGATCTAACCGACTTGAGTGAGTTGGCCTTTGCCAAGGTCAATCGCACGGTGCCCTTTGTCGATCAATTGGTGACCTACTTCGCGGAGTTCTACCGCTTCTTCACGCAGACCCCGCAACTGTCTCGCGACATGCTCCGTGAGATCACCTTCCATGCCGGCCTTGTCGCAACACGGCTCTGGGCGGGGGTGCAGAATCAGGAACGGCATATTGCCGAGCTCATTGCGCATGCTCAGGATAAAAATCTGGTCAATCCGAATTTCAATCCAGACGTCCTGGCGCACATCATCTTCAGCCTTCACCGTACTCAGTTGCGCTTTTGTCTGGATGAGGCGGAGCCCGACGTAACCCGGAGCCTCGTCAATTTGAAGCAGCAGTTTGAAGTAGTCTTCGCGCCCACCAAGAAGAACAAGCTCGCGGAGTTGAAAGCACATGCTGCCCGTGAGCGTGGTGCTTCTTCGCGGCGGATGGCTCAGCCCGTTCGGCTTCGTGCCTAGCGGAGGCGCGGCTCGCGACTCAGTCCTTAGCAGGAGGTAGGTCCTGACGCACGACCTGCTGCGTCATCTCCCCAACTTTTTCGATCTGCAGACGCAGCGTTTCTCCAGCGCGGAGAAATCGGTCCCGCTCCATTCCGGTGCCCGCGGGCGTGCCGGTAAAGATGACGTCGCCGGGCCACAGCGTGACGCGCGAGGAGAGGTAGCTAATCTGCTCCGCGACGCTGAAGACCATTTGCTCCGTGGATGAATCCTGCATCAGTTCCCCATCGATCCAAAGCTTCAGCGCCAGCTTCTGCGGATCGGGAATGTCGCTCGCGAGCGTGAGCCATGGACCGATGACACAGCTCTGGTCGAAGCCCTTCATCGCAATGAAATCCGACCGAAACAGGGACTGCAGGGGAACATTCGGAATCTTGAGATAGCGCATGTCGCGCACCGAAACGTCATTGCCCACGGTATATCCCGCGACATGACGCAAGGCGTTCTCAACTGAAACCTGCCGCGCCGTTCGACCGATGACGGCCACGAGTTCGATCTCCCAATCGATCTTCTCTCCGAACCACGGCAACCTGACCGGCTCCTGTGGCCCGGCGATACAGGTCTGGGCAGGAACCGTAAAGTGGTATGGCTTGATGTCGAGTTCCCGCGGGTCGGGCTCATCCGGCTGATTCAGCCGCACGGCCATGCCATGCATGTGATCGCGATAGTTCGCGGCCGCACAGTACACGGCGCCCGGGTACAGGACAGGAGGCCCGAGATGCGCGGCAGGCACAGCTTCCAACCGCTCCTCAAAGCGCTGCGCGGCTCGGTCGGCAAGCAGAGGTTCCATCTCCTCCCAGTGCTGAAGAAGCGAGAGGACCGAGACGCCATCGGCACGACCCGTGAATTGCTCGGCATCAAAAATCTCCTGGCCGATCCTAACGCCTCCGCGATACGCTCCGGCGGCATTTCTGTAAGTGAGTAATTGCAAGGCGGTGTCCTCAACGTGTTCTGCAGGGTTCAAGCCTGGCCGGCGGTCTAACTGGGCCGGAGGTTTCCAGTGATCGCGGCTATCAGGGTATTTGGGTCTGCGGGAGAGGTGTCGCCCCGCCAGCACACCATCTGATCCGGTCGGATCAGCGCCATGTCCGCGCCGTAAAGGCTCCTCAGGTCTTCCGCCACCAGGTTCAACAGCATCAGCGGCACCCCGAATTTGCGCGCCGCTTCAAGGATCGGCTCGGGATCCGCGCCCTGCCCAAGCTGCAGCAACGTGAACTCGAAATGAAACGCGTCGTACAACGACCGGCCATCCGCAAGCCACGCATGCGGCGCCCTTCCTCCCGGACAAGCCGACGGCTCGTACACATTCGCACTATCGGCAGGCGGCTGGGTGCCGTCGGAAACGATGAGCGGCGAGCCATCGTAGCGCGCGCCAAGAGTAACTCCCGGAATGTTGAACTCCGCGCGCGCATGATTCAGCAGATAGTCCCCGGCAAATCGTCGAGCCTCTTCGCCGGCTTCCGATGCTTCTTCAACGGCCGCCGGCACCGTAAAGCGACCGATGGATTCCGCGAAGGTTCGTGCGTACTTGGTGTTACGCAGCGCAACCGGTTTGCGTTCCTGCTCGTAGCTGGCGAGCAGTTCCGGCCCACCCCATCCTTGTACCGCGCCGGCCAGCTTCCAGCCCAGGTTGACCGCGTCTTCGACAGCTGTGTTGTAGCCCAGGCCGCCCGTCGGCGTAAACAGGTGAACGGAGTCGCCGCCAAGAAAAACGCGGCCCTGCTGAAATCGTTCGGCCACCAGCATTAATCCGGCAGTCCACGGCGAGCGGGTAATGATTTCAAGATCGAACGGCTTGCCCACAGCGCCGTAAATCAGGCCCTTGATCACGTCATCGGAAAGCGTGGCCGGATCTTCCCCCGGACGGAGTTGGGTCATGTAGACGAAGCCGCCCTTTCCGTCCACGGCAAGCATCATGCCGCGACGCTCCGTATTGATGGCCCAGTACTGCCATGCGCGTGCATGCGGAATGAGATCGTAGATCTCCGTGGACCGAAAAAAAGTCGAGTACATCTGGCCCGCAAGAAAGGGCCGGTCCGTGTTGCGCTCTCCCAGATAGCTGATATCCAGCTGCTTGCGGATCGCGCCGCGGGCTCCTTCAGCGCCCACCAGGTAGCTCGCCGTATGCTTTTCTACGGCTCCGTCCGCAGAGACCACCTCAGCTTCCACGTGATCCGGATATTCAGTAAAGCCAGCCACGCGCGAACCGAAGTGCAGCGACACCGAGGGCAGTTGCTCGGCCTCGTCTCGCAGAATCCGTTCGATGTACATCTGCGCACAACGATGCGGAAGCTCGGC
Organism: uncultured Acidobacteriaceae bacterium; assembly: GCA_964235575.1. Lineage (GTDB taxonomy): Bacteria > Acidobacteriota > Terriglobia > Terriglobales > Acidobacteriaceae > Edaphobacter. Next base: position 21,423 of record CAXSDM010000001.1, on the reverse strand, counting down.
GACACTCCACGATCCCGACAGGCTACGCGCCTGCTTCTGCGCATCGGCGGAGCCGGGAAGTTGAAAGCGGCTGAGCTCCCAGTTGAGAAAGCGCGTGAAGTACGCAACGTCGGTAGGATAGTCCGGCGGCAGCCCGGCAGCGCGGACCCGCTTGACGAAGCCGAGACGGCGATAGTGCTCCATCGTGCGCGCCTGGCTTGCCCCCGCTGCCGGGTGCGGCGTCGTGCTGGGCCGGTCATTGAACAGAGCCGTGCGAATACCCCGGCGTCCCAGTTCGATGGCCAGGACCAGCCCGCAAGGGCCGCCGCCCGCAATCAGTACATCTGCATCCAGCTCGCTTGCCGTCATTGCGCTCTGCCCCTTGTGCTACGCCTGTCACTTTCCACGCCTGGCCGTGGCTCCTCTTATTTCAGGTAGCCCATCTTCGTCCAGAACTCCTTCGCGGCAGGATGAAAGGGCAGGTCGATCGGCGTGTCAGGCGCGTTGACAACCATGCGCTCGAGCGGCATCGGCTTCTGCTTCACCGGTCCCCACGTCCACGGAATGGAATCCTTCCGAGCCTCGAGCGCCTCGCAGAATTTACGAATGAGCAGGTCGGACGTATCGACCCGGGTAAACACCGGCCAGCCACTGAAGTCGATCGTCGCCACGTCCGCCGGCAACTTGGTGAGGCGGGACTTCTCGAGGGTGCCGCGCTTGAAGCCTTCCCGTTCCAACAGCACCAGATGCTCTTCGTCGAGATCGAGCAGCCGCATGCCTGCATCGACGGCTTC
>CAXSDM010000001.1:18936-20550 GCA_964235575.1 uncultured Acidobacteriaceae bacterium | reverse complement strand
AGCTTCAGCGGATACCGCTTCTCGCGGATGTCGCTCAGCGAAGTCAACCCGGTGGACTTGCTGACGGCAAAAGCCAATTGATCGTAGTGGGGCAGTACGGTAATCAGCGCCACCTTCATCGACTCGGTAAACAGGCCTACGCCACGGTCCGCCATCGACAGGATGACGCCCGGATTCATGATGGCAATGTCGAGCTTGCGTTCGAAAACATCGCGCAGGGAATTCGGGTTGTTCGCACCGAAAATCCGGAAAGCCCCGATCTCGTCTCCCTGGCTGATCAGGTCGATCGTCGCAACGCGATACGGCCAGTCGGCTTCGGTCATCATGTGCGACACGGTTTCAAGCATCAGCTTTGACCGGATGCTCATCGGGTCAACCTGGCCGAGTGTCATCGAAACTGAAGTTGCCATGCCCTGTTTGGGAGGTGCGACGAAGCTCGTGTCAGACATAGAATTCCTTTCCAGTTGAGTGTTGCTGAAGTGGCGATCGAGGATGGAGTGAAGCGTCGTACGCCGCTTTCCGCGGCCTGCAAACAGAGAAGACGAAATATGATCGTGATCACTTTAGGGCAACGCCAGAAGCGATGTCAACCCTCAAAGCCGCGTCGCCGGGCCTTCCCGCTCTTGGCTAAAGCACTGACCGTTGCTTTTGATTCAGCCGCGGCATCAATGCCAGCGCGTTGCCACACTCCACCGCCGCCAGTTCAGCCTTGGACAAACCAATCGTTTGCAGCTGCGCAATGTTCGGCGCCATGGGCCCGATGAATGGGGAATCGGTTCCCAGCAGAACATGGGACATCGGCACATAGGCGCGGAGAGCGGCCATCGTCACCGCATCCGCAGAGCTTGAATTTTCGTAGTAGAACTTCGCCACCTCCGCGCGAAAGCTCTCCGGCATCATGGCGCGCATGCTCTCCTGGGTGTCGTCCAGGATTTGCAGCCGTCCCAGCGCGCCCATAATGAATCCGCCATCGTGCGAGAAGATGAGGCGTAGGTCCGGGTAGCGCGCCGTGGACTTGGTCAGAATCCATTGCAGGATGGTGCGGGTCGTATCCATGGGGTACTCCAGCAGGGAGGCCGGAATGTCCGGGACCAGATGGCGACAACACGTGGGCGCCATGGGGTGGACGTACACCACGGCCTTGCGGCGGTTGAGCTCCGCAAAGATGGGCTGGAAGAGCGGGTCCGCCAGCCACTTGTCTCCATAGCTTGAGAACAGTCCGATCCCGTCGGCCTTCAACACGTCCAGCGCGTACGTCAGTTCAGCCAGGCTGCCCTCTACATCGGGAAGAGGAAGCGCGGCAAACAAGCCGAAGCGCCCGGGGTGATCCGCCATCAGCCGCGCCGTGTAGTCGTTGCAGGTGCGTGCCAGCCTCCGGCCTTGCTCGACGTTGCCAAACCAGATGCCCGGGTTAGCCACCGAGCAGACGACCGTCTCGACGTTATTGCGATCCATCTCGTCGAGCGCAACTTGAGGCGTCCACGCCTTTGCCCTTCCGATCACCTCTCGCGCCATGGTGGTGGCGACCACATCTTCGCTGATCCAGCCCGGGGCAATGGGATGGTAATGCACATCAATCCGGAACGGAACATGTTGCGCGGCGAGCCACGGTGA
>CAXSDM010000001.1:0-18836 GCA_964235575.1 uncultured Acidobacteriaceae bacterium | reverse complement strand
CTAGGGCAGGGTAAACATCAGGGTGTCGACGGTGGTGCCACCGCCGCACAGGGGCGCTCCCGCCACAAAGTAGGCAGAGTGTCCGATGGTCGCCGCGCCAAACGCATGGCGCGCCTGGGGAAGATCCTTCAGCGCGGTCCACTTGTCCGTTTTCGGATCGTAGGCGGTCACATCGTTGAAGGCATTGGGCGTGAAGGGCTGGCCGCCGGGCTTGCACTCGCCGCCCGCATACAGGATCAAGCCGTCGAGAACCGTGTAGGCGCCGGAAGAGCGAGGCTTAGGCAACGGTGCGGCCGTCGTCCACTGGTTGGTCTTCGGGTCGTACACGTCATGCCGGTCGAGGTTATCGACGACATCGGCCACACGCCCGCCGAACAGATGAACTTTCCCATCCAGCACCGCAATGCCCATGTGATCTCTAGCCGGCCCGGGCATGGCTAAGCCCTCTGTCCACTTGCCGCTCCTGGGATCATAGATCTGGTGCGTGGTAACGGTGCCGAATCCGGCGCTCAGCTCAGGCATGCCCGGAGTCGCCGGCAGCTTCACGATCTTGTCCGAGATGCGGCCGCCAAAGATGTGCAGCTTGCCATCCACCGCAGCCGCGGCCACCGATCCGCGCGGGCTGGAAATGTCGGGGAGTGCGGACCAGCGATTCGTCTTCGGGTCATAGACGAAGCTGAGACTCTTCGGCCCCATGTGCACGACATCGGTAAAGCCGCCGATCGCGTACAGCTTGCCGTCCAGCGTGGCGGCGCCGATGTGGCTGAGACCGGCGGGAAGCGGCGCCTCGTCCTTCCAGGCATTCGTCTTCGGGTCATACACGGAGTTCAGGGTCGAGTTCCAGACAGGCCTCCCGTTCCCAACCTGCTCCGTCCCACCCAGCACATATACCTTCCCGTCCAGCGCCGCGACTCCGATCTCTGCCCTGCCCACCGCGAGCGGAGCTTTGCTTGTCCAGGTGCCGCTGCCCGGCGCCTGCGCAAGGCCCGGCTGCACCAGCGCACAGGCGATGGCAAGAGAAGAAATCACGTGCATACAATGGCGTAACGTCCTGGTCTGGTCTGTCATGTTGAAGCCTTTCTTGGGAGCGGGTTAGTAGTTCACACGCAGAGAGAACTGGAAGGACCGGGGCGCGTTGGCCTGTGTTGTTAGTAAACCAAAGGTGCCGGAGCCGAAGCTCAGACCGGGGTCGCCGAACTGCACACGGTTCGTCACGTTGAAGGCTTCGGCACGGAAGACCAGGTTGACGGACTCGCGAAGGGGAGTCGTCTTGCCAACGGAGAAGTCCCAGTTGTCCACGCCTTGCGTCCGAATCTGTCCATCCGTCCGAGGCTCGTTGCCAAAGAAGTTCCCGGCAACCGGAGCGGCATTTGGATTGGTGGGTCCAGGATTGCTGAAGCAGGCCGGGTTGATCACGGACTTCTGTTGCTGCGCGGCCTGGACATATCCAATGTTGACCTTCTTATTGCATCCCGCCACCGTGTTCGGACGAATCGTGCCTCCCCCAAAGGCTTCTCCAACGATGTTGTTAAGCGCGGTAATCGCCAGCGGAAAACCGCTTTGAAAGGTATTGATCCCGCTTGCATTCCAACCCGAGACCAGCGCGTTGACCACGCCATCGGCATCGCTCAGGAAATGCTTTCCTTGCCCGACAGGCAGATCCAGAATGTAGCTGATGACCAGCCGCTGCGGCACGTCGAAGCTCGTATAGGACCGTTCGCCACGAGGGTTGTTGTAGTCCTGAATGACGCCGCCCGTGTGGGTCTCGGCAAACGGGTTGGTCGAGTCGGCTGTACCCAGCAGCTTCGACCAGCTGTAGTTCGCCAGGAACGTTCCACCGCTCCTGAAACGTTTGGTCAGCGTCGCCTGCAGAGAGTTGTAGTACGTATCGCCGATCCAGGCCGAGTTTTCGTTGACATTCTGGTATTGCGGGTAAGGTCGATTCGCCTGGGACAGCGTGGCGTTATCGGGAAGCTGATTGATGTTGTATGTGATCGCGATCGGCAGGTGCTGCCCACGAGCCCCCAGGTAAGCGAGCTGCGTAATCAAGCCATTGGAACCGAATTCATGCTGCACGTTCGCGTTCCATTGCTGCAGGAAGGGAAAGCTCGTATTGGGATTGCGTCCGCTGATCGTCTGTCCGTAGAAGTAGGTCGGGTCGGCGGCATAGGCCGCGCGTCCGATCGGCTTGATGAGGGTTGTCGCCGGCGTGGTCGTTCCAGCCAGGTAGCCCAGCGGCGCGCTGATCAGGTTTCCCGCCGGAACGAAGGTGGTTGCCGTCACAATCGAGGAGCCACTCGGCCCCGAGGTGTAAACGATGTCCATAGGCAGGTAGGCGAGGCTGTAGCCGGCACGCACCGTGGTTCCCGCATAGGGCTGGAAGGCGAAACCGATGCGCGGGGAAAAAAGCTTCGTGTGCGCCACAAGGTCGCTCCGGCTGGAATAGGCGGCCGAGTTTACCAGTGTCAACGGATTTGCGAGCTGCGGCAGGAGAATCGCATTATCGTCATGCTTTTCGATGAAGCCGCCAGGAAGCTCATAGCGCAGTCCCGCGGTCAGGGTCACCTTGGACGAGAGCTGGAAGGAGTCGTTGACGAACACGCCGCCGTACCGGTTGACCGAGCTGGGCGTCACCGAGGTTTGGATTCCCAGGGGCGCGACTGTGAACTGGCCGGAGATGAAGTCCGCAACCGGGGTCGCGCCCGTGCCGGGAATCACAAGGTTGGTCGGCGGACCACCGACGGGACCGCAGGAGATGCCCGAGACGAAGTGCTGTGCATCGCTGAAGCTGACCGCTGTCGAGGAAGCACTGGGGATGCAGGACGTGCTGGTTCCGGCAAAAACGTACAGGCCCGTCGTCGCGGGATTCAGGATCGGGTACTCCTCTCGCCGGCGCGCTTCGCCGCCCAGGCTGAGAGAGTGACGTCCCAGCTGTTTGGAGTAGGTGCCGGAGATCACGTAGTGATTCGTCGGCTGCCGCGTGAAGAAGGACAGCTGCACGAAAGGCTGGGGGGCGCTGTTTGAGAGAACTACGGTCGGGAACGAAGGGTAGTCGACCTGGTTCGCGATGCCGGCATAGAACGGCCCATAGCCCGCGAGGTTGGTGCTGGACGGAACACTCGAGTTATCGAAGCGCAGGTAGGAGACCCGGAGGTCGACCACGGACGTGGAGTTTGGCACGACCGTATCGCCGAGCACGACCTGCGTCGTGCTAGTGCCAAAGCTCGTGCCGCTGCTGGGCGCGGTGGGATTGTTGAAGACGAACTGTGTTCCCTGCTGCGTACCGTAGAGGCGCGCGTACTTGGCGAACAGCTTCTGCTTGCCGAGGCTGGAATCGATCCGCGAATCGAACGTATTCAGATACGAGGAAGCCTTGCCGGTCTGTGAAAAGTTGTAAGCCGGTCCAGCGTTTGTCGTATTGGGCAAAGGGAAGTAATGGAGCGTATTGGCCATGTAATACGCCGTCGGATCGATGACCGCGTCCCCCGGCTGCGTCGCCTGACCCGGCAGGCAGAACTTGTTCAGCACACCATTGCACCTGGCCTGGCTATACTGCGCGATCGGAGCGTTACCAGGATTGTTGACCAGCGTCGGCACGGGATTGATCACTTTGGGATCCGCCGTAAAGTCGCCCTGCAGCTCCGCCGCCGTCGGCACGCGGCCAAGGTTCGGCACCCCAAGCGCAGAGCGAAGGCCCTCGTAAGAAACGTAAAAGAAAGCCTTGTCTCGCTTGATGGGACCGCCCGCCGTGGCGCCGAACTGATTCTGAATCTGCTTGGGCCGCGCCTGATTCACACCGCTCAGGAAGAAATTGTTGGCGTTGAAAATCGTGTTGCGCAGATACTCGTACGCCGTTCCATGCAGCGCGTTGCCGCCTGACTTGGTCACGAACGAAACAATACCGCCGCTGAACTCGCCATATTGAGGGTTCACCACGCTGGTCTCCACGCGGAATTCCTGTACGGAATCCTGCGCCGGAATCAGCGACGTCACATGCGCTTCCACTGAGTTCACCGGGGCTCCGTCCACATACACCGAGCCCTGGTTCGCCAGGCCGCCCGCGATGGCATAGTTGCCGAAGGCCTGTGCGTTCGTTGACGAGCCTCCATTGGCGTTGCCGGTCAGCGAGCCCGTGGTGGAGCCTTGCGGGACAACGCCGGGAGTCAGCGCGATCAGGTTCATCGCGTTACGGCCGTTCAGCGGCGTATCCTCCACCTGCCGGCCTTCAATCACCTGGCTGACCGTAGGACTCTGGGTCTCCAGCAGCGTCGCGCCTGATTCCACCGTGACCGATTCCGTGATCGCGCCAACCTCAAGCGCGAAGTCGAGCTTGACCTGATCTTCTACCTGCAGGTTGATTCCCTGCCGCACGGCCGTCTTGAAACCCTGCATCAACACGCTTCCCGAGTACACCCCTGGAAGCAGCCCAGCCACGCGATAGATGCCGTCATCGTTGGTCGTCGCGCTCGCCTTCACTCCCGTGGCGACGTTGGTGTAGGTGACAGTCGCCCCCGCAATGTTGGCTCCGGAAAGATCCGTGACTGCACCGGTGACGGAGGCAGAGGTGCCTTGCGCTCCAACGCTCGGAAGCAGCAAAAGCGACAGCAGCAGGACCAGCGAAACTGCGCGGGCAGGAAGACGTGCGATCAGGTTCTTCATGTAGGGCTGATTCCAATCTCGCCGATGGGTGCGGCGCCACCTGACTATTCTTGAGCACTTCAGCAGCGGCCGCGTGCAGTCGCGCTTTCTGATCGCAATCACTTTCGATGAAATTCGCCTCGCTTGTCAAGCACAATGATCACAATCATTTCCTGCGTCGCCACGCGTCGCGCCGCGGAGACAAACTGCTCCGCCTTGAGCATGGAATGGAAGCAAACGATCGACGCGCGAAGGACCCTTGAACGGCCAGTCACCTCCGGCCGCTGGCCTGTCCCGGATCTGTCTGTAACGGAATCAGGCTCGTGGTTGACGAACGAGCATCGGCTTGTCTATAGTCACCAAACTGAACACGATCATTTATACAGCAGGCGAAACGCTCGTGCTTGTCCGCCCAATATCGGGATGAACGCCCGATACACCTGCTCGATCGTCCGTCCGACGTCACCTTCGCCGCAACATCCCAGGAGTTTGAACCATGTCGATCATGAGCGTAAGCAAGATCTCCCACGCCTCCTACATCACGCCGGATCTCGACCGGTTGTCGGAGTATTACCAACAGGTCCTGGGGCTCACGCTGGTCGAGAAGGAGGACCACCGAGTCTATCTCGGCGGCACGGTCGATCACCACTCGGTGGTGTTGCGGCAGGGAACGGCTGCCCTGTGCGAGGGGCTCGGCTTTCAGCTCGGGTCAGAGGCAGACCTCAATCAGTTCGAGCAGCAGGTCAAGGCGCATGGACTGGACACCCGGCGGGAGCGCGACCCGGAACCCGGCATCGCCGATCAGTTCACCTTCCTTGACCCCAAGGGAACGAGAATCCAGATCTTCCGTGCTCAGACCCCGTCCAGCCGCCGCTTCGCAACCCAGGGAATCGTCCCCAACAAGCTGGGCCATGTCGCCTTCCATGTCGAAGATGTGGTCGCGATAACGAATTTCTACTGCGATGTCTTGGGGTTCCGCGTCTCCGATTGGCTCGAGCGGCAGTTCTCGTTTCTGCGTTGCGGCCCGGACCACCACACCGTCAACTTCATCGGAAGCGGTGAGGTGCGACACGACCATACCGCCTTCGAGCTGCGCGACTGGTCCCACATGCAGGCCGCTTGCGATTACCTCAGCCGCAACAACATCAGGCTGATCTGGGGACCCGGAAGGCACGGCATCGGCCACAATCTCTTCATCTATCACCGCAACCCGGATGGCATGATCATCGAGTTGTACGCGGAGCTTGATCGCATGTCCGACGAAACACTCGGATACTTCGAGCCCCGTCCCTGGCACCCCGATAGCCCGCAGCGTCCCAAGACATGGCAGATGAGCCCCCGCCTGGTGAACCTGTGGCGCGAAGAGTTCCCGCCCGCAGAAATGCTGAAGGTCTGACCGTTTCCCAAAGGAAGAAGCATGCCCAGCTTGCAAGTGCTCCACACAGACGTGCTCGTTGTCGGCGCGGGACCGGTTGGCCTTTCGACGGCGATCGAACTTGCCCGGCGCGGGATCGCCTGCGTTGTGATCGAACAAAACGATCGGGTCGGCCTAAACCCTCGGGCGAAGACGACCAACGCGCGTACCCGCGAACATCTGCGCCGCTGGGGCATCGCCGGGGCCTTGCGCGCAGCGTCCAGGCTTCCGGCGGACTACCCGCCGGACGTGATCTTCACCACCCGTCTCAACGGGCCGCAGCTTACCAGGATCGAGAACGCCTTCAATTGCTCGCCTGAAAAGAACGATCTGTACTCGGAGTCCGCGCAGTGGATTCCGCAGTATGTGCTGGAAGAGGTGCTCCGCGCCCACGCCGTCACTTTGCCGGCAGCGCAAATCCTCTTCAACACCAGCTTCCTGCATACGGTGCAGCAGGAGGACGAAGTGGTCACAAGGGTCAAGGACCAGCGGACCGGCGTCGAGACCGAGGTGCATAGCAAATTTCTCGTCGGCGCGGACGGATCCCGCAGCGCCGTCCGAGAGGTCGTCGGCGCCACCATGGCGGGTAAGCGAGGCATTGCCGGCAACTACAACGTGCAGTTCCGCGCTCCTGGACTCGCTGCCCTGATCCCTCACGGCCCCGCCATCATGTACTGGTGCATCAACTCGGATGTGCCTTCGCTGATCGGGCCGATGGAAGGGTTGGACCTCTGGTACTTCATCGCCACGCGCGTGGAAGGTTCGCTCGAATCCCTCGATGCGAAAGACTTGATCCGCCGTGCGACGAACCTGGACTTTGAAATGGAAATCATTGGAACTTCTCCCTGGGTTGCGCACAGCCTTATCGCCGACACATACTCGGACGGCCGCATCTTTCTGGCCGGGGACGCCTGTCATCTCCACCCACCCTTTGGCGGCTACGGCATGAACATGGGAATCGCGGATGGTGTCGACCTGGGCTGGAAGCTGGCCGCGGTGCTCGAGGGTTGGGGTGGCAGCGCGCTGCTTCAAAGCTACGAGCAGGAGCGGCGTCCCATTCACTTGGCCGTGATTGACGAAGCCGTAGCGAACTACAGCGCGCTGGGCAATCACCTTTCGCTCCCCGGCCTTGAAGCCCCGGGGCCAATGGGTGATGCGACCCGCCGTGAAGCTGGCGATGTCATCTTCGCCGCCAAGCTGCGCGAGTTTCGCACCCTGGGCGTGGTGCTGGGCTACCGATACGACAACTCACCCATCATCGTCGGCGACGGTTCTGAACCGCCGTCCAGCAACACCATGATCTATCGGCCCTCTGCGTGTCCCGGAAGCCTGGCTCCGCATCTCTGGCTTGAAGATGGATCCTCTCTATACGACCATTTCGGGGAAGGAATCAGTCTTCTCCTTACGGCGGACGCATCCTGCGGAGAAGTGGAACAGGCCATCAGCGCGGCCGCAGACATGGGAGTGCCGTTGAAGGTTGTCGAGCCCCGGGATGCCCGCCTGCTTCCGCGGTATGGCGCACGCTTCGCCTTGATCCGTCCCGACCAGCACGTGGCCTGGAGAGGTGACGCTCTGCCGGAAGACATGCCAGGGCTGCTGAGAACAATTACCGGCTGGATGAAGGATGAGCTCTTGCGCACCGGTTGTACTTGCTGATGGGTTCGAAAGGGCTCCGCTGGCCAGAAGAGCCGTTCTCTAGGGTGTCATAGAGGGTTGGCACAGATTGTCGTCTTGCGGCACGGGCACAGGTGGTGCGCCTAGAATGGTCTCGCCCCTCCGGCGGTTTACCCATTTTTCAGCCAGGTTGTTGGAAGGGGACTCTGAGCGGTGACGTTTTCCTTAAGAGAAAACGCCCACTAGGGTCGTATCACCAACTCAATGGCAAACTATTGCCCCAACCTAAGAATTGAGCGGACTTACGAAATGCGGTTGGCCTGCCGGGAGCCGCTGTTATTTGCCGATGCAAAAGGTAGAAAAGATCCGGGCCAGGATGGCTTCGGCAGAGGTCACGCCGGTCAGCGAGTCCAGCGCACTCAAGGCAGCATACAGGTCGAGCAGAAGGAACTCGTGCGCAAGCGTACGAACCAACGCATCAGAGGCGCGAGCCAGAGCCGTGAGCGCCTCTTCCATCGCTTGATGCTGACGCAGGCTGGTGATCACCGCGGTGTCACCGCCCGGTGCGCTGCCGGTGAGCGCACTCTCAGCGGCGCGCTTTAGTTCTTCTAGGCCCCGGCCGGTGTATGCCGAAACGAGTACACCTTGAACGACTAGGCCGGTCACGGTTGGAAGCAAATCGCACTTGTTGAGCACCAGCAAATGCGGCCGGCCCTCCAGAGAAGCAAGCGCCTCTGCATCCGGACCCGGTAACGCAATCGCCGAGGCGTCAGGCGCCACAACCCTGACGCTGGTTGCATCCACCACGTGAAGCACCAGGTCGGCCTCCGCCATCGTTGTGCGGGAGCGCCGGATGCCCTCGCGTTCCGGCTCCTCCATCGCGGGCGCGTCCGGATCGCGCAGGCCCGCGGTATCGATCAGCCGGACAGGGATGCCGGCCAACGAGAGCGGCTCGGCGATGGGATCGCGCGTCGTGCCGGGCTGGGCCGTGACGATGGCGCGCTCCTGTCCAAGCAGTCGGTTGAACAGCGAAGACTTCCCCGCGTTGGGTTGCCCTACCAGCGCGATCGTGAAGCCCTCATGCAGCAAGCGGCCATAGCGGTACGTGGACGCAAGCTCTGTAAGCGAAGCCTGCAGAGCCGCCAGGCGCGAGGCGATCGCGGCATCTGGCAGCAGGTCCAGATCGTCTTCAGCAAAGTCGACGCCGGCCTCAAGTTCAGCGATCAGGTAGACAAGCTCCTGCTTGATAGGCGCAAGCGTCCGTGCCAGCGAGCCGCCAAGCTGAGCGGCGGCCACCCGTGCCTGTTGCAGCGTTTGTGCGTCGATCAGGTCGCGGACTGCCTCGGCCTGCGTCAGGTCCAAGCGGCCGTTCAGGAAGGCGCGCTGCGTGAACTCGCCCGGCTCGGCCAGGCGCGCACCCTGAGCGATGGAAGCCTGAAGCATGTGGCCCAACAACACCGGCGAGCCATGCATGGCGATCTCGGCGACGTCTTCCCCTGTCGCCGAACGCGGGCCAGCAAAAAACGTGACCACCGCCTGATCGAGCACCGCACCCTCCCTATCAAGCACCTCGGCGAAGCGCGTGCGCCCCGCGGCGAGCGGGTTCCGCAGCCGTACGAGCGAGCTTGCAAGGGTGCCGGCATCCGGGCCCGAAAGCCGCACAATGCCAATGCCGCCGCGGCCGGGAGGCGTCGAGATAGCGGCGATCGTGTCATTCTCAAAGGCCATGAGGCTCTTCATCGTTTCACACTCCCGCTACAATCAGGGCACATGATCGGACATCTGCGCGGCGTGCTGCTCGCCAAACATCCTAACCAGGCGCTCGTCGAGTGCGCTGGCGTAGGCTACGACGTGGCGATCTCGGTGGCCACGTTTTCCGACCTGCCAGCCGAAGGCGCCGAGACCCGGCTCCACATCTACACACGCGTGGCGGAGGACCAGCTGGCGCTTTACGGGTTCTCGCAGATGCAGGAGAAACGGCTCTTTGAGCGGCTGCTGACCATCTCCGGAATCGGCCCAAAGCTCGCCATCACGGTGCTGAGCGGGGTGGCTGCGGATCGCCTGGTAACGGCCATTCGCGGAGGCGATCATGCCGCGCTGGTCAAGATTCCCGGTATCGGCAAGAAGACCGCCGAGCGCGTCGTGCTAGAGCTCAAAGACAAGCTCGAAGACCTCACCGGCCGCCCGGAAGAAAGCCCCGCCCGCCCAGGTGCGCTCGGCGCGGTGGCAGAAGACGTCCTCTCCGCGCTGGTCAACCTTGGCTACGCCCGGCCCGTAGCGCAGAAGGCCGTGGAGTCAGCTGTGGCTCGGGATCCCGGCGCGAAGGAGTTCGAACAGCTTTTCCGCGCAGCCATGGCAAACATACGCTAAATTAACTCAGGCCCGCCGCCGATAGCGAATGCTGAACTCATACCCCGCATTCGGCGGGAACAGCTGCGCAACCAGCCGCAGCCGATCCGCCAGCGCGTTCGGCGCAAGCAGCGGATACTCGCGCTCGCGCAGCTCGGCGTAGTCGAAGTCGACAGCCAGCGACAGCAGGTAGATCGCCACCGCATCCGCGAACGCGCTCTCCAGGAACTCCGACTTCGCCTTTTCCTCCGGCTGCTCACGGTCGACCAGCGCGGCGGTCCGGCTCTCCCAGGCATAGTGGCTGGTCTCCCCGCGGATGTCGGCCTTCGCCTGCGACCAGGCCAGCGCGGCAAAGCTCTCCGAAACGCCGGCCTCCGCCGCAAAGGCATTCCCGACATTGATAAAAAACTCAAACGCCAGCGCAAACTGGTCGCGCAGCAGCCGTGCGGAGATAAAAACACCCTCATGCGCCGGCATCGATCCGGAGGCGCCAACAGGCACATTTCGGTGGCAGATCGCCTCGTCCGAAAGCTCGGCCGTATACGCCGCAGCCACCAGCGTCTCCTCGGTCGAGCTCCGATGCGCATCCTTGCGCGCCGGCGTCTCGCTCAGCCCGGCAGGCAGCGTCAGCGGAACGAAGTAGAACGCCCGGCCCGCCAGCGCCGGTGCAATCGCCGCAGGCACAGCCGCAACCACGCGCTCGAGCTCAGCATCGTCCAGCTTGGTCTCCCCAAACGCCGTATACCGCACGCCATTGGGCGCGGTCTGCAGCACAAGGCTCCGCGCCAGCTCAGCCGCGTTCAAAAGTGTGCTCGTCGATGGGGTGGAAACGCTGTCAGCCATGAGGGGTTATTCTATATCTGTGATGCGCGAGAGCACCTACAACGCGAGACTGCCAGAGCGGAAGTCGTTGGCCACAGGCTACGTCTTCGGCGCGCCGGTCCGCGACCTCGGCTGGTTCGCCAGCATCCTGATGGGCATGGCCACCGGCATGGCCGCCTTCTTCGCCGCCACCTTTTTCGCCATCATGAGCATCCTGTTCTGGAACGCCGCCGGCCACCACGCCGACTTCACCGTCAGCTACCGGCTCATCGGCCTGCCCATCGGCGCAACCGTCATGGTCCTCGCGCTGGCCTATCTGGGAACCTTCTGGGTCAAGAGAATCTTCCGCAGGCAATAAATCGGTTACCGCGCCAGCGCGCTCTCCTCAAACCGATCCAGCAGCTCCCCTACGTCCTTGTACACTTCAACACACCCGGCAGCCAGCAAATCCTCGCGAGACCATCCTCCCGTCGTCACCCCGATCGTCCAGATGTTCGCCTTCCCCGCCGCCTCCGCGTCGTACGGCGTGTCTCCCAGCGCGAGCACGTCCTTCGGCTTCAATCCCAGCCGCTTCAGCGTCGCCTGAAAGATATCGGGGTGCGGCTTGCTGCGCTCAGCGTCGTCTGCGGAGCTCTCTTCCTCGATCAGGTCCTCCATCTGCCCGATCTTCTTATAGACCAGCAGATCTTCCTTGCTCGCCGAAGACGCCAGCGACAGCCGTATGTCCGCCTTCTTCAGCCGCAGCAGGAACTCCCGCACCCTTGGAATCGGCTTCACCCGCGCCAGATAATCCGTCTGAAACACGAACTTGCGATAGGCCTCGAGCGGCTCCTGGATGTGTTTGCGCTTCCACCACGGCACAAACACCGGCACCAGCTCCTCGCCGCCCTTGCCAATCTGCCGCCGCACCTCCTCCAGCTCCAGCTCAATGCCCATCTCGCGAAACGAAACCTGCCAGGCCTCCGCGTGCAGCCAGTTACTTTCGACCAGCGTCCCATCGAGATCGCATAACAGCGCTTTCACCATAGACCTTTGGATGCAGATGCCCCGCCCGTGCGCCCGCGGCGGTAAACTCAGGACCATGACCGCCACGCCCGCCGCCACGCTGAACGAGTCCTTCGCCCTCCCCGGCGTTCTCCACTTTGAAGACGCCGGTGCTCTCCAGCGTGCGCAGATCACCCTGCCTACCTGCGCCGCCACCGTCTACCTGCAGGGCGCGCATCTCACGCACTGGCAGCCGGCCGGCCAGCCCCCTGCACTCTTCCTCTCCGCGGACTCCGAGTTCGCGCCCGGCAAGGCCATCCGCGGCGGCATCCCCATCTGTTTTCCCTGGTTCGGACCGCGTGGCGGAGGCCAGCCCGGTCCCTCGCACGGCTTCGCCCGCATTCAGGACTGGACCCTCGCCAACGCCGCCCTGCTCCCCGGCGAGGAACCCACCCTCCATCTCACCTTCACCCTCGGCCCCACCGACCTGAGCCGCAGCCTCGGCTTCGACCACTTCCGCGTCGCCTACGAGCTCATCTTCGGCGCCAACGCCGGCCGCACCCTCACCCTGCGCCTCTCGGTCGCCAACCTCGCGCCGGAGCTCCTGCCCTTCGAAGAGGCCCTCCACACCTACTTCGCCATCGCCGACGTCCGCACCACGCCCATCACCGGACTCTCCTCCGCTCCCTACCTCGACAAAACCGACGGAGCCAAGCAGAAAACCACGCCCGCCGGCGACCTCACCCTCACCGCCACCACCGACCGCGTCTTCCCCGGCCACACCGCGCCCGTCCTCATCCACGACGCCGGAAACCAGCGCGTCCTTACCAACACCAAACAGAACTCCGCCACCACCGTCCTTTGGAACCCCTGGGCCGAGGTCAGCGCCACCTTCAGCGACCTCCCCAACGACGCCTGGCCCGGCTTCGTCTGCGTCGAGACCGCCAACACCGCCATAGACAAGGTCACGCTCGCCCCCAACCAGGCCCACACCATGGAAGCCGTCGTCTCCGTCCAACCCGCCTGATCCTGTACTCTCCTCTGCCATGCTCATCCTTGCTTCCGCCTCCCCGCGCCGCCGCGAGCTCCTCACCCAGGCCGGCTTCGACTTCATCGTCGAGCCTTCCGCGCTCGATGAAACTGCCCTGCCGCACGAATCCGCGGCCGCCTACGTCCAGCGCCTCGCCATCGAAAAGGCGCAAGCCGTCTTCGCCCGCCACCAGGACGGCACGGAGCCGGTCGTCGTCCTCGCCGCCGACACCGCCGTGGTCGTTCCCAGCCTCTCCGATCACGCCACCGAGATCCTCGGCAAGCCGCTCCACCCCGCCGACGCGGTCCGTATGCTCACCCTGCTCTCCGGCCGCACCCACGCCGTCATGACCGGCATCGCCGTCGTCTCCTCCTCCGCGCCGGGCGAGATCTTCTCGGACGTAGAGATCACCCAGGTCACCATGAACCTGATCGCTCCCGATGAGATTGCCGCCTATGTCGCTTCCGGAGAGCCGATGGACAAGGCCGGCGCCTACGCCATTCAGGGCTATGCCGCCCGCTGGATCCCGCGCATCGAGGGCTGCTACTTCAACGTAGTCGGCCTCCCGATCGCCCGCGTAGTCGCCCTGTTCGCAGAGGCGGCTCAAGCGTCGCTTCGACGAGAGCCGCTAAGCTGAACAGAACATTGCAACTTCTAACCGCCGCAGAAGAGACACCCCGGAACCAAAGAAGTTAACCCCCACTTCCAGACCAGCAACCAAGCAACAACCAAACCACCAACCCAAACAACAAAATCACGTCATCCTGAGCGAAGCGAAGGACCTCTGTATTTGCTTTTGCCGTTGTTTGTTTTCCTCCAGATCCCACCACCTCCTACCACCAATCCCCGAACCAGAACACGCAACTGTGTCCGATTGACCACACTCGCACCGGCCCTGCCCTCATGTAATCTTCTCTCACCGGCGGAAGGAAGCCCTTGCACGCATCGTCCAGTGCCGCTCATCTTGAGCGGACCATTCAATCCGAAATCAGCTTCTCCGGCGTCGGCCTGCACAGCGGAGCCATGGTCGCCATGCGCCTGGTGCCCGCCGCCGCCGGCTCCGGCATCGTCTTCCGCCGCACCGATCTCGACAACTTCGAGATCCCCGCCACTGGCCGCAACGTCGCGAAAGTCAGTTACGCGACCTCCCTCATGCGCCAGTCCGTCCTCATCCAGACCACCGAACATCTGCTCTCCGCGCTCATCGGCTGCGGCGTCGACAACGTCATCGTCGAGGTCGACAACCTCGAAGTTCCCATCCTCGACGGCAGCGCACTGCCCTACGTGGACGCCTTTGATCGCGTAGGCTTGCGCACCCAGCGCCGACGCCGCGAATACCTCCGCGTCCTCAAGCCGGTCGAAGTCTGCGACGGCTCGAAGTTCATCGGCGTCTATCCCGGAGCCGGCTACACCATCGACTACACCATCGACTTCCCTTCCCCCATCGGCTGCGAGACCTTCCATGGCGACCTCGACCTCGGCGACTACGCCCAGCTCATCGCCCCCGCCCGCACCTTCGGCTTCAAAGAAGATGAGCCGATGCTGCGCAACATGGGCCTGATCCGCGGCGCGTCCGAGGCCTGCGCCATCATTCTCACTCGCACCGGCATCCTCAACGGCCCGCTGCGCTTCCCCGACGAATTCGTCCGGCACAAGGTGCTCGACCTCATAGGCGATCTCGCCCTCGCCGGACGACGCATCCAGGGCCGCGTCGTCGCCGAGCGCGCCGGCCACGCCATGCACACCGCCCTGGTGCAAAGACTCATCCGGGACCGCTCCGCCTGGGAGCTCGCGCCCGGCTTCGACGAAGCTTCCGAAGGCACCGCGCGCTCCATCGCCTCGCCCGGGCTAAGGCCAGCTCTCACCCCGGCCCATGCCTGAGCCTGCCGCGCCTTTTCATCGCGCGGCAATCGCCCTCGGTTCCAACCTCTCGTCGCCGTGGGGCGGACGCGAACAGAACCTGACCCTGGCCATCGAGCATTTGCGTGCGCTTGGTAAAGTGATCGCCGTCTCCACCTTGTTCGACACCGCTCCCCTTATCTATATTAAGCAGCCCAGGTTTTTGAATGCCGCGGCGTTGCTCGAGACCGCGCTTGAGCCCCTGCCGCTGCTCCACGCACTGCAGTCGATCGAACTCGCGATGGGCCGCGACCGATCCGCAACCGCGATCCCCAAGGGTCCACGCACCCTCGATCTCGACCTGCTCTGGTTCGACGATCTTGTACTGGACCTTCCGAATCTCATCCTGCCGCACCCCGCGCTGCACGAACGGCGTTTCGTCCTCGAACCCCTGGCTCAGATCACACCGCACTGGCTCCATCCGACACTCGGAAAGACTGCGTCTCAGCTGCTTGGTCGCCTTGCAAAGGCACCCTTTTCTGAGTAGCAGAAGAGCCAGGCTCGAGCCGTTCTCCGATAGAAAGATAGCTGGCTCCCAGAAATGACTGTTGTCCTTCGCCGCAAGGCGGAGAATCTGCTTGCTTTCAGGACAGCCACATCCGGCGGAGAACCACTCAGGGAGCTGTCAAGGGGAGGTAGCCCGCAAACCCCTTCCAATGAAGCATTTAGCCTTGGCGTAGTTACTTGCACCACCCGTTATACTGGAAGTAGATAGATTTTTCGGCCGGATGTCTGCGCTTGTACGCACCGTAATCATCTTCTGTAAACAAAGTCTGGACCTGCACACCCGAAGTCCGGACCTAAGTTCTTTGTTTCGAAGACTTTGCCTACTTTAGGCGGGGGGAGGGGGAGGGGACCCTCTAGGTCGTCGCCAGCACCGGCCGCCTCCCCCGTGTCGCCCACAGGCTGATCGGTATCGCAATCACCAGCAGCGCCGCGGCGGTAAAAAACGGCAGCCCGGGCAGGTGCACGATGGCGTGATCGCCCACCGCGCGCGCAAAGATATAGGTAAACAGCCCGGGCCCGGCGATTCCGGCCGCGCCGCGAAGGCCGTTGATGGCCCCCTGTAACTGGCCCTGTTCGCTCGGCGAGGTGCCGCGGCTCATGATCGCCTGGGCCGACGGCCAGGTGAGCGACATAAGATTCAGAAACGGAATGGCGAACCAGAACAGAACCCCTGTCTTCGACAGCCCGAAGCAGGTGTAGCCGATGCTGCCTCCCAGCAGCCCGCAGTAGATGCACACGCGCTCACCAAACCGTTTCGCCGCCCAACGAACCAGAAAAGCTCCGTACAGAATGGTAAACACGCCCACGAATCCCAGCGAAAGCCCGACGGTGCGATCGCTCCAGTGATACCGGTAATCCGCATAGAGTACGTAAACGTTCAAGAGCGACTGCTGCGCCGTGTACCCGAGCAAAAGCACCACCGACATAATCACAATGACCCTGGTTCTACCCAGCATCACGAGCGAGCCGATCGGATTGGCACGCCGCCAGGAAAACGGCGCGCGGTTGGACGTCTTCAGCGACTCCGGCAACACGAACAAGCCATATAGCCCGTTCGTGAGCGAGAGCCCCGCCGCAACCAGGAACGGCAGCCGCGGACTGACCGAGCCAAGAACGCCTCCCAGCGCCGGCCCGAGCACGAAGCCAACGCCAAATGCCGCATTCAGCATGCCAAAGGCGGCGGCGCGGCGCTCGGACGGAGTAACGTCCGCCATGTAGGCCATCGCTGTGGGAATGGACGAAGCGGTAAGCCCGGAGATGATGCGTCCCAGCAGCAGCCAATGGAGCGCAGGCGCCCAGGACATCATCAGGTAGTCCGCGCCCAGACCGAAGTTCGACAGCAGCACCACGGGCCGGCGGCCAAAGCGGTCGGACACCGAGCCGAGAATCGGAGAACAGAAGAACTGCATGCCGGCAAACGTCGTGCCGAAAATGCCCAGCATCTTGGCCGCGGCCGAGGTGTCCCCGTGCAGAAACGATTCGATCAGCCTGGGCAGCACCGGCGCAATCATACCCAGCGCGAGCATGTCCAGCATGACGGTGAAGAAGATGAAGGTAGCCGCGGGTGCGCGCGCGCCCTTGCCAGCCTGCGTCTCGGCGGGTGCCGCTGCAAAGGCGCGTTCGGCAGCCGGTTCGAGCGTCTCAGGCTGTGTGAGTTGCGGGTTGGGCTCGTCGCGTGCAGGCGGCGGTTCGGGCTCGCTCATGCAAGCCAGTCTAGCCGTTCCGCTCGTTCCGTAAAAGTAAACTTACCGTTCCAGCGCCTTCCGAAGCACGCCGTTTGCGCGCTTCAGCCGCGCGGCGGCAGCGGCATAGGTGAGCCCAAGCTGCTGCATGACGATTGCTCCTTTGACGCTTCCAGCCTCGGTCAGCAGTTGCGCAGCCCTCGCGTCGTCGCACCCCGTGGCTGCCACGATGATGCGCCGGGCGCGATCGACGAGCTTCGCATTGCTGGGCTGCACGTTGACCATCAGATTGCCGAAGACCGCGCCCTGCCTGACCATCACGCCGGTCGAGATCATGTTGAGCACCATCTTGGTCGCGGTGCCAGCCTTCATGCGGGTTGAGCCGGTGAGGACCTCCGGCCCGGTGGCAAGCTCAATGGCTAACTGAGCGGCCGCCGCCATCCGGGAGCGCTCCAAACCCCCGCCGGCACACGTCAAAGCCACACTCAACCCGCCGAGTTCATTTGCCGCGGCGAGCGCTCCCAGAACGTAGGGAGTCCGTCCGGAGGCTGCGATCCCGACGACCGTATCGATCTCGGTGAGGGCGTGTGCGACGAGGTCCGCGGCACCCTGGTTTTCGGAGTCTTCGCTTTGCTCGGATGACCTTCGCAGCGCTGTTTCTCCGCCTGCGATCAGCCCGACGAACAGTCCCGGCTCGACCGAGAAAGTTGGCGGGCATTCGCTTGCGTCGAGCACGCCGAGGCGCCCGCTGGTGCCTGCGCCGACATAAAACAATCGCCCGCCACGCAGGAAGCGTTCTGCAATGGCGTCGACCACCTGAGCGATCACCGGGATCGCCTTCCGCACGGCAGCCGCCACAGTGGCCTCCTCTTCATTAATTACCGAGAGGAGATCAGCCGTTGAGAGTTCATCAAGATGCGCCGACCGGGGATTGCGCTCCT
The DNA here is from genome assembly GCA_964235575.1 of uncultured Acidobacteriaceae bacterium. Classification (GTDB taxonomy): domain Bacteria; phylum Acidobacteriota; class Terriglobia; order Terriglobales; family Acidobacteriaceae; genus Edaphobacter. The sequence goes on along the minus strand of CAXSDM010000001.1, from coordinate 956 downwards.
CGGTCGGCAGCAAGCCTAACTGTTCAGGATTGAACATGCGGATGTGGGCTAGATCTGATCGAGTTTGGGGACGGTGTTGTGATCGCCTCCAAGGAAGTTGAGCAGATCATTATTGAGCCGGTCCGCCGCGGTCATGAACAGGCCGTGGGGCTCGCCGTCGTACTCGATCAGGGTGGAGTTAGGGAGGATTTTAGCGGCGGCGCGGCCTGCAGCGTCGATGGGGACGGTGGTGTCGCTGGTGCCGTGAATGATAAGCGTGCGGGTGGGAATGGAGCGCATCTCCTGGCGAAAGTCGGTGGTGGAGAAGGCGGTGAGATCGTCGAGAGTCGCTTTTGGCGAGGCCATAGCGGCCTGGGCAAACGTCCAGTTCAGCACGGGCTCGGAGACCGTGTGGTGCAAGGCCGAGCGCCCGTAGAACTTGGGGCCAAACTCGTTGAGAAAGGCGAAACGGTCCTTGAGAATGTTCTGCCGGAACTCGTCAAAGGTGCTCTCGGGAGTGCCGTCGGGATTGTCCTCGGTCTTGAGCATGAACGGCGCGACGGAGGAGATGAGAACGGCTTTCGAGACTCCGCGGGCCGCGTGCCGGCTCAGGTAGCGGACGACCTCACCGCCACCCATGGAGAAACCCACGAGAGCGGCATTCTGAAGCTTGAGCGCCGTCATCAGTTCGGCGAGATCGTCGGCGAGACGATCGTAGTTGTGGCCGGTGTAGGGCTGCGACGACTTGCCGAAGCCGCGGCGGTCGTAGGCGATGACGCGGTAGCCATTGCTCACGAGGAACATGGCCTGGTGCTCCCACATCGCAGAGCTGAGCGGCCAGCCGTGGATGAGCACCACGGGCTCGCCGGTGCCCCAGTCGTTGAAGTAAAGCTCGGTTCCATCTTTGATTTCGAGGTAAGGCATGATCGCTCCTTAGTCCTACTTAGGACGCGGGTTTGGGACGGGAGGTTGGGAGT